>DJFR01000149.1:58662-63067 GCA_002432545.1 Flammeovirgaceae bacterium UBA5867 | reverse complement strand
TCGCCATTACCGCGTCCATATCCGTTGGCATGCGTTTTGAATTTCGATGTTACATCGGCAACTGTGAACGTATTTCCTTTATCTGTTGATTTCAATATGGCCGTCATGCCACCGCTTGAATATGAAATGCCGCAGAGCATATAGATATTGTTGGGATTCTGCGGATCGATTGCCAATGATTCCACTCCCGACAATCCGCCTTGGCTGTCCGGGAGCCAATCTAAAAGCTGCACCCAACTATCAGCTGCTGCGTCCCACCGATAGGCTCCTCCTACATCCGTGCGACAGTATATATCTCCGGTTTTAGGATCGGATATTATACCGGTTACAAATCCACCACCACCAATAGCTACAATATTACTTTTAAACTGAGCATATGTCTCAAAACTACTGACGATACATATGCATATATATATCCAAGTAAAAATCTTTCTACTCATTCTCTCTGTGTTTAATACTAAAAAATTACTTAAAGTTGTTCGTACCGTTTTATTCACTCCATTCTCACCAACGTTTCTACGTTTTAATTTTATTAAGATTGATGAAGTTATCGATCAGCAGGTAGAACCGCTTGTTATGGTAAACACCTCCAACATCGGTGTGGCAGTAAGCATCATTCATTCTTGTTTTTAGAAAATTAACCAGTAGTAAAAATTAATTACAGACAGACTATAGACAATAGAGCATACGTAGTTTCCCTAAGGCTTATATGTTTTAATAGTTATAACAGATTGAGACAGTTCAGGTGATGTGACTGTGAGTTTAACATCACCTATACCTTGTGTACTTCGAATAACAACCAACGCGCGTCCGTGCCACGCTTTGCGTGTGTTTCCTATATATAGATCGTAGTCTTTCAGATCAGCATTATCAACTCCGGCAATAACGCCAGGCCCTTCAATTTGGAAATGCAGGCGACTGGCAGCGGTAGGTTGAAGTATACCATTCTTGTCCGTGATCTCTACTGTAACGTAAGACAAGTCTTGTCCATCCGCAGCTATTTCGTTTCGATCGGCTGTTAACTTTATGGTTGCAGCATCGCCTGCCGTTTGCAACGTGGTCGATTCAACTTCCTTACCATTCTCCACAGCAACAGCTTTTAGTATACCGGGTGAATACGGCACATCAAATATAGCTTTATACGCGTGCTCGTGTGTTGTTGCACGTTCGCCTATCAGCGTGTTGTTCAGATAAAGTCTAACCTTCGGGTATTTTGAATATACTTCTACCTGTATAGTCTTCCCTTCCCATCCGGCCCAGTTCCAGCTCTCCCACGTTGGCCAAACCGACCACCATGTTTCTTTGATTTCGAGCGGTTTTGGCTCTGGTTCGCGAACTGCTATATATAGTTTCTCGGTATTATTATATAGCATGCTTCTGTAATGTGATATAGGTTTTCGCCAGCCAATCAGGTCTATATCGCCACAATACGCTCCGTGCCACGGAAATTGTTCGTTATCCCAGTGTTGCCCGGGAGCTTCACCGGAATAATACCAGCGGCCGATACCAGACTCACCTAAATAATCCATGGCAGTCCACACAAAATCACCAATGATATAGCTATTGTTTTGTACCAGATTCCAATTAACAAAAGCATCACGCGGATATGACTCGGTTTGAACGATTATACGTGAAGGATTGCGCACGTGGTCGGCAGGTGCACTGTGTAAATGATAATTATAGCCTGCTACATCATGCACATTCACGAGTGAATCAAGCACTTCCCACGCTTTGCCATTCTCCACTACAGCCGATGTTATAGGTCGCGATGTATCCATTCTCTTTATATCATCTGCAAGCATCTTCGCAGTTTTTGTAGCATCCGGAGTTCCTCTTTCGGGTATCTCATTACCTGTACTCCACATGACTATAGATGGATGATTACGATCACGCAGAACCATTGCTTCCAAATCACGCTTCCACCAGTCTTTAAAATACTTGGCGTAATCGAATTTATTCTTGCCTATTTTCCAGCAGTCGAATGACTCATCCATTACCAATAAACCTAATCGATCACAAGCATCAAGAAATGCTTCGGATGGAGGGTTGTGCGATGTTCGCACGGCATTGAAACCTGCAGCTTTCAGTAATTCAACTTTGCGTTCTTCGGCTCGATCAAATGCTGCGGCACCGAGGCAACCATTATCATGATGCGCACAGCCACCATTTAACTTTACAGTTTTACCATTAAGCTGAAAACCGTTTTGTGCCGTGACTTTCACCGTACGTACACCAAAACTGGCTTTAGTTTCGTCTGCTATATGCTTGTCTTTCAACACCTGTACTTGTGCCTGGTATAGATCAGGGGTTTCAGGAGACCACAGCATGGGCCTTGTTATTATCAATGTCTGTGAGACTTCCTTTTCGCTATTCGCCAGGAGTACGACTTTTATCTGACCACTGCCTGCTGTTTTAGAATTCTTATTCAGAAGCGAAGTTTTAACAACCACTTGTTGAACAGAAGATGTCTCATTTTTTACCAGCGTCTTTACCTGCACGGTGGCCTTTTGTGAAGTGACTTGAGGCGTGGTAACGGAAACACCCCATTGTGCTACATGCACCGGATCTGTAACCATCATCCACACATGACGATATATACCAGAACCGCTATACCAGCGACTGTTTACGTGTTGTGAATTATCAACACGCACTGCGACTACGTTCTCTTTACCGAATACTATATAAGGCGTAAGATCATAACTGAATGATGAATAGCCATAGGGATAAATACCTAATGATTTTCCGTTAATAAAAACTTCGGAGTTCATGTAAACACCTTCGAAGTATATAGATACTCTCTTTGTTTTCCAGTCGGCCGGAATGCTGAAAGTCTTGCGATACCACGCTTTGCCGGCCGGAAAATATCCACCGCCTCCTGCTGTCGGGTTTTTAGGAGCGGTCTCCCCTTCTATACTCCAATCGTGCGGCAAATCAAGTTTACGCCAGGTCGCATCATTATAGTCTGCAGCACTGGCCGCGGCTGTATCTCCGGGAAAGAACTTCCAGTCGCGATCAAACAATTGTTTTCTATCATATATACCCTGGCGCTGAGCTGGACACGAGATAGCGATCACAACAAGAAAAAGTATTAAGGCATATACTTTAGTATAGATATAATTATTGCATGCATTTATCATCCTCATATATATTTCGTCATTTTATAGGTAATTTATATCTCCTGAACGGACCGCTCCGGGCCACACTATTTCGATTCTATCACAGCTACATCCCAAGCCTTTAGTATCAGATATTTACCTTTTTGAATCGGGAGGTTAGTCAGCAGGTTAACACCCTCTCCATACTGGTAAGGGAATGACTGCTCAACCGATGAAAAATTATAGTAGAAGTGAAGATTCCTTCCACTGTTGCTTACGCCATGCTTTACCTTTATTTTATCAGGCAGCGTCTGGTCTGCAAGAAGACTTCGTTCACCAAGTGCTGATGTCAGTATACTTTTAATAATACTTTCAGAAGGTACAGTTCCAAAGTACGTCATCGCGCCTTTGCCGCTGTTATTCTTTACTATGGCCGGATATACTCCGAAAAAAGGATGATCATAAAATGCGAGAGGTCTGGCGGTGGTCGTTTGCAAGAACTCAGCCCACTGTTCAGTATAGTTCTGATCTTTTGCCTGGAACGGATCACCTTTCAACGGTACCGGTGAACGCAATGTTGAAAATTCCTGGTATGTAAACCCCGCAGCATCGGCAAGACCCGCGGGCATTGTCTGATGTCGCACGGCCGAGTATTCGTCACAAAAACCACTCTTGACAGTGGCAATCAGATGCCCGCCATTTTTTACATAGGCATTAAGTTTGTTCAACATTGAATCACTGGCTATATATAGCGATGGCACAATCAGCACTTCGTAGCGACTAAGATCTTCCGTGTTATCAAAAACAAAATCTACTTCTACATTGAGATCGTACAGCACTTTATAAAACCTGGCGAGTATTTTTTGGTACGCACCATCGGCATCCCAGGGGCCGGTGTCAGGTCCTTTAAAATTGTTATCAAAGCGCTGAAGGCTGATCGCTACATCGGAATCTTCGCTGAAGAGAATCGCTACCTTATTATTCTTCCTGATGTTTACCAGCTTCTTTCCGAGCTTTTCACGTTCGTGCCCAATGTTGCTTATCTCCCTATATATTCTTCCCGGCTTCAGATCATGGGGAAGAACACCTCTCCAATATTGCTCTATACCATTATGCAGCGAGTGCCAATGCCAATAGGAAACCAGGTTCGCACCCGAACCTATATGAGCATAGTAATTCAGTCTGAGCTGGCCATCGTATGGAGGGAACTGTTCTTTGGAATTCCAGCCAATCGAAGCAGCGTTGGTTTCAGGAACCAGGTAGTTCTTTCTTTTTAATGAACGCGTAAAGTCTCCCTGCATGGCAATACG
>DJFR01000149.1:53802-58656 GCA_002432545.1 Flammeovirgaceae bacterium UBA5867 | reverse complement strand
TGGTCTAAATCACCACGAAGAGCCCCGGAAAAATCGTGCATAACAAATTGAGAAGATCCTTTATACTTTCTGACAATAGCCGCCTGCCACGAAAGAAAATCCGTTACCGTTACACGCTGGTAGCGTGTCCACTCTAACCTATATCCGGGATGGTTAAATCCACTGGCCGGGTGCAACTCATCCCAACTGTTAATAGCCTGTCCCCAATAGTTAAGGCCCCATACTTTATTTACCTTATCAACTGTCTCAAATTTCTTTTTTAAATGGTCAATATATTTTATGTGGTTATCCCGGGCATCGGGCCATTTGGAGTGTGTTTCATTGTCAATCTGATAACCGATAACGGCAGGATGTGCTTTATAATGCTCTACAATTCTTTTAATAACCCGTTGGCTATGGTATAGATATATAGGATTGGTAAGGTCTACATTTTGCCGGATTCCATATTTAAGCCGCTGTCCGTTCTCCTGCATAGCCGTTATCTCCGGATACTTATGGTATAACCATGCGGGAATAGAATATGTAGGTGTACCCATTATTACTTTAATGCCTGCTTTGTGCATAGCATCCACTACCCTGTCCATCCATGCAAATTCAAACTCGCCATCACGCGGTTCCCACAACTGCCAGGTAGACTCTCCTAACCGAACGTAGTTGATGCCGGCTTCTTTCATTAACCGAACGTCTTCGTCAAGTCGCTCGTACGGCATATACTCATGGTAGTAGGCTACACCAAACAAGATCTCATCAAATGCGTCAGGCTGCGCGCTGGCTATCAAACTGCTGCCCATACAAATCAGAAGAAGCAATCCGATTACATAATTTTTGAAACAGGTCGTAATCATCAGGCGTGCGTCTAACAGCGTAATCATCGTATCAATCAATAATTGTTTAAGAAAGTGTCGTAATTTTTTGGGGGAGGAAAGTAAAGCGTTCCAGGACTTACAGACGGGTTCGAAAGATCGCAGATTAGGTCACCAAAAGTCTCTGCGGTGTAAAACGGCACATTTCAGGTAAAACAACCTGTAAGATTTATACCCTATGCGCGACAACCAAGTATAGTGATAAAGCGAATGCCGCAGGATATGAAGGACATCCGATCAATAGTCGCCACAAGTATACGCGTTTGAGCGAAGTAATATTTCGGACGTTTTAGTTCTCTGTGCTACCTTGAACAATGATCTCACATGGGTATATGAATAGTCTCTGAAGAACTCGCACGATACAAGCCAACTTTTTTGTATCCCACTACTTTTTTGTTTTGCTTTCGAGGGTCTCGATGTTTGCAGTGTGCTCTATAAATCTATAGTTGGAACCAGATTCAGGTAGTATACATTATTCTAACACTGAAAACATGCAGCGAATTAATCTGAAAAAAAATCTGATCAAAGTATTATTGATCTTATTGACAGCCTTGCTTGTCGCGAATTGCATATTAACGTTTCTCAACGGCAATACGATTGTAGAGAACAATGCTCTTCGAGAACGAACAGACCATGTAAAGCAAAATACCGAGCGGATCATTGGCGATATTGTCCACGCAGATTTAGCGGTTCGCGGTTATGCGCTTACGAAAAGCGATAAACTTGCAGAACCACTCAAGATTGCCATGGTATATAAAGACACTGTCTTTATAGGATTGAAGAATCAACTCAGTAGTCAGAAATACGACACGTCAAGCTTGCATGAAATAAAGACAGCCGTTGAGGACTACCTGATGTTTTCAAACGGGATGATCGAATTAGCACGTCAGGACAGCATGGAGAAATTTACAGCTATATTAAATGAAGACCGGGGATTTGCGCTCTGGGAAAAATATATGGTCTTCAGAGATCCTTTATTCAAGTATGAAGATGCACTCAATAAAGAAGCCGAAAACCGGTATGTCGCTGCGCTCGGTGACAGCAGGCTCATCGTTATTGTATTGTTACTTATCGGTGTACCTACTATGATTTACATAATAAGGCGTCTGGGGCGAGACGAAAAACAACTTACCGCACTGCTTCTTAATCTCGACCAACAAAACCGCCAGTATATATTTGACAACGGCTCTCCCCTGGATGTAAATGACATTGATCATGTTATCGAGAACTCGATTCAGAATTTCAAGAAGGCCAACACATTTATCACCAATATAGCAAGAGGAAACTATGCTGTAGAATGGGAAACTCTTAATAATACAAATCGCTCATTAAATGAAAGTAATCTGGCAGGAAACCTTATCCGGATGAAAAATCATTTAAATGACAGTAAACTAAGCAACGAGAAGCGCGAATGGGGCGTATCTGGCCTGGCAGAACTGATCACGTTAATTCAAAATCAGCGCGACATCAAAGAACTTGGCAACAGTGTTGTTAAATATATAGTGCACTATACAAGTTCAAATCAAGCCTGCCTGTTTGTAGTGCCGGTAGAACAAAATCACGATAATGAATACCTGCAATTAGTGGCATGCTATGCCTGGCACAGAAAACGCTATATAAACATGACCATGCAAAAACGCGAGGGGCTTGTCGGTCAATGCTGGCATGAAGCTGAACCTATATTACTGACACAGGTACCGGAAGATTACATCCAGATTTCGTCTGGGCTGGGTGATGCATCACCTCGTAGCGTCTATATCGCACCTATAAAAATGAATAATGTCGTTTATGGTGTTCTGGAGCTGGCATCCTTCAGTAAGTTTGAAGAACACGAAATTGATTTCATCAACAAAGCGTGTGAGAGCATAGCGGCCTGTATTTTTGCCGTGAAGATGACTGAGAAAACAGATATACTATTGTCTCAGTATACCAATCAAATTGGATCACTGCAATCTGAAATCAAAACACTTAAAGCGTTAAAGCAGTCGCTGGCGGAAGCATAATGACCATATCTTTCATATAGTTTTTAAAAGCAATCTGCTACGCACCATAACGCAGCACTCCTAGACACATATTGCACCGCGGTGTCCATGTGATATATACGCGACATATACTCCTGAGCGGCTTAGTTCCGGGCGGGACGGTGTTGTTCATATACCTTTTAACGCCTTCTTTGAGATTTTAGCGTACCCCCACCCTGTCTAAAATACGCTACCTTTCGCATGCTTGTACTGATTTTATGAGTACGGCATTGCTTTCTTATATATACCCGTCTTGCAGCCGATTACTTCCGTGTAAGCAAATGCATGATGACACACGCTATCAGATTTTACTTAACTATATGACCGATCCAGAATTCAGACTATTAAAAAAAATATGCTGCACAATTTCACTTATACTAATAGTGCACACACAAATTTTCAGTCAGGTAATTGATTCAACCTTGTTATTGCCAGACAAGGACATGCAATGGTGGAAAGATGCGAAGTTCGGGCTCTTTATTCATTATGGACTATATGCTGTACACGGCAGAGGCGAATGGGCAATGTTCAGCGAGCGTATGAATATAGACGAATACGAAAAGCTCAAAGATAAATTCAACTATAAACAAGATACGCCAAAACGTTGGATAGAAATCGCGCAGAAAGCAGGATGTGAGTATATGGTTGTTACCACGCGTCACCACGATGGGTTCAGTTTGTTTGACACGAAGTTTGGCGATTACGATGCTGTAAACAGCGCAGCAGGACGAGACATTATAAAAGATTACGCGGATGCTGCACATCATGCAGGAATGAAAATGGGGTTTTATTATTCTCCGTTAGACTGGCGGTATCCTGGCTTCTTTTTCCCGGATATGTATCGCGCCAGTGCTGAGGAAATGAAAAAACAGACCTACACACAGGTAAAGGAGTTACTTACGAATTATGGCAAAGTAGATATACTTTGGTATGATGGCGGAGAAGATTTCTGGCTTGGTCATGGAGGAATTGTGTGGGAAGGTGGACAATGGAAATCAAGAAGAGCTGATAAACCCTATACCGGAAGTTTTAGCTGGGAACCGGTGAAGCTTAATACGATGGTAAGGGAATTACAACCCCAGGTTNNTCCTTCGGTAAAAAACCGAACAGACCGTGGGAGTTTTGTACAAATCTGGGAGGAAGTGCGTGGGGCTGGACACCGCAGGCAAAGCACCAGGTACTTTCGGCCGACAGTGCAATTCAACTCCTGGTAAAAGTTGTATGTATGAATGGTAATCTTCTTCTCAATGTTGGTCCGATGTCCAATGGCGAGATCGAAGAAATACAGGCACAAAGACTTGAAGAGATCGGAACATTTCTGAAAAAGAATGGCGAGAGTATATATGGCACAAAAGGCGGTGTTTATGACGATACGTGGGGAGGAACAACCCTTACAGAGAAAGCCATCTATACACATATACTTAAAGCTCCGGCAGATGGAAAAATAAGTATACCTGCGAACAACAGAAAAATTACTTCGGCTGTAATCCTCAATACCAAAGAAAAAATCAGGTTTAAACAAACCGATAGCGGTATTGAATTGTTCGGCTTACCAGCAGCCCAAAAGGGTGCAGATACCATCGTCAAATTAAGTTTCAGATAATATCGATAATAAAGCGTTGGTATAATATCCCTCATTGGTTAAATCCTGCCATGCAGCGTAGCGTTTTACACTATATATTCGTAAAAATTATTTGATTGCGAATCAATATATACAGACATGGTATACTTATCACGAGTACACTATATCTGTAGCCCTGGTATTTCCCAATACCTGAGATTTGCCAAGAAAAAAGCCGCCCGGAGACTCGAGACGGCTTACTTTAAAAGTATATATATCAGTTGATGTCTTAAATTTTTACATTTAACGCGAGGTTAAACATGCTGCCAAGTTGACTAAAATGATAACCATCGTAGGTCATTCGGGAATATCGCTGATTAAAAGTAATAAGGTTTGATTGAACCTTGAT
>DJFR01000149.1:11976-53768 GCA_002432545.1 Flammeovirgaceae bacterium UBA5867 | reverse complement strand
ATTTTTATTCATACCTGCATTTCTGAATTTGGTCGGTCCGAATACTGTGTTTGTCAAGGTGAAGTTAAACTTACCAAGCGTATAGTCTGCACCAACTATAGCCTTGTATTTAGGACGCGATGTGAACATCAATGCTTCTTGTGTAGCATTCAACACAGTCTGTCCTGCCTCAGCAATGATAGCCGGATTTTTCACGCTGCCTTCTCTTTTATTTTGCAAGGTATAATTACCAGCAAGATTGAATTTCAGGATACCGCTTCCTATAGCTATATTCTTATAGCTTGCCACCAGATCAATGCCAGCCGTGCGTGTATCCAGGGAGTTGGCGAAGAAGCTTAGTCCTACAATATTGTTACTGGCCAGTACCTTATCCAGGCTCGCATCCGGATTACCGCTCGGCCCTATATCATTACCAAGTACAATCCTGTTGTTTACTTGTATATTGTAATAATCAATGGTGAAATTGAAATTCTCACCCGGCTTCGCTCCTATACCGATTGTAAAATTGACAGACTTCTCTGCGTCAAGTTTGGGAACACCAACGAGTTTTGCCTGTGGCGATACGTTATTAACCAGGCCGGAAACCTGTACACCTTGCCCCGGAACAAAACCGTATTGTGTTTTCTGAACATTGATCTGGTGTAATGATGGAGCCCGGAAGCCGGTTGAGACAGAACCCCGGAGCGTAATTTTGTCGTGCAGTAATTTATAGCGCGTGCTGAACTTATATACAAAGGCATCACCGAAGTCGCTATAATCCTCATAACGTCCTGTGGCATTGATCAGAAATCTTTCTGTCAAATCAACGCTAACATCCAGGTAGCCGCCAAAATTATATCGATTCGATTTGAAGGAGTTTTCTGCACTGTTACCCGCGAACGAGTCAGCACCACCTGCATCGTAGGATGCAAGATCGCCCTTTATGATCTCAAAATTTTCAGATCGGAACTCCGAGCCAAAGGCGATATTTACCTTATCTGAAATTGATCTGGATATATCGATGTTCGCTACAGTATGCGAAAAGCTGTAACCACCTGCCCTGAAAATGATCGGGCTCTTGTCCCTGTACAATACATTTCCGTCTGAATCTGTGCGCCCTGCCGTATTTCTGTTCAGGGAATTAGATATAGTATATAGCTGTTTATTACCGCCCGTGGTAAAACTCACATCGGTGTTCCACCCATTCCGGTTCGTTTTAAAACCTATCGTGCCGTTATAGTCATTCAAGTCACCATCAAATGTAGGAAGATAGCCCAGGTATGGTTGTCCTGCAGGAGTTAATAACCTATAATCAGTAGCGCGCCAATAGGGAGTGCGGTAGTTCGCGAAGCTGTTTACCTTCTTATAAATATAGGCCGCATTATAGTATAACTCCGTATGTTCGTTAATATCATTTCCTCCGTTAACCAGGAATTTAGAAGCTGTTGTTTCAGGTGACCCATTGATGTTACCGGCATCTGGTTTAACCGCGAGGAAAGCCCGGACGTCATTTATATCAGCTCCAAAATCAGCTGCTTCACCTTCGGCATCGACTTTGCCGGGACGATTGGCAAGATCAGATTTTGACAGGTCGATTGTATAATTGATATACCCTTTATCAGAGAGTCTTGTTCCGTTGTTCAGACTAATGCCCACCATTTGACCATCACCTTTGGATGTTATTCCGGTACGCAACGTAACAGAACCTCCATCGGTATTATCTTTCAGAATTATATTCATTACTCCCGCGATTGCATCCGATCCATATTGCGCGGAAGCTCCGTCACGCAATACTTCAACGCGCTTAATAGCATCTATAGGTATAGCAGAAATATCGGCACCGCTTTCTCCGCGTCCCGGAGACGTTTGAGTATATATCAAGGCGCTTGAATTTTTCCGTTTGCCATTGATAAGAATCAGCGTTCGACTCGGCCCCATATTTCTGAGCTCATAAGGATCCAGCAAAGAGGTGGCGTCATTCACAGGTGTTTGCACGGTATTGAAAGAGGGAACTCTGTATTGCAATGCTTTGTCGAACGTATACTGACCGGTACCCGCAAGCTCTTTAACCGATATATTATCAATAGGAAGAGGTGTATCCGTGATTGTACGCTGGGAGGCACGACTCCCTACTGAGATGACAACTTCATCAAGTTGACCAGCCGCTTCCTCCATTACAATTGTCATATTACCAGACTCCGGTATAGCAGCTTCAACGGTAGCAAAACCGATAAATGAAAAAGACAAATGCGCGGTAGTCTTACGAACCTGCATCGAAAATTTACCATCGGAGTCAGTATACGTTCCTGTCTGTTTACTCTTAAAAGCAACGGCAACACCCGGCAAGGGAACTCCTGCAGTATCTTTTACTATACCAGACACTAATCGCGAACTTTGTGCTATACTTAGTTGACATGATAAAATTGCGAACATATAAAATACAATCGCCCGAAACTTAAAGCGCGTCCGAAACAGTGCTGCGTGCTGTTGCCAAATGATAGCAACAGATATGCACGCTGTACATTTAGTAAAAAAAGCCATAATTAAAATTTAATGATTATCTGATTTTTTTTTACAACCCACTATAGCAACCTGATATAGCCATCCCGCCAATGGTTATCGGCATCGATATGCCCCCAATATATAGGTGCGATAGCAGCTGTAATTCGTGTCCGAAGATAGATTGCAGCCATGAACCTGGATCTCCGTAATCCTACTGATACAAGAATGCATCCTACACGCAGAGATCTCTCCCAAGGCAGTGCGCATTGATATTTTGATATCTTACAAGTAACGGTGAGACGATTTATATATAGAATTGAGATGCCTGGTAAGGCGATTGAAATCCTGAATTCAGCGTAACACCGGCTAAACTCTGTCTTGTTAAACGTTAGTCTTGAGCCGAATACAAATGGGATCGCCGGGCAAACTATATATAGTTTAGACAACACCCAATAATGAAGGGCATGGTTAAACGAAACATCTTCGCACAACCATGCCCTTCCGTGGTATATTCTACGTAATTTATTTTTCAGTTATCCCCTTCCATTCATCTGTTCTGAACGGAACAGCAGGTAAATGTTCTGAATTTACAAGATTGCATTCAGGATTATCTGCCCACGCATACCGAACGGCTACAGGTGCTGCAACCTGATCAGAATATACTATAACTTCACTCCCTTCAACAATTGCTTTTGCCCAATAAAACTGTTTGTCGCTACCCGCTATAGCAAAGCCCGTTACGGCCTTTCCATCTTTTGCAGAAAGACCTGAGGCCGTGCTGGTAAAACTGATACGGATGCGATTACCTTCCCTCCTATATTTTTTATAAACCGGACCGTGCGCTATACCTTCTTGCTTATATGCAATCTTGTTGGCAACCAAAGCCAGTCGGTATCCTACGTCCTGTTTGTTTTTCGGATGAATATCATTCGCTTCTCCAATATCAATAGCGCAGGCCATACCTGTATTAGGTTGTGAGAGTGTGAGCGTTTGTGCTTCTCTTAATTCTGCCCACGAGCTCTCCGATGGAAGTGCTTTTGTTTTCATATAGTTTGCCAACTGAACAAATAAGAATGGGAGATTTCCCTGCTTCCAGCGTTGACGCCAGTCGGTAATCAGCATCGGGAATAACGTTCTATAATCATGAGCTGCATAAGCATTCGATTCGCCCTGATACCAGATAAATCCTTTGATGCCGTAAGGGATTACAGGATATATCATTGCGTTGAAAAGTACGTTAGGATAATATTGATAGTTGAGCATCTTCGGGAATGCAGGCTCAAGATCTTTATTATACAACCATTTACCCGCTAACGAAATTTGGGAGATACCATCGGTAATATATAGATCTTCTGCGGGAAGATTTAAGCCGCCACCGCCCCAAAGCATGGTCATCCTCACCGATACCATATTCTCACCGGGTCGTACCAAATGTGCCGGTATAGTAAATGCATGTGTAGCGTTGGCACTCCATATATTCTTGCAAATCTCCTGTCCATTGAAATATAGGGAGTAGTTCATCTCCGGATGTCCGAGATTGATCGTTAACTCTTTCTTCGTGAACGATTCAGGCAATGTCACTTTCTTTCGTAACCAAACCATTCCCTCATAGTTACCAATTCCAAAATCTTTTACCATCTTCGGCATTTCAACGGTGGTCCATTTCGCATCGTTATACTCAGTGGCAGTAACAGTTTTATCGGTATTATTGTGAGGGTTATAAACTATATTCCAGATGCGAACCCAGCTTAAACTATCTGCCAGCAGATCTTCATGGTCTAACGTAAGTGTATCATTACTGAGAGTTTTTGCTTTGGTGATCGGTGATGTCAGCAACATGTCACGACTCGTCCAGGCTTCTATCGGTGTGCCGCCCCACGTGCTTTGAATTATTCCAACCGGAACTTTCTTATCAACATGAATTTTACGAGCGAAATAGTAAGCAACCGCTGACCACTCCTTTACATTTGTTGAGTCACAAATTTTCCATTTACCAGCATGAATATCGGGTTGAGGCTTTAATTGTTTATCGTGTTCAACAACAAGAAAACGGATTTGCGGAAAGTTTGCGTTTGCAATTTCTGTCTTTGCATCGTTTGCCTGCTGCACTTGCCACTCCATGTTCGACTGACCGGAGGCAAGCCAAACATCACCAATGAGAATTTCTTTCAGGCTAATTTTAGAACCAGTTTTACCCGATTCTGTTATCTCCAATATATAGGGTCCGCCAGCTTTAAATACCGGAAATTTGATTTGCCATTTCCCCTCTTTGTTTGCTGTTGTGGTTGCCTGTACATCTCCAAGTTTAGCAATGATCTGCGCACCCGGAGTTGAATTTCCCCACACCGGAATTCTGATACCTCTTTGCAACACCATACCATCTCCAAACACTTTCGGTAATGTGATTTGAGCATGCGTATATATAGGAATAAAAAATACTATTAATAATAAAAGCAGAATTTGTATACGGAATCTCATTGATCTATTTGTCTTTAAATCTTTCAAAATATTTTCACACAGGATCTCAGGAACCTGCTTCAACCTATATTTCAATCTTCATCAGGAATCACTTCTTAACTGCTCTTCTTATAGTGGTTGAGCCACGATGATCAACTAACTCGATGAGATAAATTCCTGCAGGCAAATCTTTCAAGGATACGATAGCATTATCGCCCTGGATTCGAACGCTGCTTATCCGTTTACCCCGCTCATCGAGAAGGGTAACACTACGCAACGTGCCTGCGTTTGGAATGGTGATCGTTGACGTTGTCGGATTCGGATACATCAGTAAACCCTGTGCACCTTCATCGTGAATGTCCGTCACAGTTTCCGGCTCTGGCTCCGGTTTGCTACTTGCATCATCCCAGTAAATGATTCCTCTTCCACCACCTGCACTCATATATAGTCTTCCGGCAATGTTCATATCTCCAATCAGCAAGGGTGCACCTGCAAATTCATTTGCATCATCATTCATCCTGAGCCAGGTAGCTCCTTGATCAGTTGANNCTGAAAAGACCCGTTACACCGGATATTGTTCCCCAGATAAAAATAGTAGGATAATTAGCGGCCGACATTGTCTTTCCTATACCAATCGATTTGCAGTACGTTACATTAGCTATAGTTGTATAGGTTGCCCCGTGGTCGGTAGAATATTTTAATCCATTAAAGGCAAGAGGTACCCACACATGTCCTTCGTAACCCGGTACTGTGCGAATCAGGATTGGCTCCCACGGATGATTCGCAGTTGTTCCGCCCGGTGTACCTGCTTGTGTAAACGATACTCCTTTGTTGGAGCTTCGGAGCATCTGGCCATTTGTGGGATTATATATATAGAAGTAATTGGCATTTACCGGGTCGGCCACCGGAGTAGCGTCTCCCAGTGATACACCTGAACAGCCCGACCAGCTTCCTCCATTGTTGGTTGTATAGTACGTAGTGGACGACCACGCAGGACAGTGCAGTATAGTGGCGCCATCTGCACTGATTGCTACCCTTCCTGCTGAACCCATGTTGGTAGTCGTGCCGGTCCATGAAGAACCTTTGTCGGAAGAATAGTATATAACGTTTCCTCCGTTAGAAGATCTTACTACTTTGTTTGTGTTGCCGGCCGCATAAGCGATGCTATGGTTATTTCCATCGGAAGGCGTAAGTTTTTTTGAAGGATAAGAAGTAAGCGGCTCGTGTACAAAGCCGGTTACATCTCCGAAAGAAGATATAAGCGGACCTCCGGGGATGCTTATCCCGTCTATAAAGGCAGTCTCTTCAATTCCTATAACATCATATTTCCAGGACGGATTTGTTGCAGCAATATTGGAGCAGGTATATACTCCGCCACCTCCTATCACGCGTACTTTCAAAGGATCAGCATGATCGAACTCAATGCAGTCCATCCAGTTGACTGCTCCTCCTTCTGTCCAGCCCATGCCGTTGGCGTCATATATAGCATTGGTTCCGTTTTTAAGCGTCCAGGTTGATCCTCCATCGGTGGACAGGAAAATAAAATCTCCCCAGCCTGTGCCGAACTGGTTGTTCCAATACATACCACACGTGGAAACCACCACTCTGTTTATGTTATTGGGATCTATACTTACGCCTCCGTATGAATAATCTTTCGAATGAACGGGCGTAACGTTTGTCCACACTCCTGTAGAGGTGTTGAGTCTGTATAGCTTCCCATCTCCATTGAGTGACGGGCCTGCGCCATCGGCATAAGTAACATACATCGTAGTTCCCTGCAACGCTACCCGGTGCGGCATAAAGCTGGTGGTTGCCGAAATATCGGTAAAGGTCGCGCCTCCGTTTGTGCTCTTGTAAATATTCCCACCTCCGGTGTGGGACACACCTATATATATAGTCTGCGTAGCCCCGCCTACTACACTGCTGGAAGGATCAAAAATAACAAAGCATATTCCGTTTTCATTTGGTGTAGTGGTTACGCCACTCCAGGCGAGATTCCACGTCACACCGGCATCTATACTCTTCCATAATCCGTTCGCTCTCGTCCCGCAATAAAGTATGTTACTGTTTTTTGGATCGACAGCAAGACGCTCTCCATTACCACGACCGTTCCCATTTCCATGCGCTTTAAATTTAGAGGTAACATCGGTATAGGTAAATGTATTTCCTTTGTCGGTTGACTTCAATATAGCTGTTCTTCCATTGTTGATATAGGACGTACCGCAGAGCATATACATCGTATTGGGATTCTGCGGATCCAGCGCCAAAGCCTCAACGCCAATAAATCCGTTCTCAGACTCGTTGATCCAGTCCATCAGCTGAATCCATTTGCTGTTCGCAGCATCCCAGCGGTAAGCTCCGCCTACATCCGTACGGCAATACATATCGCCAGACGTTTTGTGAGTGATGATTCCGGTCACAAATCCACCACCTCCGATCGGTGCGTTCTTCCAGCTATAGGTTCCGGTTTGAGGTCTTCCTTCTATAGGGGCAATTACGAAAAGTAAAATTGCCAAGACAGTCTTCATAATGGTTGTAAAAATCAGGCGCATGTTTTTTGGGGTTAAACAGTATTCAGCATCCTCCGTAAGTCACGGAAACGAATTCGCAATGTATGTCCCGGACGTCCGCCCGATGGGCATCGAAAGTCCCAAATGACTGGTGTAAGAGTATAAACCTGCTAAAAAATCTTTATTAGTTTAAACAGTCTATTCCAACAGCGAATTAACTATAGCATGCCATGACATTTTTTCACCCCCGGATAAATCTTTAATAGCACGAATAAAATATTATATATGTTCTTTTACGAGATATTGGATATACACGCGCTCACATTATATATGCAGGTGTTTAAACGAAAGGCAGAAACAGGTACCTTCATCCGGCCTACTCACTACATCAATCTTACCACCCAGGGAGGAAACCTGTGTCTTTACCAAAAACAGTCCTATACCTTTTCCTTCCACATGCAGATGAAACCGGCTATACAGCATAAACAGTTTTTCCTTGTATACATTTAAGTCCATACCCAACCCGTTATCCTGAATCGTTAAGTAGAACTGACCATCCCGAACTTCGGAATGTATAGCGATGACAGGACTTCTATCCGGATGACGATACTTGATTGCGTTGCTCACCAGATTCATCAATATACTTTGGATGTACGGTTTAACGGTAAGCATGGTAATTTTGGAAAAATTTTCGTTGAAAGTTGCACGTGTGTCCTGTATCTCCTTTTCAAGATTTACTTTTATAAGGCGCAATTCTTCCTGAAGATTAACCGGAACAATTACTGACGTAGCGTTTCTGCGTACTTCCAAAACGGTGTTTAAATCTTTCACAACGCGATCTAACTCCCGTGTGGTGAATACAATCTTATCGGCAATCGACAGTGTCTCTGGCAAATCATTTTTACACATGTCCAATACATTACCAAGACCTAATATTCTGGCTACCGGAGCGCGCAAATTATGAGCGGAGATAAATGCGAACTGCTCGAGTTGCTGGTTATACTCCACTATATCTCGCGTGCGCTCTTCTACCTCTGCTTCGAGTGTTTCATTCCGAACTATTATTTCCTTATTCTGTTTTTCAATGATCTGCCGGGCTTCCTCCAATTCTACAATCTGTGCCGACACTATATCACGTTGTGCGGAAATTTCTTCCTGGCTCTGTATGAGTTCTTCCTGGCTTTCGAGAAGACTTCTATTCTGGTGTATAAGTTCTTCGGTTCGTTTCTTCACTTGCCATTCAAGCACGGCATTTCGCTTCTTGATACTTCGCACACGCAATTTATATAACGACAAAAGTGCTGTGATCAATAAAGCTATACCAATCAGGGTGGCCCACCAGGTACGCCACCATGGTGGCAGAATACGGATTTTCAATGTTGCTCCTTTTTCGTTAGCCACTCCGTCTTTATTGCGGGCCTTCACTCTGAATGTATATATACCCGGCTCGAGGTTCGTGAGCATCATCGTTCTTTGGCCGTCAACTAAATTCCAATCGGAATGAAAACCTTCCAGCATAAAGGCATACTGGTTTCTGGTTGTAGCTGTAAAGTTTAACGCCACATACGTTAGTGAAAAGAAATTATAGTCAGGCGGCAGCGTTATCATACTGGTTTCGAGAATCTGCCGCTTTAGTATGCCACCAAAATCTCCCGGTTTTACCGGCTGATTCGCGATGCGCAGTTCGGTAATAAAAACTTCGGGTATAAATGAATTGCTCCGTATACTATCAGGATTAAAGGCGCAGATACCTTTACCACCAAAAAAGATATTTCCTGAATCATCGTGAAGACATACACCCGGCCTGAAATTATTATCGGAGAGACCATCTGTTGCATCAAAGTTTTTGAACGTTCCGTCATCGGGAGTAAACCTTGATATACTTGTCTGCGTACTCAGCCACAGGTTACCTGCTTTATCTTCCTCTATACCTTGCACGACATTATCCGGCAATCCATCGTCACTGGTATATCTTTTCCGAAACTTGCCATCCTCAATACGATGCAGGCCTTTCTGCGTACCCACCCAGAGGCGCCCTTTACTATCTTCCAGTATTGCATTGCACAAGCCGCCTACTTGTACGGAGTCGTATTTGGTAGTAGTTTCAAACCTGACCATTTCTTTTCGCACCTCATCATATCGCAACAGTTCTTCAATGGTGCCTATCCATATATTTCCCTTTTTATCTTCATATACCTTCCTCGTATAGTTATTGAATCCAAACTGTTTTTCATAAGCATATTTGAACGAACCGGCATTTACATCCGAGAGTATATTCAGTCCGCCATAGGTAGCCACCAGCAACTCCTGTGTTTTAGCGGATTGCGATATAGAAAATACGTTTGCATTGGAAAGAGCGTCTTTACGTTTTACGTCCGGCATATAGTGGATGAAATTATCATGGACTTCGTCATATCGGTTGAGTCCACCGCCCCAGGTACCAATCCATACACGATGTTGCCTGTCTTCATAAACTGCAAGTACCGGATTCGCCCCGAGGCTTTGCCGGGCAGTTGTATGTTTGTAACGCTTTATACCCTGCGCTGACTTTACAATAAGACCATCTTCCGTACCAACCCACAGACGTTTTTTTGAATCCAGCAGAATCGCATTGACGACATCATTCTTCAAGGGTATATCTACTCCCATAAATTTCTGGTTCAACCGGTCCATCACGGCTATACCGTTGGAATAGGTCCCTATCCATACCCGCCCTTGCCGATCGCCATAGAGTGCATGGATAGAATTATCCACAAAAGATTCCTGGTCGTTCGTATTTGACTGGAAGGTTAATAATTCATTGGTAATGGTATTCAATCTGCACAGCCCGCCATTCTCTGTACCGATCCAGAGATAATTGCGCTCCTTCGAAAGATGTAGTATATTATTTACCGGCAACGCGGGCCTGGTATGTATATTATATACCATATATGTATTGGTGACTACGTCATACTTATATAGCCCGGCATCGGTAGCGATCCA
Organism: Flammeovirgaceae bacterium UBA5867; assembly: GCA_002432545.1. Lineage (GTDB taxonomy): Bacteria > Bacteroidota > Bacteroidia > Cytophagales > Cyclobacteriaceae > Ohtaekwangia. Next base: position 43,338 of record DJFR01000149.1, on the reverse strand, counting down.
CAGATCATTTCCCCCGCCTTTTTTTACCTCGTGCAATTTTAACGGTGGACCTTGCCTGATAAGAGCATTCTTTTTTAAATCCCAACGGTAGAGACCATTTTCATGAACACCGACCCAGAACTCGTGATCTGATATCCGAATAAGTGAGCGAACAGGACGACAGGAATCAAAGAATTTATAGTATCGCTTACGGCCGTTACGCTTGTTTATTCGCTCCACGAAAGCTTTGTGATTGCGCACCCCCCCAAGCCATACGTTCGTACTATCTTCACTAAACTCTGTAATTTCACAGTTGAATGAATATTGCGATAGCCTTCTGAAATTATCCTGCTCACGGTTATAGACATGAAGTCCACCGTTCGCTGTACTTACCCACAGCTGACCATCGCTGTCTTCAAATACTTTGAGAATAGCGTTCTTCAAAAGGCTGGTTGTGTCTCTGGCATTATTTCTATATACAGTAACATCATAACCATCAAATCGATTAAGGCCATCTTCTGTGCCGATCCACAGAAAACCACGGGAGTCTTGTAGTATACAGGTTACGTGAAGATTCGACAACGTAGCTGTTATCCTGGAGAATTTAACTTTTTCCACGGGCGACTGTGAGAGAGCCACCGGGACGCAGAACAATGACAGGAGTACAATACCGACAGCACGAATCGTGAACATGTTTTGTGCTCTTGTATAGACAACGGTCCAACAAACCCATACTCTCAGGAAAGAATATAAGCATACATGTTTCAGCAATGATAAAGCTTTGTCCGTTGCAATCTTTCGCATCATCCAACCAATTATGAGCAGTGATGTATACCCAGTAGTATAAGCTGCCGTAGCAACTGATAATTTACTGACGAAGATAGATTGCGATTATAAACCTGCGGCTCAGTAATAATACTGACATAAAAATGCGTCCAACACGCACATCTGCTTCCTGATGCACTGTCTGTTCATATTTTAATGGCGCTCGCGGATCAGTGAGACGATTTATATATATAATTGAGACGTTTGCAGCGCACGCGAATGTTCCAAATCAGAGCAAAGCCCACGAAGCAACTTAACATTACTTGCTAAGAGAATGATTGGTGGAATAACATGTCGACAGTTTTTATTTTCCCTGCCTGAGCAAAGTATATCGGAATATTATTCACAAAGAGGTATTTCCGCTGTCAGCCTTAAGGCGCCAGTTACGCGATATGAATGGTGATGTGAATGACCGGCATTAAAACGAACGCTTTAAAGGTATATATTCTATTTCATCGATCACCGCTGCGCGACCATGCCAGCCTCTTTTCGGAGTGGAGAAGCTCCAAAACTTTTGATGCGCGTGCCTATATTTGGCTATATGTCAATCTTACCGGGCAACGTAAGAATGTCGCCCGGTAAATTTCTATCACTTGGGTGTGTCTTCCAGAAAAGCACTCACCGTCTGGATTGTACCATTCGCGTTGTGCTTGATTTCAGTTACCTTAATATTACGAAGATGCGTCTTGCCTGAAAGTTCAACATCGTGGTAGAAGATATACCACTTGCCTTTGAACTCTACGATGGAGTGATGGTTTGTCCATCCTTTCACCGGACTAAGTACTATACCTTTATAGGTAAAGGGACCATAAGGCGAATCTCCCACAGCGTAACAGATGTTATGCGTATCGCCTGTTGAATATGAGAAGTAATATTTACCCTTATACTTGTGTACCCAGGACGCTTCGAAGAAACGTTTATCATTTTGTTTCTCGGTGAATGTCTTACCGTTTTCATCCACGAGCCTGATCTCTTTTACCTCGCCCGAAAAGCTTTTCATATCCTTTGCCAACCTGGCTACGCGGGGCAGAACGGCCTGCTCCTCGGGGGTTCTTAACTGGCCGGCTGCGTTGTATTTGTTATTGTCCCAGCGCTGAAGTTGTCCACCCCAGATACCACCGAAGTATATATAAAACGAGCCGTCATCATCGCGAAATACAGCAGGGTCTATACTATAGCTGCCGGTGATGGGTTGTTTCTCAGCAACAAAGGGACCTTCCGGCTTTTTGCTCGTAGCAACTCCTATACGAAAGACATCACTCTTGTCTTTTACAGGAAAGTATAGATAGTAGGTGTTGTTTGCATAGGCCGCATCAGGCGCCCAGAGCTGGCGTCCGGCCCAGGGAATATCTTTAATATCAAGCGCAACTCCGTGATCCGTTACCTTCCCTCCTATAGCATCCATTGATAAGATGTGATAGTCCTTCATATCGAAGTGTCCGCCTTCATCATCTTCAGCCGTTCCGCTTTCAATGTCGTGCGAAGGATAAATGTATATCCTGCCATTGAATACATGTGCAGAAGGATCCGCAGTGTATATATGATCTACCAAAGGCTTTGCGGCAAACTTTTGAGCTGATGCTGTAACAGAAAGTACCGAAAACGTCATTAACAAGACTGTCGTTCTCATAAGTTATTGAGTGGGTTTAAGTATGTATTTATAGTCATTATGACTATAAGTTATGCAAACACAAAAAAATCCGACCAAGCTTCGCCTGCTCATCTCATCACCTCTAATATGCTTTGCAATCGGTTGTGTAAAAATATATGTATTACTCAAAATTGCAATTACCTCAAGACATTTTATTCTTAAAGTACCCGGTAAAGTGCTCACGCACCGGCTTATCCATTAAATTCTGAGCTTGCAGAAAGCTTAAGCGAATACGTGCTTTTTGCGTCCACAACTTTCGAAAACCACCTAAACCCTGTTTTGTTTTTTGTACTCACCGGGTGTGAGACTCGTAACCTTCTTAAAGACCTTTGAAAAATGAGACAAGTTTTCAAACCCTGTCTCTTCGGCTATAGCTGCATAAGACAAATCAGTAGTGGCGATCAAATATTGAGCGCGTTCGATTCGCTTTTCATGTATATAATTTAAAGGCCGTTGTCCCGCATATCGCAGGAACAACCTTGAAAAATAATCCTGATGCAAGTTAGCCCTTTCAGCCAGGTAACTAACCGTTAGATTTTCCCTTGTAACCTGAATATACCGCATAGCTTCCAGGATTTTTGACGCGATCGGATCCGGAGCGTTGCTCTTGAATTTGCGTGAATTCAAAAATCGCGAAATCATTTGGAGTATTATTCCCTGCGTTTCAAAAAAGACTGAATCACTAACGGTGTTGTTGAGTTGCCGGTAGCTTTTGTAATACGTATACTTCTCATACTCTTTGGGATTGTCTGAACGATTTATACCGCGCCCTGGATTGATTTCAAGTAATCTCTTTATGTTGGTAATGTCGGTACTACAGGCCGGAACTTTGATTACCCTCCGGTTATTTTCAAAGAGCGAAAGACCTTCTACCGATTCTTCGAAAAAATGCAGAAAGTACTGGCTTAAATATACCTTACAGAATAAATTGCACAATGTAAAGCTCGGCAAAAGGTAGAAATAACCGGGCTCAAGCTTCACCTTTTCCTGTTTACTCAAGATATATCCTTCACCTTCATCGATATAGTATATTCTATAATAAGGACTGATGACATTGGCGTAGTTCCACTTTTTATTCAGCTTCACATAATCAATGTGTAGAAGCGAGAAGTTGTAATTCAAAAGGTTTTTCTCCATGTGATAAACAGTTTGCAAAAAGTCGGATTCAGACAAATTAAAGTCTTTTTGGTGCAATGACAAACTTTAACACCGATACTAAGTTTGTTATAGCGCATTGCCAATTTCAGGCGTTCGGATGTAAATAAGATTTTAATCACAAGGTCGGAATCGTAATACTATAAAATGACTATAAAAAAATCTCTCAAGCTTCATAGCGATACGGTGATTACTGACCTTCCCCGTGTGGTTTTTGGAACCAGTGGTTTAGGTAACTTATTTGTTGCACTTGAAGAGCAGGAAAAAATGAATATCGTTAGCGAATGTCTTCGCTTGGCGAATGGGAAAGCTGTGTTTGATTCCGCTGGTAAATATGGTGCAGGTCTGGCGCTTGAGATGCTTGGAAAATGTCTTAAGCAACTGAATGCCCGCCCGGAAGATGTGATCATTAGCAACAAACTTGGCTGGCTTCGTACCGAACTAACCACTGACGAACCTACTTTCGAGCCTGGTGTATGGAAAAATCTGAACTATGATGCTGTTCAAAAAATAAGTTACGAAGGTATACTGGAATGTTTTGAACAAGGTAACGCACTGCTTAATGGCTATCAGGCGCAAATGGTTTCTGTGCATGATCCTGATGAATATATAGCTGCAGCGAGCAGCACCCGGCATTCGGAACAATTGTACAAGGACATTCTGGAGGCCTACAGAGCATTGCTTGATTTGAAGAGACAGGGAAAAGTACAATCCATAGGCGTTGGTGCGAAAGATTGGAGGATCATTGAACGTATAACAAAAGATGTGGAACTGGATTGGATCATGATTGCAAACAGCATGACAATAAAAAGCCATCCTGAAGAGCTATTGCGTTTTATAGCCGAAGCGAGTCAACAAGGTATATATGTTATTAACTCAGCGGTATTCCATTCAGGCTTTCTTGTAGGGAGTAATTATTTCGACTATCGCCTGGTTGAAAAAGGAAGTATACAAGGTGATGCGCTGTTCAAGTGGCGCGAAGATTTCTTTGCCGTATGCAATGAATTCGATGTAAGTCCCGCGCAAGCCTGCGTACAGTTTGCACTGAATATTCCGGGGGTAAAAAGTATAGCATTGAATACCACCGATGCATCGCGCGTGCGATCTAATCTGACCATGGCAGAAACAACTATTCCAACGCAATTCTGGACGGAACTTAAAAACAGGAATCTGATAGAAGTGAATTTTACTTTCACGGTGCTATAGGCAATATATATTTAAGACGATACCAACTGAGATGAAAACATTAGTGTGCACGAAACCCGGTGAGTTCAACTATATACATGCAGAGCAGCCACAACCCGCACGAGGCCATGCAATTGTAAAAATCCGGAGAATCGGAATTTGTGGAACTGACTTACACGCCTTTGAAGGCACGCAACCCTATTTCGAATATCCGCGCATTTTAGGTCATGAACTCGCAGGCGAGATAGTTGCAACTGAAGGTTGCCCGGGTTTTGAGATTGGAGAAACTGTCACATTTATACCTTACTTCTCGTGTGGTACATGTATAGCATGTCGTACGGGGAAACAAAATGCATGCGTCAATATCAAGGTATGTGGTGTTCATCAGCATGGCGGCATGGTGGAGTATTTTTCTGTGCCATCATACGCCTTGGTGCATGGCGAAGGTCTGAGTTTAGACGCTTTAGCTTTAGTTGAACCATTGGCTATTGGTGCGCATGCTGTGAGGAGAGCAGGAGTAACAAAAGATGAATTTGTTTTAGTAGTCGGTGCCGGGCCTATCGGACTAGGTACGATGGAGTTTGTACGAGCCGCAGGAGGATGTGTGATTGCGCTCGACACCAATCATGATCGGTTAAGATTCTGCAAAGAAACGTTGAAGGTGGAGCATGTTATCAACGCCATGGACGATGATGTTATGGAGAAGTTGAAAGCGATTACAAATGGTGATATGCCAACCGTTGTTATGGATGCAACCGGAAATCTGAAAGCTATAAACAATGCCTTTCATTACATGTCACATGGAGCACGCTATATTTTAATCGGCTTGCAGAAAGGCGATATATATTTCAATCACCCGGAGTTTCACAAAAGGGAAGCAACGCTGATGAGCAGTCGGAATGCAACAAGAGCTGATTTCGAGAATGTGATTTCCCTGATTAAAAGAAAAGAAATCGATCCGACCATTTTCATAACACACCGGGTAAATTTTGATCAGGTTAAAGATGAATTCCAGAACTGGTTGAATCCTGACTATCGCGTAATAAAAGCCATGGTGGAAATAGCCTGAACCTGATAAAATGAAAAAATATTGTTTGGCTCTGGATCTCGTAGATGATCCGGAATTAATTGCTCAATATGAAGACTGGCACAGAAGAGAGAATGCGTGGCCAGCGATCACAAAAAGTATCACCGACTCGGGCATTCTCAACATGGAGATTTATAGAACAGGTAATCGGCTGTTCATGATCATGGAGACAGAGGATAACTTTAGTTTTGAAAGAAAAGCCGCTATGGATACGGGTAATCCTAAAGTTGAGGAATGGGAACAACTGATGTGGAAATTTCAGCAGCCATTACCGTGGGCAAAAAATGGAGAGAAGTGGATTGTTATGGATCAGATTTTTCATTTATAGTATATATACTATTCCCCGCATTGAATAATGCTTCAGCAAATAGAGTCTAATCACTGAAGTATACATGTAGCTAAAAACGTAACGCATTATGATAAAAGTAAATCGTCTGTTTTTAATTTTAATCTTCGGTTCTGCTCTTGTCTCATGCAAGAAAGCATCGGATACAAAAACACCTGACAAGCAAGTTCAATTTAAAGAAACATGGGAATCTCTCGCAAAGATTGAAAGAGAACCCGAATGGTTTAAGGATGCAAAGTTTGGTATATATTTTCATTGGGGTGTTTATAGTGTACCTGCTTACAGTTCCGAGTGGTATCCCCGGTGGATGTATGCACCCGGGAGAGACGGTTGGGGGGGAGATATATTTGAACATCATAAAAAAACTTTTGGTCCGGTAGCTCAATTCAACTACCATGATTTTATACCGATGTTTACCGGAGAGCACTTTGATGCTAAAGAATGGGCTGAGTTATTCAAGAATGCCGGGGCGCAATTTGCCGGTCCGGTGGCACAGCATCACGATGGATTTGCCATGTGGGACAGTAAACTAAACCCGTGGAATTCGAAAGCGATGGGCCCGAAGAAAGATATACTCGGTGATTTGTTTGTTGAACTTAAAAAGAACAACATGAAAACCATCGCGACCTTTCACCACGAAAGACTGCTTCAGCGGTATGCGCAGGACACTGCGAAATGGGCGCAGAACACACCAGATCCCGGAGACGACAGCCATTTCCCCTATCATCCAGACTATATCACGTCAACAACTGATCCCAAGCTGAGGCTGCTATATGGCAACATGCCTGAAGACGAATTCCTTGATTACTGGCTGAACCAGATAAACGAAGTAGTCGATAATTATCAACCGGATATCATCTGGTTTGACTCATGGCTGGACCGTATTCCGGAGAAATACCGACAGAAAATGGTGGCACATCATTTCAACGCGGCTACTTCACATGGTCAACATCCTATAGTCGCCTATAAACAGGAAGACTTACCTGCCAATGTAGGTATACTGGATATTGAGCAAGGCGGAAAAACAGACATCTCTGAAGATTACTGGCTAACCGATATTACGTTAAGTAATGACAGCTGGTGTTACATCAACGGACAAACGTATAAAGAACCGTCACTCGTTATCCGAAATATGATTGATGTGTGGAGCAAGAAAGGTATCGTTTTACTGAATATATCTCCAATGGCCAATGGCACGATCAACAACGAACAGCGGAGTATTTTGGCTGCTATAGGAAAATGGATCAGCAAGCATAAAGAAGCAGTATATGAGACCAGGGCCTACTCGATCTATGGCTATGGAGATGCTACCATTGACAAAGGCCACTTCGGTGGACAATCGGCAACCATTAAATACGGTAAAAGTGACATTCGCTTTACGGTGTCGAAGGATCAGAAATATATGTATATATATTCCCTTGGACTTCCTACGCCCAACGCTCCGCTTGAAATCCGAACGGATATAGAAGGAAACGTGAAACGTGTCTCTGTAGTTGGCAGCGAGGCCGAGCTGAAATGGTCGGTAGCGGGAAAGAAGCTTACAATACAAACACCAGATGCAGCGAAAATGGATGCGATGGCAACGGTGTTCAGGGTAGAGTTCGACTAACAATAGACGTCCTCTATCATATATACCGGGCATGATAAAAGTTTACCCGAAAACTATAAACACACAAATGAAGATAGAACATTCGGTATAGCATGTGCTATATATAGTGAACAAAAAAAGATCATGGTCCTTCTTTTTCAGGACCATGATCAGATTTACCATCTTCATCACTTCAACGCCCTTCCCTCCTATCAAAGGATAGCTATAGTATCTAAGCCATTCGGGACGTTAACAAAATCTACACTTAGAACAATATATATACTAGCGCCTGCCACGAAGTATTCACTATTTAGCCTGAGTCATCGCTCCAAGCTGCTGCATCATATTGAATTGATCAAACAATGGAAAATGTCTGATAACCTTGCCATCTTTAAAATAATCTATCGCAAACCCTTTGATCTCAAACGACTTTCCGTTTGCCGGAATCCCCGGTAGATCTCCGACTTGAACAGCGGTCCACGTCATAACAGATACTACTTTGTCATCCTCAGCAATTTGTTCCACCACCGTTATCCTATTGTCCTTGAATGCTGAAGCAAATCGTTGATCTTCCTCTATATATTTCGCCTTGTTAACCTGGTTGCCACCGAAAAAATCTGCCACAAAATTATCGTGCAGATATTTACCATAGTTATGTTTCAAGGCCTCAGTTCCAAAAGCTTCATGCCATTCTTTTGAAATCTGTTTTTGTTCTTGTTGATCCATACTGCATTTTATTTAGCCTGCAACGTAGGTTTTAAATAATTATGCCGTTATGAAACACACGATCGTTCAATGTATATATTGTCTCGACAAATCGCTACGAACTCGAGCGCGTTGTGCAGCCAAGCATAACTATATTCTTACTTTACTCAGCACATGCTATATCAAAAATTACCGCCAACCCAATCCGGGTGCTACATACTTCAGAATTGAAGACAGTACATGAATATTGTAATCTACACCCAGCGTATTCGGTATCGTTAAAAGAAGTGTATCGGCCTCTTGAATGGCTTCGTCCGCAGCCAATTCTTTAATGAGCTGGTCCGGTTCTGCAGCATAGCTTCTTCCGAATATAGCGCGTCTGTCACTCTCTATATAGCCAATCTGATCTGCGCGACTTGTCTCCTGTCCAAAGAGGTACTTGTCCTGGTCAGTTACCAACGCAAAAATAGATCGGCTTACGGAAACTCTAGGCTCGCGTTGATGACCAGCTTTTTTCCATGCTTCTTTATATAGTCTGATTTGTTCTGCCTGTTGAACGTGAAAAGGTTTACCGCTTTCATCATACTTGAGCGTAGAGCTTTGCAGATGCATTCCGTTTTCGGCAGCCCATACCGCTGTAGCATTTGAAGCAGCGCCCCACCAGATGCGATCACGTAAGCCTGGAGAATATGGTTCTAACCGTAACAACCCCGGAGGATTCGGAAACATAGGATATGGATTAGGCTCGGCAAATCCGACACCATTTAGTTTATCCAGAAATTCCAGTGCTTTACTGCGCCCCATGTCGGCATCAGTTTCTCCTGCCGCGGGTTCATAACCAAAATAGCGCCATCCATCGATTACCTGTTCTGGAGAACCTCTGCTAATACCTAGTTGTAATCTGCCTCCGGATATCAGATCGGCTGCTCCTGCATCTTCCACCATGTAAAGTGGATTTTCATAACGCATATCAATCACGCCTGTTCCAATCTCTATCTTTTTTGTTTTCGCACCAATCGCTGACAATAACGGAAATGGTGATCCGAGCTGAGCCGCGAAATGATGCACCCGGAAATATGCACCATCCAATCCCATCTCTTCTCCGGCAACTGCCAGATCTATAGATTGAAGCAATGTATCACTTGCTGTACGTGCTTTATATCCCTGGCGGTTAGCCCAATGTCCGAAGGACAAAAATCCAATTTTCTTCATAACTCCTTTAGCTTAAATAGCCTGACGTTCAAAGGTAAGAATTACTGGTATATGCAGATCACATAGCGTGAAGATCAGGCCATGGTTGAACAACTATTTGATCCACACGGTTTGTGTAAACGCACCATTTGCAGCAACGTCCCAAGCCTCAAGCCGAACCCATTTTCTTCCGGTAAGATCAATTGATTTATTGAACACTTGTTCTCCAAAAGGCAGCGTATGGTCAAGTATAATTTTCTCGCGATATACTTTTGTTCCGTCACCGGAAATAATCTCAGCGTAGTTCATTGGGAAAGTCCATTTGAGTTTGAAACTGATATTTACTTTGCTGCCAGACAACGCAATCTCCTCTCCTGTTGATTTTCCATTCACCGTAAACGCAGGGATCAACACCTCTCCCGTTGACGAAAAGAATTTACCTTGTTGCAGCGCTTCTATCACAGGCTGCCAGCCGTCTTTGAATTCCGGAAGCTTATCCAATTTCAGATAGTTGATATTCAAGTGCGCGTACATTTCGTTTTCCGGTTCAATAGTAAAAAGATCAGCTTCGGCTAACACCTTCTTGCGTTCGCCCCAATTGTTCATATCATCCATCAGTTCAAGAACACGTTTGCCCAGGTACGGAAGAGACAGATCTGCCGGCATCGCTTTCCATGCTGCACCGAGAAAATGTTCATCCTTAAAAAATTCAGCTGACTTGTATTTATCAGGATATCCTGTTGATCCTTTCGTGCGGGCATGTGCTGTCCAGGCGAGACCGTTTTCCTTTTTCAACAGCTCAAGCATCTCGCGTTCATTCGCTATACGATATACTTTTCCATACTTCGGGTCATCGGTTACAAATGGCATACCTTCCTTTCTGGACATTACCCAGTACACTGGTTTCGGAAAAAAATTCATCCAGTGTCCACCAAAGAATTCATTCGGCTCCTCTCCGGGAAGCAGCAGTATACCTTTAGACGAGAGTCGCTCACATTGCTCAAACAATGCATGAAGTTCTTTCAGACGTAGACTATCCGGACCTGTAGCATGTGCTGTATAATGAAACTCACCAAGATGTATAATGTCAACGCCACTGCGTTTCATCACATCGATAAATGTTGGCGCCTCAGGAATCTGCTTACCAGCCAGCACGACTCGCATGATAAACTCATTATGAAAATGACTCGTTAATGTTTTGTATCCAGGCAGCGAACTGAAACGATCGTTGTTCGTAAACTTCTTTACTTCTTCCAGGGCGGCCGATGAATTTCCTGCGCTCATCAACACGAAAAAATTTAAACGCTGCTTTGTTCCGGGCGGAGAATTAAACCACGGAACAAATCTCCGATCACCATATAGATCCTGTCTGATTCCTATTCCATAGCCGTTAACCATTTTACGATAATGATTTCCTGCCCAAACGAAGTTCAGATTAAATGCTTCGTCAAGCGGATAGAAATATTGGTGAGGCGCTGGGAACACAGCCATACTTCCTTCGTTATTCTCTCCNNTTCACTGACTGCAACTTTTCGCGTGTGTCGCTCCATCCGATCTTCTCCCAGGCTGCAGTTTTGGAAATCAAACCGGCATCATACAAAATCGCTGTCGAATCTTTTTCGGTGGTCATCACCGCAGCTATATTCAGCAACGGACTTCCATTGTATAAAGTGATCTCGAAGTTTCCACTGAAGTCAGGACATCTCATCGAGCCGATGGTGATCACCGTTCTCGTTCCTTCGGAGCGAACGGATGCCGATTGTTTGACAAACTCGATGTTGTGTGCCTTGAACGGCTTGTTCGGAACTTTATCAAAGAATATATTCCATCCATTTTGTGATACCAGGTCGCGCTTACCAACCGTGAGTACGAAAGCCGGATCTAGTCCTGTTACGATCTGATGATTCTTTTTTCCTTCCAGCAGTTCTATACTTTTAAAGATGGGTTGCGTTGCCGAAAGATCAAGAATAATCTTTCCGGTTTTGCCAGTTCCTGCCGGCCAGGATAATGACACGACATCTCCACTCACTGATGCCGTAGCGCCACTTTTTCTGCTGAAGTTTGTGAGATCTACTTTTACCTGTGCCTGCAGTGTACCAAACGAAATGAGCGTGAAGAGAATGATATATCGCATAAAGTTTACAATCAGAGTTAAAATCAATACCCGGACAAAATAAGAATAAATGGATTTGAGACAAGGCCATTTCTGATGCATGGAACATATTATATCTGAGTTGATAATTGATCATAGCGGTCTCTGAAAAGAAACAACGGCATGGCTATGGGTTAAGTATGGCGCTATCGGGCTCCACGATGTATACTGTTAATTCATTTTTTATAATTTTACATATATCGCAGTATCGCTAAACCCGACTGTAAACAATGAAAAAGGAATGGGAAAAATTCAGCCATTATTTTAAGCAACGCGAAGTCCCTGCAAAGACTATCCTTTTGGCGGAAGGAACCATTTCAAAAACGATGTTCTTCATCGAAAAAGGTTGCTTGCGAACCTGGGTGGACAATAGCGGTAAAGAGATAACTACTCAATTCTTCTTTGAAGGCGACAGCGTATCTTCTATTGAAAGTTTCAGAACCAACCAACCAAGCTTATACAATATCGAAAGTATTGAACCTTGCATCTTGCAAACAATTTCACAAATAGATTTTCTCGAGGTTATTGAAAATTCACCTGAACTACGAAAAGAACTGGTAGAACATTTATTCAAAAGACTTTTTCAGTCGCAACAAGTCTTCTACACATACCTGAAGAACAATCCTCAAAAACGCTACGAAGAGTTAACCGAAAAATACCCGCATATTATCCAACGCGTTCCGCAGCATTATATAGCTTCCTACTTAGGCATCACGTCTGTTTCGTTGAGCCGAATACGAAACAGAAGATAACTCTTGCGATTATATATATACTTTGATTGCTATTCACAGCAAAAGTATATATACATATTACTATAGATATACTTCATGCAGACTAATGATTAGTAATTAAATCAATTACTTTCTCAGGATCAGCGTTGTTGTTTACCCAAACGTCTTCTATAGTCTTTGCACGCTCAATGAAAATTCCATTTATCTTTAGTCTTTCAGACACTTCTGCATAATCAACTTCCAATGCTTTGAAAGCATCGTCAATGGGGGCCTTTATTATTCTATTGATAATAATCATATCAACAGGTGGACGCATCGTTTCCAAAACAACGAAAGCTATTGATATTGTTAATACACCCAACATAGCAGGAAGAAAAACTCCTTTTTTGAAATGGATTTTTAATGCTTGCCAATTTAGTATCACATGAAAAATAGCACATATAACAAAAAAGGTTCCTAAACACTCATGTACCACTTCCGTATAGCCGTCAAATAAATGGAAGAGCATCAGTAAACCAGAAAAACCAACCACAAGAAAAACCAGTGATATAAAAGGAGTGATATAATTTCTATTCAGTTTCATAAAATAAGAATTTATTCAGTTAAACTTTGAAAAGCTATATTCGAGATTATTCAACCATTTCACCCGCTTCTCCTGGCTTACAGCTTTTACAGAAGTAAAGCTTATCCAGTTCAGGTTTTTGTATCCCATAGTTTTGAAAACACTTCGTAACATTACTTTCCTGATTAAATTTCCGATGAGTAAGGAGTATATTATTTTAGGTTTGTTCATAGTGGTAATGACAGTTATACTTCTCAGATTTTTTAAAAGAGGAACTAATCCAAATCCCCTGGGATGATGATCGTATACCACTCCGGGAGACAACACTCTGTCAATAAATCCTTTTGTTGACGCAGGCATTATATCCCACCAGATCGGAAAAATAAAGATGACGTGATCTGCTTTTTTTAAGCGTTCGCTATATTCAATTACCTGCGGATCTATAGGTTTGTGTTCCACAAAAGCTTTCAGGTCAGACAATGACATTGCAGGATTGAACCCGTCATTATCAAGATGCATCAGATCAACTTCATGACTTGCTTTTTGAAGTCCTTTCGTTACTGCTTTTAAGATGGCATTGCAGTAACTACCTTCGTAAGGATGATTAAAAACGATTACAGTTCTCATTTAATACTGTTTAAGTACAGCACAAATTTGAGAAGTCGTTTACTCTCCGGACGATAACAATTGTAAAGAAATGACCTGTGAATTGAAAACCACTTCTTTTTTCCGAAATAGACAGAGCTCAAGAAAGATGCAAGAATAATGACCCATCGTCATTGATCAATCTTAATAAAAAGATGGAGTTGGAATCGTCAATGCTTGTCTAGCGGCCTTGCTCTCACGATTATATATATAATTTCTTTGGTATATCTCTTACTATCGATTTCCGTTAATGGCCAACGATTTATAGTTCTGTCAATTGAGAGGTTCGAACACTCACAATTAGTTGAATCAAGTTATTCATGTGGGCACAATCGGTAATACCGGTACTATAAAATAAGAGGAGTTGTCACCAACCCCTCGCTTACGTTTTGCTATAGTGAAGATTTTCAGATGACAGAAATATTTCCTTCAACACCTTCTTTAAGTGTTTTACCTGTCACGGCAGAAGCTACAATTTTTAAAAGCGATACCAGCTTTCCGTCTTTTGTGTCCCAGTAAAATCCTTCTTCCGGTGTCACCTTGATGATAGTGATGCGTGGATCGTCTTTTCCTTCTGGAAACCATGCCTTGTGGATATCGCTCCAAAATTCATCAATCTTCTCGTGGTCGCGAGATATAGTAGCATGTCCATAAACCGATAGGAATTCGTAATTTTTTGTATTGCAGATGTAAAGCTGAACGCGAGCGTCAGCGTTAATTTCCTGATTTTTATCGCTGTCCGAGGCACTCATAAACCAGAAATTTCCCTGGTCACATACTTTTTGCACGCCCATGGGACGTGTAGTCTGCGGCACCTTGCCGAGGTTCGTACTGAAGAGGCAAGTCTGTTCGTGCTTTACAATCTCTTTAAATTTATCAATGGCGGCTTGCCCTGTTAAATCCTTTATTTCTGACGCATTGTTTTTCATGACTGATTTTGTTTTTACTGCAGACTTTTAAAATCATACCTGCAAGTCATGACCAACCTGTTATGTATAAAAAACAAAAAGCCCTTTCATCAGCGGCTTTCTTAGACTATTTTGTTTAACAAGTAGAAGCATAAATGCCCTCTATATCTCCTTTTGTTAGACACTTGGTTAACGGACGCATTAGCATTTGGCACTCGGAATATATCTAACATAGTACTTGAATTGTAGAAGTGTCCATTTCTCTCGTCAATCAGGCGATGGGCATTTACAACTATTGAAATTTTTGAAGGACACTTGATGACGTGCCTCCCGATGCGCTTAAACAGACTTAAACATCGTTGGGAATAGTAAAGAGAAATTTACTTCCTATATGCAGTTCACTCGTAATTGCAACTATTCCACCATTCTTGCCAACAAACTCCCTACACAGGCCAAACCCAATACCGGTTCCTTTTTCCCCTGACGTGCCATATTTAGAAAAATGCCCCTCATTTAACAACATTGCGATTTCGTCATTCGTCAATCCTATACCTGTATCTTCAACCGACACCTCAGTATATTTTTCTGAACGTTTGCATGCAATAGTAATCATACCTCCGACCGGTGTAAACTTAACTGCATTGCTCATCAGGTTACGAAGTACCAGGCGTATCATATCACTGTCTGCATATACGGGCAGTACCTTGTCAACCGTATTAATAATGCTGATGCTTTTACCGGTAGCCAGCGGCTGAAGAAGTTTTACATTTTCGTCAACGATAACTCCTACATCAAACACGGACGGTGCTACCTTTATACCTTCCATCTGGTTTCTTGCCCAGAACAAAAGATTTTCAGTCAGATTCAATGTCTGCCTGACATTGCTTCGCAGACCAGGGATTATGCCACGAAATTCTTCCTCGGATAAGTAGTTCAGCGTAATAAGGTTAAGTATATCTTCTACCTGACGCACAGGGCCGCGCAAGTCGTGCGATACAATTGAGAAGAGTTTGTCCTTGGTCGCATTCAATTTCTCCAGCTCCTTCGCCTGATCACTTATCTCTCTATTCTGTTCATGAATATGCTCATTTACAGTGGCCAACTGATCATTCATAGCAGACAACTCTTCATTTTGCTTCAATAGTTCCTTATTCTGTTCATTTACTCTTTGCTGAAGCACTCGTTTCTGTTCTTTTACACGCCAGGTATATATCTTTACAATGAAATATACCAGCCATATTATAAAGCTTAGAAGCGCCATCACTGCCCACATCGTTTTGTACCACGGAGGTCGTATAGTAAATGAAAACGAAACGGGAGCACTTATGCGTTCATATTGGTCTTTTGCACGCATTAAAAAAGTATAATGACCATCTGGCAGATTGGTATATGCGGCTTCACCGGAACTTCCCCACTCCGACCAATGATCATCAAATCCTTCTAACTTATATTGATATTTTAGCTTCTCGGAATCTTCGTATAGCATGCAGTTTGCCTCAAAGCGAAGATTATTTAAAGAGTACGGCAATTCGGAAAATGATTGCTTATTTGCAGCACTATAGATTAATACATCATCTGCCCAAACATGCTTAAGCCCGGCATCCAGGGGATCATCGAAGAATGTTTTTTGCTCAGGGTCATAGAAGACAAGCCTGAGGTCATTGCCAAATAGCACGTGGCCACCTTCAGACACCAATACCGGGGCATCCACTTCCACCCGCAGATCGTGTATCGGTACCTCTATCTTGTTAAAAGGCGTTGTTATCAACGCATAACTACCATCCTTCATTTTCCTGAGCAAACCACCAAATTCCTTTACCTGTTTCTTTGCTCCCCAGAAGTATATATCACCTGCCGCATTTTCAGCTACAGTATATATACAAATATCAGTACCTAATGCCGTGTTAATGGGTTTGTATGGCTCAAAGCGCTGCCTCTCCTCATTGAGTATATAAATCCCATTTACTGTAGTTACGACAATCTTGTTAAGACTTTCCAAGTGCCACACCCTGTTATTAACATCAGAGGGCAGTCCGTGGCGGCTATCATAGAACGTGCTCCTGACTACGGAGTCCTTAGCTTCATTCAGATACAATTTGAAAATACCACGATTTGAATGGCTAATCCAGATTGATCCATCGGCACCTTCCTGTATTTGCTGTGTTTGTATTCTAAATCCTGAAATCCGTTTTTTTAACCAAACTCCATTTTTGCGTTTTAATAGCCATATACCGTCAGCCACGGTGCCATAAATAAAATGCTCATTATTACCTTTTAGTCTGCACATCGACAACACATTTTCCTGCTCGACAATATGCTCCTTCTGCTCACCCTTCAATTTCCAGATGCCTGTTTGATGTACCATGTATATATCATCCTGATAGCGATATATATTCCAGACATTTCCATCTGCTCCGTGTATGACTTTAAACTGCGAACTTCCCTTCTCGTTCACATATAACCCCCAGCCCGTACCTACGTACAGGTACTTGTCATCTTCACACAACGAGAGAATTTCATGATGAATTCCGTTGTCGTTATCGTAAAATGATAACGGTGAATGGCTAATGACCTGCAGTATTTCTCTGCCTCCGGCAATCCATATATTATGTCTGTCGTCTTCAAAAATAGAAGTCAGGTATATATACTGTAAGACCTGTGGTTCTATATGACCGGCTTTTTCTCCATTGGATCGAAGAAAAATAAGATTACCTTCAGCGAGAATAGCAATTAAACCATTGCTTAGATATTTCAGTTGATATGTTTCTGCTCCATGTAAATAAGCAGAAACCTGATCGGTTACCAGTCTCATCTTTTCACCCGCTTTTCTTGCAGGATCTAAAATCCAGAGATTGTCCTGCCGGTCAAGAATAATATACTGTCCTTGCGTATACTCTTCAATATACTTAATAGCCACGCCTCCCTCCGCCTGGAAGTCAGCTATAATAAAGTAACCATCCTTATATATGTAAATTTTCTCATTACGCACAAAATAGATATTTCCATTTATTCCGATGAGGTATTCATCTGGTGATGGCATTGCTATATCAACTACCTTTATCTGTCCATCACGGTATATAAACAGATGTTTGTAGTCATTGAAAACAATATCATCACCTGCCACCACTACCTGTTCTATATTTAGTTGATCCCGATACTGCACCGGTAGCAAACGCATCAGGGAATGGTATATATATCGTCCATCGAGTTGTTCAAAATATCCCAATTCGCCCCTGCCCGATACATATATGTGATTCTGTGAATCAATTGCAACCGCAAACACAGGCAGATGATTCGGAAGCGTGATCAAACCCCATCCGGAACCATCAAACGTTAATAAACCATCACTGTTAGCAACATAAAGTAATCCATATTTATCCTGCGTGATCTGGTGATTTTCACCACCATTATATTCGGCTGCCAAATACTGCCGGATAAACGGTCGCTGGCCATTAACAATCAACGGTGAACCGAACATCCACAGTATTACGATAATAATTCCTGGAACATAATGTTGCGTCTTATACACCATCAATATATATCTATGTTGCATGCTCTTTGTCGAAGATGATTGCTAGTCCGCGTGCTCTCGCGCAGAGATACTTGCGGTCTGCACCTGAGATTACAAAAAAAACAAACCCTGTGTACAAGGTTACTCAGGCTTAATACTGACGGACGTATAAAAAAACACAGAAATGAATGACCGTATTTTTACGGAGATGATTAGAAGCTATTTACCAATACAATCACAGATAAACCAAAATAGCGCGAGAAATCACAAGAGACTAGCGGAAGTTTTCTCAGGCAAGGGAATTTACTGATCGCAAAAAAAATGGAAGCATATTTTTAAACAGTTCTTGTAAGCAAGACGTTTAACACACTACCTTTACTTATTTCGCGTATACCCATTTTACGAGATAAGTGTCGTTTCACCAAGATATATACTGTATCTCTTACTAAACCTAAACCCCTATTCTGCCGAACTGATTGTTTTATTCTTCATTAAAGAAAGTAAAATTTCAGCAGCGAAATCACCAAGAGAGGCATATTTATCCGGACAAATATCCGGCACATCCCTGGATATACCTATACGATATACAGGCCGGTTTAGTTTATCATGAGGTATAGATAACATGGCAAGTACCGCGCCTATATATATAATACCATCAGGGTTCCCCGGTGCTACGGTTACATCTGCCAATAATTCATTTTTTGATTGCATCGTCAAGCGGCAGTCATGGTTTTCATTTTCAGCAATCGCAGTTTGACATCCGAGGGAGACCTCCTCGATATCAATTGCATTAGTAAGATCCGATGCCAAGACTATATTTCGACAGCCTTTGCCTATAAGATACTTGGAGAATTTATATGCCATAGCTACGGTTTCATTTGCACCATTTGGTAATGTTACCATTTCAATAATCACAGTAGGGCTTCCATGATGCAGTATAGGAAGGTCGAAGGTTTTGTTCTCCGTATTACAGATCAGCATTCCGTCTACTCTGTGATGGCTTAAATGTTCGATCGCGGAGCTATATGTTTCTTCATCTTCCCGTGTTTGTGTTACAATAAGACTATACCCATTTCTGCGTGCCACGCACTCCGCAGCTGAAATAAAGCAGGAAGCTATGGCCGTGTCTAGCCGGTGTACCACTGCACCCAATATTCCCGTATGCTGGCTTCTCAATTTGCTGGCAAATACGTTTTGCCTGTATCCCATTTGTCTGGCAGTTGCCAGAATTCTTTTGCGTGTCTCTTTATGCACAAGGGGAACTCCGCTCAATGCGCGACTTACCGTAGAAGACGATATACCTAAGACCGCTGCAATGTCGTAGATTGTTACCTCATTTTTTGCCTGCATCTTTCTCTACATTACTTGTCACTATATATACCCAGCTGGGCATTCAAAAAAGTTTTGCTAAAAATCAAACAGAAGCCTTCGTGTACGAAACGAAAACTTATCCAATATCACTTTGGAGTGTTGATGCGGAAGAAGTCAAAGTCAACGAAGCCACCGGTACGTTTTGAGGCATAGTTAAACAATGCAAATCTATAGCCCATAAAATGCGGTATAGTATAGGCCATTCGCAGTGTAGAGCCTATCGGTGTCCACGTAAGCCCATCGGTGCTATAGAAAAAATTCGCTATATCCTTTCGTTCCGTAAAATCACATTGTGCCTTTAGATATATAGTCTTTTTACCGAAAGGCACTGATGCAATTTCAGCTGGCCTGCCGGATTCAGCTGTTACCATTACAATATGCGTCGCTCCGTTGGCATCCTTCTTCACACCAACTTGTCCATATTTACTTTGTAATAATGCTAACCCGGCAAAATCACCTTCTTTCAGGCGCGTCACATCAATACATGTTTCAGCTATACATTGCGGTCCAAAGGTTCGTTGTGTAAGTGTATTTCGCGCAAGTAAAAAGCTAGTATCTGTACGGGCTGTCGTAAGTCGCAGATACCCGGGGCGTGCTGACAACGACCAGTGTTTATTATCCGGATTGTGATTCCATTGCCACACCAAAGGCAGCATACGATCTCCCTTCTTTCGAGAAAATTCATCGGAGGCAACTATATCGGGCATATACCCCTGACCGGGAGGCAGCGCAAGTATATCCGGGACCTTTCCATCGTCACCCAGCACAGGCCAACCTTCGCTCCACGACACCGGAACGAGGTAAGGAATTCTGCCCACTGAGCCGTAGTCACGGAACAGGTATGCATACCAACTTCCATCAGGAGAATCGATTAATCCACCTTGTGCTACGCCCTTATCCTGTAGCACCACGCGACCTTCATACGGTCCGGTTATTTTATCAGCACGGTGTACAATAACAGTCCGCATACCCTGCCTGGGCCAGGCTATATTAAACAGGTAGTATTTGCCATTCACTTTAAACAATTGCGATCCCTCGGCAGGCAAACCTATATTATTTCCTGCCGGTGTACTTGCATTGTTGATGATTACGATTTCAGAAGCACCAGGCTTTTTTCCGGATGCATCTGCGTTAAGTTCCACAAGCTTTATTATTCCCGAACCATAGAGCATATAGGCTTTCCCATCATCATCAAAGAACAGCGAGTGGTCGTGATAAGCCGGAGAAAAAGAAACTACCTTCCACTTTCCTGCCTCAATATCGTTAGTACTGTATATATAGGTTTTGCCGGTAGTCTGAGCAAATGTACTTACATAATATACTCCCCTGTGGTACCGTATGCTGCTGGCCCACGAACCGTGTCCATAAGCGCTTTTGCCGTTGGCCAGGTTCAGTTCATCGATGTTGGCAAGTGTGTCATACGCATAGCTCACCAGACGCCAGTTCACCAGATCGTTGGATTTCATGATTGGCACGCCTGGCATCATGTGCATCGTTGTACTGCTCATATAGTATGTATCTGCTACACGCACGATAGACATATCCGGAACATCGGCAAAAATGATCGGGTTACGGGCAACTGTGTCTTGAGCTGATGACGTTGTAATGAAGCCAAGACGCAGAATAATATTGACAGTGATTACCAGACTGATTCTAAATATTTTTGAACAGGTTTTCATATATACACTTGCATGTTTATAACTGATGCATGAATTGATTAGCCATTAAACTATTTCATAGTATATATACCCTATTTATACATGGGATCATTGCCACGATAGTACAGGCTCTTAAAAATAGCTTCATTTGTCGTTGGCTTTCCAGATGATGTGGCATACATCGCAAATACACATCCGATGAATCCACCTGCAACTCGTGTACTTAGAAATGTAGCATCAAGGTTATCTTTCACCAATGTCCACTCGCGCGACTTTGATGCGAAGTAAAAGTCGTAAGAATTGCCACGCGCATCGATGCGAAGTTTAACGGGACTAACACCATTCTCTAATGGCACTTGCGTAAGTAAGTCCATACGTTCCTCTTCGGGATTACTTTTATAGAGTTGAACGAAAGGCTTTCCATGCTCTGTCGATTTGCACAGATAATAGAAATGCTTTTCATCCTGGAAAATTATTAGTCCCGCTTTTTCGTTGTCGGCCTTTGCCGAGAAGGTAACTTCAGTTTCAGTTCGGCAATACAGGTGCTGCTGACGTTTTCCTATAAAGGATGCGTGACCGGATTCCATACAAGTTTCAGGCGCAAGTTTTAGTACAAGCCCTCTATTGGTGTCTAAGCGAAACCGACTGCTGTCGCAGGTTCTGAGAAACAACATCGAAGGATCAAGCTGCTTGTTGAAAAGCATCTCGTACTCAAAATTTCCACTCTGCGGCCGTGTATCTTTTTGCTTTACTTCGGCATAAGGCATCTCGTAATAGTATCGGACTTCTTTGCTCTGCAGATCTACTACTGGCCAGTCATCTCCCCACCTTACTGGTGCTATAAATGTCTCTCTTCCCGTATTGTAAAAATCACCGGCATACGGTCGCACCGCGAGAAATATAGCGTAGGTATTACCATCGGGTCCTTCTACAAACTGCGCATGTCCGGCAGAGGTAACGGGGTGTTTCCGATCAGGCGGCAGATCACGTTGCGTGAGGATCGGATTATGTTCATAGGGAACAAACGGTCCTTGCATCGAACGTGATCGGAAGACCACCTGGGAGTGGTTCACTGAAGTGCCTCCCTCCGCTGCATACAGATAATACCATCCATTTCTTTTTATAAAATGCGGGCCTTCAATCCATACCGGCTTTTTACTTAAGTCCACTCCCCCGTTCACAAGAATTCGTTCTGCACCAATCACCTTCAAACTGGTATGATCAAATTCATACATTCGGATCGTACGATGACCGGGATATAGCGGTTTATTGTCGGGAGCATCGCTGTTGTAAACTATATAGGCTTTTCCGTCATCAAAATATAGCGAAGGATCTATACCTTTCACTTCCGGCAGCCATACCGGATCGCTCCAGGGGCCTGCTGGATTTTTTGCTGTGACCACAAAATTTCCTCCGCGGTCAATCAGTGTGCAGGTGACATAATATATACCATTATGATAGTCAATAGCCGGAGCAAACAATCCGCGGGTCATGCGATGACCCATAAAATTCATTTGTGATGGACGACTGATGACGTTACCTATTTGTTTCCAGTTCTTTAAGTCTTTGCTATGAAAAATCGGAATACCCGGAAAGTAAGCGAACGTGGAGTTGATGAGATAGTAATCAGAGCCAACATTCAATACACTTGGATCAGGATAAAAACCAGCCAATACCGGGTTGGTTATAATGGTGGACTTTGACGCACCTTTCCGATCAGTCGAAGTACTCTGGAGATTTTGGCTATGCACCAGTTGAACACAAAGAAAAGTAAAGAGTATCGTTATATATTTTGTCATAGTTGATAAGTCATGTTCATGGCGTGTCTGAACGAAAATATAGGGTCACTCGGTATACCGAGCGACCCTGCCTCACTTTACCCAAATCTCAAAGTGTAGGTTTTTTTGCGTTCGGTTTAATCGGTGGTGCGATAACCCGGATTTTGATACGCATTCTTTTCATCGGTAGTCATGTTCATGTTGTCCAGTTGCCCTTGTGGTACGGGGCGCAGATAATGAAACTTCTCAATGGTTCTGGTAACCGTCACTGGTGTATGATCACCGACACCCGGTCCACTAATGGTATAGGTCGCAGCAACCTGGTCCCACTTCTGCGTACGAACCAGATCATACCATCGGTAACCTTCGCCGAAATACTCGCGAGTTCTTTCTTCCAATATATAGTCTATGTCAATCACAGCGGGCGTTGCTGCGGTCATGGCACTGCTGTTATCTTCAATCTTCTCCGCGTTGCCGTTGTTGTCCCAACGCCACTTCCCGGCACGCGCCCGTATCACATTGATGAGGTCACGTGCGCCTAGCCCGGCCGTGGTAGCAGCACCTTTTACTGCCGCCTCCGCAGCTATAAAATATAGTTCCGAAAACTTTGCAATGTTAAACGGTCGTGTACTAGCCGCATTCGGTTGGCCCAATCCTGCACCGTTATCAGTACGATACGTACCCAGCTTCCAAAGACCTGGATATACCAACCTGCTTATGCCACTGGGCGCTACCACATAATCCGCTCTGCCCGGTAGTACTCCTGCACCTACACTACTTTTGTAAACTGAATTAGAGTAGTCAACCGCTGTGGCAGGATCTTCATCCAGAAAAGTCAGGATGGGATCCCCCGGAGTAACCTGCATATTGTTGGCGTTGTATAAGAAAGCGTTGGTAACACCAGCTTTCGGCCAATTGCCGCGATATACTGTAGCGAACGTTCCGTCATAACGTGAATCGTTTGTCTTGTCGGCAAATGTATTTTTAAATATTCCATGTGGTGGTGCCATCCGAACCCAGGGACGTCCCAGACCCTGTGCGGCTTCACGTTGCACCGGGTTTACAGTCTGCGGTGCACTCCAATCTGTCTTGGAACTTGTAATGTTTGGATAGGCCCACGTCAACATCCATACAGCAAAATTGTCTGCATCTCCACCACTTCCATAACTCAGACTTGATCCGTTGTATAGTTCACTTGTTTCAGTGTGGTCTGCATATAGCAGCATCTCCTTGTTCCGATCGTTTTCTCCGAGATTCACATCATAGTAAGTGTCCATTAAACCATAAGGACCAGGATCATTGATTGCTGCGGTGGCAACATCGTATGCTTGTTGGAAATACCATTGTGCACTATGACCATCAGGGTCAACACGCTCCGCCTCAGGGAATGTTGGAATGTCATTGGGATTTTCCAACCACCAGCCAAAAGTCAGGTAAGCCTTGGCCAGGAATAGACGTGCCGTAGTTTTAGTAACAGCTCCTTTCACACGACCTGTCACCGGCAAGTTATCGATCGCCACGCGCAGATCTGGAAATATAACTTTGGTATATACCTCGGGAACTGTATTGCGTTTAGATGTGCGCGAAACAGAAGTGTTAAACTTCAATTCACCGGCCCCCAGGTCAAGCGGCACCCCGCCGAAGGTTTGCACGAGCATGAAATAATCGAACGCCCGGAAGAACCTTGCTTCTGAAATCAATGCTTCTGAAATGCCGACCTGCGAAGCATTTTCAATAACACCATTCGCTGTGTTGATGTTGGGAAATGCATTAAACCACAAGTTGCTTGCATCACTATTGGAAGGCGTAATAGGCGCTGCGCCAGAAAGGTCAAAAATCTGAAAGCCGCTACCCGCACCACTGGCACCCCACGTTGCTTCATCTGTACCGGTGAGGGTTGAGTTATAGAAGTATGCGTTGCCAAATATATAGCGCAGATGAGCATACATTCCGGTGAGACCGCCATATACACCATTTTCAGTTTTGAAATATTCCGGTGTATAAATAGCGCGTGGCTTTTCGTTCAAGATATCAGTACATCCTACTAAAAGAGCCATCATCAAGACTGCTCCTTTAACAAATGCTATAGGTATGCGTTTCATTGTATTTTTTTTAGAATGTCAAATTGAGACCAAGCAAGTAATTACGAGTTGAAGGCGTGTTGGTGCCTACTGTGAGTATTCGTCTCAGGTTGGCAGAATACGGAACTGCTGCGTTTTCATTCCCGAATGAATTGGTTTCAGGATCCATACCGGACTCATCATGATAAGGCGAGAACATCACAAATGGATTCTGCACGGCTACATATACTCTTACATTAGAAATTCCAGCCTTTGCTAACAGTGATTTCGATACGTTATAGCCAAGTGTAATGGTGCGAATTTTCAGATACGAGGCATCGAAGTATCCCAGCGTGCTTCCATATTTCGGGTTGTCTCCACCCACACCGCCAGGAGCAGGATATTTAGCTCCGGTGTTCTCAGGAGTCCAGTAATCTACGCTCACATTGTTTCCTGCCCGAGAGTTCAGATTATTGAGATAGCCTGCTGATCCATACAAGGTGCTGTTAAGTAAACCGCCATTCTTAAACGTGCCCACTATACTTAAATCAATTCCCTTATAGGCAACACGCGTATTGAAGCCTCCCTGGAACTTGGGTTGTATATTCATGATTTGTCTATCTTCAGCATTAATCGCTCTTACTGGAGTGCCATCGGCATTGTATGCTCCGGTATATTTCACTTTGATCATACCGGGCTTGCTGGCAGAGCCGGGTTCAAGGATGTTGAGATACGGATCTCCTTCCTGCCACAGACCTACTTTCTCATAGTCATATATCACATCTATAGGATGCCCTACAAACCACCAGTTGCCTTCATCACGCAGTTGACCTGATGCAAGTGATACAAGTTCATTACGGTTAGCATACAGGTTGAATCCAAGGTCCCAGCTCCAGCCGTTGAGGTTGTCGATGATTGTACCGTTAAGGGTAATCTCTATACCTTTGTTCTGGGTCTGCCCCATGTTGGCGGTGATGTTGCTTACTCCCGAAGTTGATGGTAGTCCCACCGGTAACAGAACGTCCTTTGTATCCTGCACATAATATTCTATTGTACCAGACAAGCGGTTATCAAATGCTTTAAAGTCTAATCCGTAATTGAATGTCTGTGAATACTCCCAGCCCAGTTGTGCATTCGGTAATTGAGAAACCGTGAAGCCCGTTGAGTATACATCATTACCGAAATTATAGGGCCGTGTACTTAACAGCCCCAGTGTCTGGTACGGATTTACAGATTGATTAGAAGTCTGTCCATAACCAACCCTGAGTTTAAGGAGATTTATCTGGCTGATGTCCGTCATAAATTGCTCCCGCGAAATATTCCATCCTACCGATATGGCTGGATAGGTATGCCACTTATGTCCGGATGCAAGTCGTGAGGAACCGTCCGACCGGAACGTTGCGCTAAGCATATAGCGTTCGTCATACGAGTACATCACGCGGCCCATATAGGAAAGCAAGCCCCACTGGGTATAGCTTTGGTCCGCAGGGTTAACTGTAATCACGCCATCGGCTCGTCCGAGGTTGTAAAACTGAAACTGGTCTGCGGGAATATCGCGTGCAGTCACGCGGGACGTGTTGGAAGTTTCCTGTTGTGCTGAGTACAGGAGCACAGCGTTCACTTCATGTTTACCGAAGCTGCGATCATAAGTCAGCAGGTTTTCAACTGCCCAATTGGTCATCAGGGTGCTACTGATCGCTGCGGTTGACGGTGTAGTAGGCACGCCACTAAACACGCCTTCGCCGGTGTAATTACCATAATTGCTTTGTCGCATGTTCAGGCCCAGGTTGAGGCGATACTTTAATCCCTCCACACCCGGAATCCCGATCTCGGTATATACTGTATTGTAAGTACCATAGGCTCTGGTCCGATCGATATACTTATCTCCCAAACTTTCAAATCGCTCGCGCGAAGGAACCCACTGCGCTCCAGTTGTAGACTCCTGAATGATTTCCTTCATGGTGCCATCAGCGTTGTACGGATTGGCTATAGGAGATCTTCCCAGCGCCATACCAACAGCCGGTACGTTGTCGCCATTGGTAATAGAATAATTGGAATTAGAGTTAATGCCTATGCGGATATACCTGTTGATTTCCTGATCAAGAGAGAAGCGCATGGAATAGCGAGTGAAGTTTTGCAAGGGCACTACGGCTTCATCGCGAAAGTATCCTGCTCCGAAGTAGTAGGTACCTTTTTCAGTTCCACCCGAGACGCCCAGATCGTGACTGGTCACCATGGCGCTTTTATAGATCATATCCTGCCAGTCCGTATCAACATCATTCGATTCATCCAGGGTGTTGTTAAACTTCTGGGCACTTGCTGCGCGTAAGGCAGCGTACTCTGGCCCACTCATCATGGGATACTTTGCAAATACTGACTTCACACCATGATAGCCATTATACGACACCTGTGCTTTCTGTCCTTTTGCACCGCGGTTGGTTGTGATCAGCAGCACGCCATTAGCACCACGCGATCCGTAAATGGCCGTGGCGGAAGCATCCTTGAGAATATCTATACTTTTAATGCTGTTCGGATCGATGTCGTTTATAGATCCGGCAAATGGAATACCGTCCAGTACAATTAAGGGATCGTTGCTGGCAAGCAGAGAACGTGTTCCGCGCACGCGGATCTGCATGGCCGTGCCGGGTTTGGTAGAAGTCTGAGAAATGTCCACTCCCACCGCGCGTCCTTGTAACGCCTGCGAGATATTAGGAGATGGCATATCACGAAGCGTATTTCCACTCATGGATACGACCGATCCGGTGACCGCCTCCTGCCGCTGCGTTCCGTAACCAACCACGACCACTTCCGAAAGGGATTGGATGTTTGGCTCGAGCGTAACATCAATAACATTCCGGTTTCCGGTTGTTTCCTCTACTACGGTGTAACCGATGAAGGAGAACACCAGCACAGCGTCTTCGCCAGGCACGTCAAGACTATATCCACCGTTGGCATCGCTGGTTGTGCCTGTAGTTGTTCCTTTAAGTAAGACATTAACGCCCGGCAGACTGTTACCGGTCTCATCGACAATTCTACCTCGTACGGTAGTTTGAGCATACGCGCTGGTGGCAGCGACACCCATTAATAATATCAGCCAGACTATTGGTCGATACCGGGGGCATGCACCCATAAAAATGATTTGTAAAATTCCTCTTTTCATAGAATTGGGTTTGAGTTGTTGAACTGCAAGGCTCACCGGGTTGACACCAGCATCATCTGGTTCCGACTCGGAGAAGCTTTGCGTTTGCGATGAACAATGAGGCCGGCCAGATCAGCGCAAACGGTTGAACCAATCTCTTGCATTAGGCGGGAAAACATCTTTCACGAAATGGACAATCTCTTTTAATTTTAAATCGTCAGCCGAAAAACCGCGATTTTGAGGCAAAAACAGCGTTAAAAATCCCGACAGAGAATGCAATCGGTTTAAAAACAAGACAGAAATAAACTTGAGAAGATGAAATTTTCGAGATAGCGCGTGTGGCCTGGAGCGATATCAACTTGCCATGCCGAGGTATTCAGAGGGAGCTTTACCGTATTCGTCCTTGAAGCTGCGCGTAAAATAGGAAGCTGAGTTGAACCCGGTCAGGTATGCAATTTCAGACAGCGTATATTGTTTTGTCTCCATCAATTTGAGCGCCTGTTTGAGCCGGACTGTTCTTATGAATTCAACGGCAGTTTTACCGGTAAGTGCTTTGATCTTTCGGTACACCTGTACGCGACTGAGACTGAAGAGTTCTGCGATAGAGTCCACGCCAAGCTGAGCATCCTGGATGTGCTCAACTATATAGTCGACAGCTCGCTGCAAAAACGCCTGGTCAATTTCATTGCCTGTAACTTTCGATGGCATCAGGTATACGTCCTGGCTAAAATGTGAATAGAGTTTCTGTCGCGAGTCAATCAAGTTACGAACATGTGTCAACAGAAAGCGTACGCTAAACGGTTTGGTGATATATACATCCGCACCGGACTCTATTCCCGTAATCTGGTCTTCAACGGTAGCCCTTGCCGTGAGCAGAATGAACGGAATATGGCTGGTTTTGATATTGCTTTTCATCTCCTTGCAGAGCTCTATTCCGGTTTTCTGCGACATCAGAATATCGCTAACAATCAGGTCAGGAGTTTTTTCAAGAGCTATGTCGGCTCCCTCCTGCCCGTTTCGTGCCTGCCATACTTTGAATTCCTGACTAAGCTCGGTTGCTATATATTCCCGCAGTTCCTCATTGTCCTCTACCACCAGTACTTCATACTGATCTTTTCTACCCGCATCAACGGCTGCAAGATGCTGGCTTTTGGTAAGCGACTCTTCGGATGAGTAAACAACATCTTCCGGCATTTCTTCAGAAGCCGCGACATCGTAGACGGTGGAGTCGATGGGCAGCGTAATAATAAACTTTGTCTCTTTGTCGGGCGAGCTTTCGGCCGTGATGGTTCCGCGATGCAATTCAACAAGTGCTTTTGTCAATGAAAGTCCGATACCTGTTCCCGGGTTGGTAACTTTAGAGGCGGACTTAGCCTGATAGAATTTATCGAAGATACGCGGCAGCTCTTCGGGAGACATTCCGATTCCGTTATCCACAACCATGAGCTCCAGACATCTGGCCGCAGGTATAGTCTGCATAGCAGAAGTGAATTTCGAATTGATTATTACCGTGATCTGCCCGCCATCGGCCGTGAACTTGAATGCGTTGGAAAGAACATTCACCAGCATCCGTTCAAGCTTGTCTCGGTCGAACCAACCCTTCAGTGACGTGAGCTGCGTGTGAACTGAAAACGTGATATTTTTTTTGTCAGCAATATCATTGAACATTGATGCAACGCTGGCGATAAACTCTACGAGTTCGCCATGCCGGGGATTGAGTTTTAAACTTCCACTTTCGATTTTATTGAAGTCCATCAGCTCATTAACCAATGACATCATCTTGTTGGCATTCTTATAGGCCGCATTAACGCGCTCCTTTACAGACGCGGAGACCTGCTCACTGCTGATCAGATTTTCAAGCGGCATCAGGATAAGGCTCAGCGGAGTTCTGAATTCATGGGAGATGTTGGTAAAAAATTGTGTCTTGGATTCGCTTAGTTCGTGCTCCTGTTCGCGGGCCAGTCTCTCAAGCGCCAATTGATTCTTCATGCTCACACGGTCTATCCGGATTTTAACTGCAAAAAAGATCAAGGCAGCAACGATCATCATATAGAGGCCTATAGCCCACGCGGTCTTCCACGGTGCCTGGCGAATGGTGATTTCCAGTTGTGTAGGCACTTCGTTCCATGTGCCATCACTTTGAGATGCTTTTGCAAGAAACGTATAATGGCCCGGATCCAGGTTTGTGTAGGTTGCCACATGATCGGTACCCGTATAGTGCCAATCCTTGTCAAAACCTTCCAGCTTATAGGCGTAGTTCTGTCGCACCGAAGGCCCGAATTGTATGGCTACAAAATCGATGATGAGTGATCGCTGTTCGTAAGACAACTCTATATTCGAAGTCAGGCTGATATGTTTCGCCATTGGCGAACCTGGTACTCCGATGGCAACAGCCTGATTGTTGATTTTAATATCCGCTAAATATACCTTCGGTTTACCGCTGGTATTTCGTATGCTATCCGGATAAAAAGCATTGAATCCATTGTTGTTGCCAAAGAACAGTTGCCCGGTACTGCTGCGAAGACAAGCGCTGGGATAGAAGTCGTTCGAAGATAATCCATCCTTTCGGGAGTAGTTAATAAATCGCCTGGTGTGCTGATCATACCTGGAGAGCCCTGCGTTGGCGCTCACCCATAGATTACCGGAGGCATCTGCCAATATAGCCCGAATGGTATTGCTGGAAAGACCATCCGTTTTTCCATAATGCTTAAACGTATTCTCACCGGATACTTTAACATTCAGCCCGTTGTCGGTGGTGCCAACCCATAAATTCTTCTGATGGTCTTCATACAAGCTCTGTATGGCACTGCTGCTAAGGCTACCAGATTCATCTGTTTGAATAAACCATTGGTATATATAGGCATGGTCATGTTCCTTTGTCAGCGCATATAAGCCGTACATGGTACCGATCCATAAAATTCCATCCGCATCTTCTACAACACTGCTTACATAGGATGTATGAGTAATATAATTCGGTTTCATTTGTTCGCTCAACACAACGAAGCGCTTCCCGATCGCATCGAAATAGAAAAGTCCGCTTCCTGCTGAGCCGGCCCAAATTATACCGCTCTTATCCTCGTACAAACAGGACGCCTTGTTGTCTCCGAAGCCACCGGATTGCAGGGAGTAACTGGT
>DJFR01000149.1:0-11899 GCA_002432545.1 Flammeovirgaceae bacterium UBA5867 | reverse complement strand
GCCTTCAATTCCCAGCCATACGTTACCCTGGTGATCTTCTGCAAAACATCTTACGCGTTTTCCTGCCAGGTCGGTTGCCTTATAAGCACCGTATATTGCATGGTTGAACTTCCCAGCCTGACTATCTATTAAGTAAGCGCCTCGATCAAACGTTCCGATCCACGTTAGTCCTGTGTCATCGATGTAAACAGACCGAATTGAGTTCGTTGGCAATACTGCAGGATTACCTTCTTCAGCAAGATATTGTGTTAACGCTCCGGAAGTTGTGTTCAGGTAATTCAAACCAGCATGCTCACCACTGATCCATAGATTACCTTTTCGATCAATGTTTAAGGCCACGATGTTGTTCCAACTGGCACCAAACTGCTGGGTGCCTGAGAAAATCTGGTTAACGGTATAGTACCCATTTGCCGGAACAAGCTTAAAAATTTCGCCATTTACACTGGCAACCCATATGTTACCGGCTTTATCCGGAACGAGCTGAGTAAGCTGTCGTGTCGGCAAACCTTTACCGGCAAAAGTTAAAGGCATCGATATAGTTTTTGTTGTATTGAAAAGCTTAAGTCCACCTTTGGTAGCACACAACATTTGATCATCGATCCGTAGCATGCTATTAATATAGTTTCTGGGTGATGAAGCCTTGCCAACGGCAAGGTCATGGAGATATGTGAACATGTGCGCTTCGGGATCATATATATTTACTCCTCCACCGTGCGTACCGATCCAAAGTCTTCGCTTCAAATCAAACGACAATGCCGTAATGAAACTATTGTTAAGATGATTCTTATTCGATGGCAAAGAATCGACATTGATAAAATGATCTTTTTCAGGATCGTATATACAAAGTCCAAAGGCTGTACCGATCCAGAGTCTTCGCTCGTCATCCTCCACGATGACATTGATACTATTATGGCAAAGGCTGACTTTGTCGAGCGGGTTGTGCTCGTACCGATATGCATTTGTTCCGTCATACCGTATCAACCCATCCGCCAGACCGAACCACATGAATCCCCGGCTGTCTTTGAAGAAGCAGCGTACGAATGAATTTGAAATTGCCTCAGGCGCAACGGGAGTAAAGACAACAGGCTGAGTATAGCTGCGTAGCGAACAGCATATAAAAAACAAAATCGCAAGCAACACGCGATACCCCAAAGCCTTAATGTTGCAGCTTTTACTACAACACGTGAGCCTGATATTCTGCCATAGTATATTCATGCGTGTTTAACAAATTGGTCGCGGGGCAAAGAAAGTTTCAGTGAATAAATGCACGGCTCCAGTTATCCGCCCCGAAGCCATTCATAAAAACCTCAATGAGAAGAATCTCTCTACTCATTCGTTTTCCCAGCTATTTCAATCGGTTGTGTAAAAATAAATGTATTATATACAATTACAATTGACTAACCACATTTAATGCATTACCTTTATTTTAAGTGTACAAAACACACTAATGTATTTTGAATACAACTCTTACCAGTAGACCTGAAAATTCCTATGAAATGAATCGGAACAAAAGCATCACGACTATATATCACCTCTCTTTACTGCTCGGACTTTTTTTGCTCTGCCTCGCCTCCAGGCATGCTCACGCGCAATCAAAGCTATATGAAAACACATTCCCGTTAGATGACGTCTTGCTGCTGGATGGCCCTCTTAAAAAGGCGCAGGACCTCAATACAAAAACACTTCTGCAATATGATGTTGATCGTTTATTAGCCCCGTTCCGTAAAGAAGCAGGTCTTCCACAAAAAGCTGAAAGCTATAGTAATTGGGATGGACTGGACGGTCATGTAGGCGGCCATTACTTATCTGCATTGGCCATGACCTATGCATCCACTGGCAACACCGAGTGTAAAAAGAGAATGGACTATATCGTTGCTGAACTTGCCGCATGTCAGCAAGCTAATGACAAGAATAATACAGACTGGGGCAAAGGCTACGTGGGCGGTGTTCCAAAAAGTAAAGCCATCTGGTCTACATTTAAGAACGGAGATTTTCGCGAATATCGTAATGCATGGGTGCCGTGGTACAATGTGCATAAGATGTATGCCGGCCTCCGGGACGCGTGGATGTATGGCGACAACGAAAAATCTAAAGATATATTTCTAAAGTTTTGTGATTGGGGCATTTATATAACCGATAACCTGAACGATGAGCAGATGCAGGCCATGTTAGATGTAGAGCATGGCGGTATGAACGAAATTTATGCCGATGCTTATCAGATCACTCAGGATGAAAAGTATATAACAGCTGCAAAAAGGTTTTCGCACAACATGTTGCTCCATGCCATGAGCACTTCAAAAGATAATCTTGATAACAAACATGCAAACACACAAGTGCCTAAAGCTGTCGGGTTTCAGCGTATAGCAGAAGTAGCGAACGATAACAACTATGCAAAGGCAGGCAACTTCTTTTGGGAAACCGTTACCTCTAATCGCAGTCTTGCCTTTGGCGGAAACAGCAGAAGAGAATTCTTTCCTTCGGTCGCTGCATCGAGTGACTTTGTAAATGATGTGGAGGGTCCTGAGACTTGCAACACGTACAACATGTTGAAATTGACGGAACATTTATTCAGAACAAATCCAACCGCCAGCTATGTTGACTTTTATGAGCGAGCCTTATTCAACCATATCCTTTCAACACAACATCCGCAGCATGGCGGTTATGTATACTTCACACCTGCAAGGCCACAACATTACAGAGTATATTCATCGCCCAACCAGGCCATGTGGTGTTGTGTTGGCAGTGGTATGGAAAATCACAGTAAGTACAACCAGTTTATATATACTCACAGCAACGATTCTCTGTTCGTAAATCTTTTCGTTGCATCGCAGCTCAACTGGCGTGATAAAAAAATAAAGATCGTTCAGGAGACATCGTTTCCAGATAAAGAACAAACTACGCTGCGGGTAACGGAGGGTGTCTCTCGTTTTACGTTGATGGTGCGTTACCCTGCCTGGGTAAAAGAAGGAGATCTGAATGTTACAGTCAATGGTAAGAACATTCAACATTCAGCACATCCTTCATCCTATATAGCGATAGATCGTCAATGGAAGAAAGGTGATATAGTGAATGTATCATTGCCTATGCAGAATACCATTGAACACCTTCCTCATCTTCCTGCCTATGTTGCTATTCTTCACGGACCAATTTTACTGGGCGCCAAAACCGGAACGGAAAACTTAAAAGGCATAGTGGCCGATGATAGCCGTTGGGGACATATAGCCAATGGTGAACGTCTTCCGCTGGATAAGGCACCTATTCTCGTAGAAGATGATCAAACCAAAATTACACAGTTAGTTCCTGTAAAAGATAAACCCCTCACATTTACGTTTCCCCCGGTGAAGATGATCAATTCTTCCAACCTTGTGCTGGAGCCATTCTACAAAATACATGACGCGCGGTATATGATATACTGGATGGCCCTGAGTACAAAACAGTATCAGTCCTATCTCGATTCCATCGCGTTAGTTGAAAAGAAAAAACTGGCTCTGCAAAAACGCACGCTTGACTTTGTCGCTCCGGGTGAACAACAACCGGAAGTTGATCATGCCGTGCAAAAAGAAAACTCAACTACCGGAAATCATTTGAATGAATTTTGGAGAGATGCAAAAGGCGGAGGTTATTTTAGTTACAACCTGGCTACCGCAGGAGAAACCGGATTGAGCCTACTGGTGAGATACTGGGGCTCCGAGTGGGGAAGCAGAAAATTTGATATATATATCGATGACCAAAAGTTGATTACCGAAGATAACACGGGTCGATGGAATCAGTCCAACTTCATCGATACAGAATATCCGATTCCTGACGCCATGACCAAAGGTAAAAAGAATGTGCGGGTCAAATTCCAGGCGCTGCCACAAAATACAGCCGGAGCAGTTTACTATGTTCGATTGCTTCGGAAAGAATAATTAACATCACATTACTTGATTCAATTGCTATGACTATATCTTATATAAAAATATACTGTCGATTCGTAAAATTCGCAGGTTTATGTTTGTGTCTTGTTGTTATTACCTCAATAGCATTTGCACAATCTACTGAGCGCACACTCACGAAAGGAAAAAAGATCAGCCCCGATTTATTTGGTCTTTTCTTTGAAGATATAAATTACTCAGCGGATGGCGGACTATACGCGGAGCTTGTTCAGAACAGATCATTCGAATATAGTCCAACGGATCGAAGAGATTGGAATCCTTTTTCATTCTGGGAGTACATCACGCCTGGCTATTCTTACGGTTCTATTACAGTCGAAACCAATTCGCCTATACATCCTAATAATCCGCACTATATGGTGTTGACTGCAGAGCACGTAGGTGATGCCGGTGTTGGTATAAAGAATTCAGGATTTGACGGAATCGTTGTCAAGGCCGGTGAATCCTATAGTATATCTATGTTTGTACGCCAGCTGTCAGCGGATCCAATCTCGCTAGCCGTCAGCTTGCAAACTCCAAAAGGAAAAGTACTGGCAGAAAGTAAACTTTCAACATCATCCAAAGATTGGAAAAGATATAGTGCAACGTTGAAGCCAACCGAAAGTACAGATAGTGCATCGCTTGTAATTCTTGCTACCACCAGGGGTAAACTAGCGTTGGATGTTGTCTCACTTTTTCCCGCGAAAACATTTAAAAATCGTCCCAATGGATTGAGAGCAGATCTCGCACAATTGCTTGCTGACATGAAGCCTAGGTTCATACGGTTTCCGGGAGGATGTCTTGTTCATGGTGATGGTCTTGGAAACATGTACCGATGGAAAAATACCATTGGTCCCATAGAACAGAGAATTGAGCAAAAGAATATCTGGGGCTATCATCAATCCTTAGGACTCGGCTATTTTGAATACTTTCAGTTTTGTGAAGATATAGGTGCAAAGCCGTTACCGGTATTACCTGCGGCAGTAAGTTGTCAAAACTCCGGGGGAACCTGGCGCATCGGTGGAACCGGACAGAAAGCATTGCCAAAGGAAGAAATGCAGGAATATATCCAGGAAGTACTTGATCTTATTGAATGGGCCAACGGTGCGGCTACTTCCCCTTGGGGGGCGAAGAGAGCTGCAGCCGGCCATCCTGCTCCGTTCAATTTACAATATATAGGTATCGGTAATGAGGACAAGATCACGCCTGACTTTGAAGAGCGTTTTAAAATCATCTATACAGCGGTAAAAGAAAAGCATCCTGAAATTACGGTGATAGGAACGTCAGGACCGTTTCCGGATGGAGAAGACTTTGAGAAAGGCTGGAGGTTTGCCAATGCGTTGAACGTACCGGTTGTGGACGAGCACTATTACAAAGAACCTTCATGGTTTATGTCAAACTTAGATCGGTATGACAAGTACGACAGGACGCATGCAGAGATATATCTGGGTGAATACGCATCGTGGGGAAACAAACTAAAAAATGCGATAGCAGAAGCTGCCTATATGACTGGTCTTGAGCGTAACGGTGACATTGTGCGAATGGCATCTTATGCTCCCTTGCTTGCCAAGCGTAATCACACACAATGGAAAACGGACATGATATTTTTTGATAACAACAATGTTTGCCTCACTCCTAACTATCATGTACAGAAAATATTTTCGCTAAATCAGGGAAATGTATACTTCGATAAAATCGTCAATCTCGATTCGAACGACACTACAGCCGCAGCATCGTGCGTGCAGGACAATGAAACAGGTGATGTCATTTTAAAACTGGTGAATGCAGGAAAAGAATCACGCGCTATGAACGTAAACCTGAAAGGCTTCAGGCGAATTATCTCTAAGGCACAGTTAACAACGCTTGCCGGAGATCCTGAAGCAGAAAACACATTAGAGAAACCGGAAGTTATAGTTCCTACAACGTCCGACTTCCAGGCTAGCAAATCATTTAGTTACAATGCACCAGCGATGTCGCTAACGGTAATACGTATTAAAACAAAATGACTATATATAGCTTGTTATCGTAACTCTCGCCACCAGATACAGACATAAGAATGCTGCCACCAAGTATATCTGCTTCCCAGGCTCCGTGTGTTGATATTTTCACCGACTCATTTGCGGCCTGTGAGACGATTTATATACTAGACGAGGCGTCTTGTAATGCAACTGGCATTCACTCAACACCTTGTTGCAGATTGGCGATCTCTTCAAATTCTTCCTCCAACTTGACACTAAGCTTTTCAAAGATTTTAAAATAACGTGCATACACCTGGTGATCCTGTTGTCTCGGATGGATCGTCTCCTGGAACGGTGTGCTGTCGGCTGCAGCTTCCAGGGTCGGATAGATTCCCATATCAATGGCGTTCAACAGAAACGCTCCTCTCGCAGCACTGCTGAAATTGGCCACCGTGTGTACCGGCTTGTTAAATATATCAGCCATCAACTGCGTACAAAACGGAATGGTTGCAAAGCTGCCGTTAACGGAGAGGCTGTTGATTTCACGATGCTCCTGCAATATTTTACCAATGCTATATATTTCATATAGTATACCTTCGATCGTTGCGCGAATGAAATGTGATCGTTCGTGCTTGATATTTATACCGAAGTATGAGCCACGTGCATTGGCGTTCCACAGTGGTGCACGTTCACCCAAAAGATAGGGTAAATATAGGAGACCGTTGGAACCCGCACTTACATTGGAGGCATCGCGTATCAGGCCATCCACGATTTGTTCTGTATCGAAGGGCACACTGAAGTCTCCAAATTGTTTGGCAAACCACTCGAACACAACGCCACCGTTATTGGTCGGTCCGCCGGAAACATAGCAGTTGTTTGTAATGAGATAATTAAAGAAACGTTGCTTATCATCTTTCAAAACTTCCTTGCCAACAATGCGCACCGCACCGCTGTCTTCGATCGTTACAGTAGCCTTGTCTTCACGCCATACACCGGCACCGAGCGTTGCCATACAACCATCGCTCGAGCCGATCATGATACGTGTATCGGGCGACAGTCCTAAAGACGTTTGAAATTCCTTTCGAAGTTTACCAGGCGAACTGAACACAGACATAAGCTGCGGCAAACGATCGGATGTGATACCAGCGAAATCAAGCGACTGCGACTCCCACGCTATAGAATGAATATTTAATAATCCGGTTGCTGAAGCAAGGCTATAGTCAATCACATACTCACCAGTGAGCTGTTGCAATATATAGCTCTTCATCGACAGGAATTTATACGCTTTGTTGAATCGTTCCGGATCATGATTTTTCAACCAGGCAATCTTTACCAAGGGCGACATCGGATGAATGGGTGTGCCGGTTGCGTTGTAAATCATCTTGCCGAAATCGGAGTTCTTCAGATCGTTCGCCTCTTTCTTACCGCGATTGTCAGCCCACGTAATCATGTTTCCAAGCGGAACACCGTGTTTGTCAATGGCGAGCAGACTGTGCATCGAAGCTAAAAAGCAGATCGAACGGATATCATATTTCTTTGGATGCAATTTTTCCGTGATCAGGTTCTTCAATACATATAGCATGGTAATGAAAATCTGCTCGGGGTCCTGTTCACTATAATCAGGTTGACTGTGAAACGTTGGATAGGATCCCTTCGATGATGCTACTACATTTCCGGCAAGATCAAATGCGAATACCCGCACGGCATTTGTACCCAGCTCTATCGTAATTATGCATTCCATGTTCGATCGATTTATAGTTGTCATGTCTTCTTTCTGAATTCTATAGGTGTATAGCCGGTAAGCTTTTTAAACGTTGTTGAAAAATGTTGTGATGAGTAAAAACCTGTCTCCAGCGCAATGGTTGTTATACTCATCTCCTGTCTCCTTAGTAATTTTATCGCTTCTGAAATACGGATGTTGATCAGGTAGTTCAAAGGAGAAAAGCCGGTATAGTTCTTTACTTTCTCAGAGAACGCTGTTGTGCCCAAGCCGATCAGTGCAGCCATCTCTTCTACTGTCCATTGGCGCGCCAGGTCTTCGCGTAAAGTCTGCTCTAGCTTTGTGAATGTTTGCGGGAAGTCTCTTCTTAAATTCATCTGATAGGTTGACTGTCTCACAATCAATATCAGGAGTTCATCAATAAGATGATTCACGCGCGTTGCATAAGCGACTTCTTGCTGGGATAGTTCATCTTTGATCGTTTGAAGGATCGTATGTGCATCCTTCACTCTCACCAGAACGGAGGTGTTATTGAGTTGCAAAATTTTACTGATGGTTAGTCGCTCTGATTTGGATAAGCCGCTCCAGTTGCCAACAATCATTTTTTTATGCTGATCCGTTTGATTAACCTCCAGCGAGAGCCAGCACACCGTGCCTATATCCATAAAACCTTTTGTTCCTCCGAACTTCTGACCGGGAAGTATAATGGCAAGATCACCCGGGTAAAGTACATAGCAACGATCGTTAATATTCCATTCAAACTTGCCATCGAGTATATAGTATATCCGGATACTGGCAGTTGCCGTGGTAACGAGCGAGTCGAGTTGAATGCTTGTTATTTTTCGAATTCCGATTTCACTGATGTGCGGGAAACCAGCCAGCTCCGATGATTGTCCGTGATGCAAGT
This sequence comes from Flammeovirgaceae bacterium UBA5867, assembly GCA_002432545.1. Taxonomy (GTDB): domain Bacteria; phylum Bacteroidota; class Bacteroidia; order Cytophagales; family Cyclobacteriaceae; genus Ohtaekwangia. The sequence goes on along the minus strand of DJFR01000149.1, from coordinate 3,403 downwards.
AAAACTGGTTCATTTAAAAGTTTGACTGTTAGAAATCGGATTTTCTCTTTAGTTCATGACAGGCTCCACAACAAATCTTAAAAAAACATTGCGCTTAACAAGCATTATGAGGTGTAATTTTTATAAATAATATCGTTGTCGCAATCGGTGTTTAAAATTCAACAGTGGCGATTTTTGGAAGTTTGCTGACAACGGTCTGAACAGTTTGCACGAACAAGCCAGTAAACCTGTGAGTCGCCTATATATTAAACACACTGTCACCGTTCTCGTCTTATCCTGCTTATTGGCGACTGATTGTCGGCCACAAAAATCAGCAGACAGCTATCCATTCCTCGATACCAGGTTACCCATCGAACAACGCGTCAATGATCTTGTAGCCCGCATGACATTAGAGGAAAAGATCGGACAGATGATGAACGATGCTCCAGCTATTGAACGACTTGGTATACCACGTTACAACTGGTGGTCGGAAGGATTGCATGGCGTTGCTCGCGCGGGGCTGGCTACCGTTTTTCCGCAAGCTATAGGCCTGGGTGCCACGTGGGATGACGCGTTGCTATACCGCGTATCAACGTCAATTGCAGATGAAGCGCGTGCTAAACATCATAATTTTGTTGCGAAAGATAAACGCTATATATACCAGGGCCTCACATTGTGGTGTCCTAACATTAACCTGTTTCGCGATCCGCGCTGGGGCCGTGGTCAGGAAACCTACGGTGAAGACCCGCTTCTTACCGGAACGCTGGCTACAGAATTCATCAAAGGTCTGCAAGGAAACGACCCGACTTATTTCAAGACTATAGCTACGGTAAAACACTTCGCAGTACATAGTGGACCAGAGCCGGAACGTCACTCCTTCAATGCCGAAACGAACGAACAGGACCTGCGCGCCACATACCTTCCGCATTTCGAGATGGCTATCAAAAATGGAAAACCTTACTCGGTGATGTGCGCCTATAACCGATACAATGGTGAAGCATGTTGTGGCAGTCCTGGATTACTCGGTAATATATTGCGTAACGAATGGGGCTTTACAGGTTTCATTGTATCTGACTGCGAAGCGATCACCGATATATATAAATATCACAAAATTGTTTCCACACCGGAAGAGGCCGCCAGCATCGCTGTAAAAGCCGGCACTGACCTTGAATGCGGAAAGGTATATCAAAACTTAAAAGAAGCAGTCAGTAAAAATCTCATCAACGAAACCGACATTGATATAGCAGTAAAGAGACTTTTCACAGCACGGTTTAAACTCGGCATGTTTGATCCGAAAGAGAAAGTAAAATTCGCACAGATCCCCTACTCCGTTGTTGATAGCAAAGAACACCAGGCACTCGCACTGGAAGCCGCACGTAAATCGATGGTGTTGCTGAAGAATAAAGACAACATTCTTCCGTTGAAAAAAGATGTTCGTTCCATTGCCGTGATCGGCCCTAATGTTGATCAATGGTTAATGCTGCTCGGAAATTACAATGGCGTGCCTTCACAAGCTATAACGCCATTAAAGGGCATCAAAGAAAAAGTATCTCCGAATACAAAAGTATTGTTTGAGCAAGGATCGGAGCTCGCCACGGGAATGCCGATGTTCTACCCTATACCCGAAAATATACTTTTCACACATAACAACAAGCCCGGGCTGAAAGCAGATTTCTATGACAACATTACATTAACCGGGCAGCCACTCTTCTCCACTATAATGCCAACACTGGATGCAAACTGGTTTGATAAAGCACCACGCGAAGGAATGAACGATGACAATTTCAGTGTTCGCTGGACAGGCGAACTTAGGCCTACCCTATCGGGAACGTATCAGCTTGGCATTATAGCTACATGTAATACGAAGCTATATTTGAATGACAGCGTTGTGGCTAAAACAGTATATCACTTTCGTGATGAGTATGGCGATCCGCGACTTCGAAAGTCTGTTCCAATTACACTCGAGGCTGGTAAAAGATATAGCATTGTTGTTGAAGCTATAGAAACATTTGCCGATGCGCAAGTTCAACTCGTGTGGGCTGCACCCAAACCTGATCTCAAACAACATGCACTCAACGCGGCACGACAGGCAGATGTAGTCATCATGTGTATGGGACTTACACCCAACATGGAAGGTGAAGAAATGGATGTAAAGATTGATGGCTTCCGCGGTGGTGATCGGACGAAGATTGATCTTCCGCTCGCTCAGCGAGAATTAATTAAAGACGTTACGGCACTTGGTAAACCCGTTATACTTGTGTTACTAAACGGAAGTGCACTCGCAGTTAATTGGGAGAATGATCATGTCGCGGCTATCGTAGAAGCGTGGTATCCCGGGCAAGCCGCTGGTCGTGCTATAGCAGATGTTTTGTTTGGCGATTATAATCCATCGGGCCGCTTGCCTGTTACTTTTTATAAAAGCGATAATGACCTGGCATCATTTGAAGACTATTCAATGAAAAATCGCACATACCGGTATTTTACCGGTAAACAATTATATGGTTTCGGCTACGGGCTTAGCTATACAACATTCCGTTACGATCAATTGCAAACGCCGGCCACAGCAGTAGGTGGAAAAAGTATTGTTGTTACTACCCGGTTTAGCAATGTTGGTAAGAAAGAAGGTGAAGAAGTGGTGCAGTTATACCTGGTNNCGTCTTTCACTAAATGGAAAATTGCAAATTTGTATAGGTGGGGCCCAGCCCGATGAACCAAACCCGTTGAGTGGGAATATAGTGAAGAAGGAACTTATTATAAAGAAGTAAACCACGTTGCGTTCATACGCTATAAGCATACTACTTATTATTTGCTGCAAAATTAAATCCCGCATCAGGCCTGGCTTGATGCGGGATTTAATTTTTCGGTATTGATATTACAGGTCAGAATCTTTATTAAAGGGTGGGCTTGGAGTGGTGAAATCAAATATCGCAGATTGCAGTTTCCCCTGCTGATCTTTGTAATAAGCAACATTATTACCATTTTCATCAACTGTAACTATTACCAACGTTTGTTTACCCGCATCATTAATTCCCAGGTAAAACCGGACACTCATTTTTGAAATGTCGTTTTTTGAGATAATTGTCAATGCNNTGTAATTCAGTAGCGTTCATGTTAAAAGCTTCAACATACTCGCCGCGTTTTTTGCCCAGGGCTTCTTCCTGCTTTTGCCAGGCAGTCACATATTTATGAGCCGTCTCCTTACTGATAGTGTAAGAAGAAGGAGCGGAGGAATTTTTGCCAGCATAATTGTTCCCAACAATAAATGCCAGGCTTATTAAAGCCGTTGTAACTAAGGTCACAACAATAACTACATTTTTTTTCATGATTAAGTATTTAATTAGTGAAAGAATAGATCCCAGGGTAGAAGATTTTAAATTTAAATAAATAATGGCAGAAGATTATTATTTGCGTCAGGGCAGTTTGT
>DJFR01000156.1:25244-29974 GCA_002432545.1 Flammeovirgaceae bacterium UBA5867 | reverse complement strand
ATCGGCTGTATTGAAAGTATATATACAGGCAATGTGAATTTATGAATTCACAATTGCCATCAGCATTTCATATAAAAGCTTTTCCTCTCTTGGTGGCTTGGCATAGAATGATGTTGCCGGAGTCTGCACGGAGTTTTCATAGTACTTGAAAAATACAGCCTGATCGTTGTAGATCAGCGTTACCTTCAACACTGATACATTGCCCATCTTCACCATCATATCACCCTGGTCGGGAAGAGCATGAAGTAGTGTTGTGATTTTTTTGATCGTATCGGCATCCGTGATTGTAGCCTGTTTCTGCGGGGCGATGTTATCACCTTCATCCGATAATTTGTTGTAATACTCCAGAATAATTTTTTCACACACTTCAGCCTGAAAAGTTTCTATATATTTCATCGTTGCTGGTTTAACATTCTCGGAAGATTCAGAAGGAGACTCAGAATTTGAATTTTGGGATGAACGGTTACAGCCATACAGCAACGCAGCTGCTGTGATGACAGATAAAATTACCGGGTTAAAATAAAATCGTTTGGTATACATAGTAGATTAATAAAGCAGGATGCAAATATACTCACGGTGTATTATATTCAGTTATAAATACAGGACAGGCGGGAATTTTTTGAGGAACGAAATCCCGCCCTTTGGCAAGCATACATTTTATCCGAAGCCACAAGGCCCGGCATATATTTTTAGATAATTTTCGTGCGATCACTTTAATCCTGGTACTATGTCAGTTAACACATTGGAAGTGCGTCAGTTTTTAGCCAACGCTCCGTGGGACGCAGTGGAAGAAGCCATACATGAACAAAGTCTCATGTATACTACCCGATCGCTTGTTGATATTGGTTTTGATCCGTGCGAAGAAATATGTTCAGCCGTAGAACGCGCCATGCAGGTGTGCAACTATAACGGACTTCCGTTGATTGATCATTTCAAACCCATCTATGTTTCCGATAATGATGCGCACACTGTGCACAAGGAATGGAAACTTTCCCGGCTCGCCTACATGCTGGTAATGCTGAACGGTGCATCCAACAACCCCATGGCTGGACGCCTGCAGTACGAAGTCCTGAAAGTATATTTGCAAAAGTCAGACGAAGATTAATCGAGTAACAGCATCGAGTCTCATTCTATATACAAAAGTATATACGATTTTTATTGTGTTTATTTCTGAAAGTAGTTGTTCGCGACTCCTGCTAGAAAGCCGATCGTGGCGCCTGTAATAATTTCAATAAATGTGTGACGCTTTAGAATAAGACGCGATGTCGCGATGACGACCGTAAAAGCAAACATTGCGATACTGCCCGCTACCGAGAATTGCCATAAAGCCAATGCCAGGTAAACGGAAATAGAAGTATGAAGTGAACACTTGATCACACGGTTGATCAATGCGGATGCGATCAGCAGCATCAATAATACACACGTGCCGGTAAAAAAAGACTCAGCACCCGGAGTAAGATATAGCACCGTGGTTACAACAACCATCAGCACAATTACAAATGGATAGAATGACTGGCGCTGCTTTTGATCCGATATATCAAAATTGGTATACTCCTTTCGTTTGGTCTTAATATAGTTTCGAATGGTTACCGGCAGCACAATTACACCGAAGATGAGAAGTGAAATCCATAAAGCTTTGTACGGATCAAATAAATTAAAAGCCAGCACCGTGGTAAACACCGGCAAGGTAAGTAAAGGGTGTCCCAGTACGGAAGCCAACCGGGCAGTTTTATAGAGTATAGAAGTATTTTCGCTATTCATTTCATTGCCCGGGTAGAGAGGCAATCATGAGCAAAGTAGACAATACAGGAATTAAAGTAAATACCTTAAGAAAAGAAGTGAAAGTAACAGGAACGGTAATTTTCTGTCGCGTACTGTTCTATACTGATATTCATACCACAGCCTGTCAACAGCGCAACTACCCGGAATATCGTTCGGTTATTTTTCGAATGATAATATTTTACCAGCATAAGATAAGATCAACAAAAAAAACGTTTGGGTATTGATTAGGTTTGTGAACAGTGAATCGTACGTGTATACATGTACTGTTCTTTAAGAATTAAACGATATGAATAAACCTGCCATTTTCAGTCTGCTCCTTTTACTCGGCTCGTGGCTGAATATACCGGCTGTGCAGGCGCAGCATGGTGATTACCCGATCCATCCTATACTTTTTACATCGGTGAAACTCTCCGATAACTTCTGGGCTCCGCGTATTAAGACTAATCATGATGTAACGATACCGTTTACCCTGGGTAAATGCCAGGAGACCGGTCGCATCAAGAATTTCGAAATTGCAGCCGGACTAAAAACCGGAAACTTCTGTACCGAATTTACCTTTGATGATACAGACGTTTACAAGATCATTGAAGGTGCGTGCTACTCGTTCCAGATATTTCGCGACCCTGCATTAGAGAAAAAAGTAGATTCTCTTATTGACCTGATCGGCAAAGCGCAGGAACCTGATGGCTATATTTATACCAACCGCACCATCATGGGCGATCATGCACATGAATGGGCCGGTTCAAAGCGCTGGGAAAAAGAAGACGACCTCAGTCACGAACTATATAATATAGGTCATCTCATCGAAGCAGCGGTGGCGCACTATCATGCTACCGGCAAACGCAATTTTCTGGATATAGCCATCCGCGCGGCCGATCGCGTGTGTGCAGATTTTGGTCCGGATAAGCTGCATATATACCCTGGCCACCAGATCATCGAGCTCGCCATGGCAAAGCTATACCAGGTAACCGGAGATAAAAAATACCTGGACACCGGCAAATTTTTTCTGGATGTTCGTGGCCCGGGGAAAGATGAATACAACCAGGCACACCTACGCGTGGTCGATCAGCATGAAGCTGTAGGACATGCGGTGCGTGCCACCTATATGTATGCCGGTATGGCAGATATAGCAGCGCTTACACACGATCCGTCCTATATAAAAGCCATTGATGATATATGGGAAGATGTCGTGTCAAAAAAGATATACCTAACCGGTGGCATTGGTGCTACCGGTCATGGCGAAGCATTTGGAAAACCGTATGAACTTCCCAACATGTCGGCCTATAATGAGACCTGTGCTTCAATCGCCAATGTATACTGGAATCACCGTCTGTTCCTCATGCATGGCGATGCTAAATATTACGATGTATTGGAGCGTACACTCTATAATGCATTTCTCTCCGGTGTAGCGCTTACAGGCGATAAATTCTTTTACCCGAATCCACTGGAATCACGCGGACAACATGCAAGAAGTCCCTGGTTCAGTTGCGCATGTTGCCCCGGTAACGTAGCACGCTTTGTGCCTTCGGTTGGCGGATACTTTTACGCACAGAAGGACAAATCACTTTATGTAAACCTGTTTGCTGCCGGCAGTGCACAATTCAAACTTACCGATAACACCGTAACACTCGAACAGAAAACCAATTACCCGTGGGACGGTGACGTACAAATTACCGTACAACCCGAGAAGACAACAACATTCGAAGTGCGTGTGCGCATACCGGGCTGGGCTGTTAACAAACCCATACCAAGCGATCTATATACTTTCCAGGATGCCTATACCGAACAACCCAAAGTATTTCTGAATGATAAACCGGTAGCCCTTACGTTGCAGCAGGGTTATCTGGTACTAAATCGTAAATGGAAAAAAGGCGATCGCATTCATGTGCAGCTTCCCATGCCGATACGCAGAATTGCGGCCAATCCAAAAGTGGAAGCCGATCAGAATAAAACTGCTATACAACGCGGGCCGCTGGTATATTGTGCAGAGTGGCCTGATAACAAAGACAACCGTGTACTGAACCTGGTGCTTGCTTCGGCATCACCGTTAAAAGGTAACTTCGATGCAAACCTGTTGAAAGGTTTGTATGAAATTGAAGGTGCCGGTAAATCTGCTGCGCGTCTTAACCCGAAAGAGCTTACGATGGTTGATGCCGAAGTAAAACTGATTCCATATTACGCCTGGGCACACCGTGGTGCGGGCGAGATGATGGTATGGATACCGGAGAAAGCAGATGCGGCTCAACCGTTACCTGCGCCTACCATTGCCTCAGGAAGTAAAATTACCGCTTCACATCGTACGCGAACACTCATGTCACTGAATGATCAGATGGAGCCAAAGAACTCCAACGATCAATCGATCACATTTTATCACTGGTGGCCGATGAAAGATACAGTCCAGTGGGTACAGTATGATTTTGAGAAACCCGCTGCCGTTACTTCTTCCAAAGTATACTGGTTTGATGACGGACCTTTCGGTGGATGCCGTATACCGGCCGGGTGGCGCCTGCTCTATAAAGATGGTGAAGCGTGGAAGCCCGTGAAGAATAAAACTGCTTATGAAATAAATAAAGATGCATATTCCACCGTGTCCTTTGAGCCAGTAACTACACAGGCATTGCGCCTGGAGGTAACGTTGCCGAAAGAACATGCCGGTGGTATTATGGAATGGAGCGTAGAATAAACCCGACACTGAATCAACACTATATCCCAAACCCTATATGAATTTGATACGTGTATATATATACCTGTTCCTGGTAGCACTCGCGCATGCTTCGGTCGCACAGTCGTACGTGCCCGAAGTAAATAACGATCGTGTAAAAATAAAGCCGATCGTAGATATAAAGGCCTATACTTTCCACCTGAGTGAAGTACAGATATTGGACAGTCCGTTTAAGCAGGCCATGGATGCCGATCTGAAATATTTACTTGTTATAGAGCCCGATCGT
>DJFR01000156.1:14148-25218 GCA_002432545.1 Flammeovirgaceae bacterium UBA5867 | reverse complement strand
CATTATGGTGTAACGAAAGACCCGGAATATCTCAAGCGCGTAAATTATATAGTGGATGAACTGGAGGAATGTCAAAAAGTGCGCAAGACCGGTTATGTTGGTGCTATACCAAAAGAAGATACCGTGTTCATGGAGGTATCGCAGGGAAATATACGGTCGCGCGGATTCGATCTGAACGGAGCGTGGTCACCGTGGTATACTATACACAAAGTAATGGCGGGTCTGCTGGATGCGTATCTCTACTGCAACAACGAGAAAGCGTTGAAGATCGAGCAAGGTATAGCCGATTGGACAGGCGATATATTGAAGAACCTGAATGATGAGCAGCTTCAGAAAATGTTACTCTGCGAATACGGTGGTATGAATGAAGTGCTGGTGAATACATACGCATTCACACAGAATAAAAAATACCTTGAGCTGTCCTATAAATTTCATGACAAGCGAATCCTGGATTCACTCGCGATGGGTGTTGATGTATTGCCGGGCAAACATTCCAATACACAGATTCCCAAAGCAATCGGGACGATAAGACGTTATCAGCTCACCGGTGAGAAGAAGGATTTTGCTATCGCTGATTTCTTCTGGACAACCGTAGTGAAGCACCACACCTTTGCTCCCGGTGGCAACAGTAATTATGAATACCTGAGCAAACCCGATGTACTGAACGACAAGCTCACCGATAACACGATGGAGACGTGCAATACCTATAATATGCTGAAGCTTACGCGACACTTGTTTGTGTTGCAACCTTCTGCGTCCTATATGGATTTTTACGAGCGTGCGCTGTATAATCATATTCTCGCATCTCAAAATCATAATGATGGTATGATGTGTTACTTTGTGCCGTTACGCATGGGCACGCGTAAGGAGTTCAGCGATCAGTTCCATACGTTTACATGCTGCGTAGGTTCCGGTATTGAGAATCACGTGAAGTATGGCGAGAGTATATATTTCAAAGGAAAGGATGGTAGTCTGTATGTGAACCTGTTTATACCTTCCAAACTGAACTGGCAGGAGAAAGGATTCCAGGTTACCATGAACGCAAACCTGCCGACCAATCCAACGGTAAAACTTACTATCAATACACCAAAACCTCAGGCTATACCGGTGCGCATTCGTAAGCCGTATTGGTTGCAGTCCAGCCCGGTTATCAAAATCAACGGTAGGGCTACACAAAATGTAACGACCGATAAAGAAGGTTATTGGGTATTAAGCAGTAACTGGAAGAATGGCGATGTGATTGAACTCACGCTTCCTTCGTCACTCTATACCGTGGCTATGCCGGACAATGCTTCGCGCAAAGCTTTCTTCTACGGGCCCGTATTGCTGGCGGGTAATCTCGGAACAAAAGAACCGGATCCGATGAACGGTATACCCGTTCTCGTAACCGGTGATCATGATGTAAAGCAATGGCTGAAACAGGATGCAGCTGATCCGCTGACATTCAAAACCCAAAAGACGGGTTTCCCGAATGATGTAACGCTGCAGCCGTTCTACCAGCTGGATGATGAGCATTACAATGTATACTGGGATGTGTTTACACCGCAGGCGTGGAAAGAACAGCAGAAACTGTACGAAGAGAAAAAGAAGGAAGAATACGCCCTCGAACAGCGCACAACGGACTACCTACGCGTTGGCGAGATGCAACCCGAGCGTGATCATAATTTTACCGGGGAGAAAACAGAAACAGGAGAATCGCACACACGTAAATTCCGTGTAGCGAACGATGGAGGCAACCTCGTGTTCACCATGAAAGTAGATGCCAGTGCCGCGCATAACCTGACAGCAACATATTGGGGCATGGACAACCGCTACCGTAATTTCGATATACTGGTAGATGGAACGAAAGTGGCCAGTGAAGACCTGAACAAGTATAAGGACAGTAAGTTCTATGATATAGTATATGCTGTACCGCCATCGCTTACCAAAGGAAAGAAAACCGTAACGGTAACTTTCCAGGCAAAGCCGCAGCAACAGGCAGGTCCGGTATACGGTGTACGCATGGTGAAGCAATAAATGCTAACGCTGTCAGATTATATACTTTTAACTTCGGGCTTTCTCATTAACTTTAGCATACAAGAACCTACAGTGCATGCGTCTGAGTAAATTTTTCTTCGGAGTACTATTCTTCTTTTGTGTGAGCATTCCGTCTGCGTATGGCAACGAGCTGTATGAAATGATCAGCCAGTTCGAAGCCGATAAATATGCCTTGATTCGGAAATATACTATACGCGAATCTGCGGAGTATTATGATCGCTTGGCAAAATTCTATGCTGATTGGAATAATGCCCTGAAGAAGGTTGCATTTGATAAGCTGTCGCAGGAAGGCAAGGCAGACTATATATTGCTGAAGAACCAGCTTGATAAAGAATTGTACTTTCTGAAGATCAAACAAAAGGATTTTGAGGAAGTAGCCTACGTAACAGAATTTGCTACACCTATTTATACCTTTATCCGCGAGCGCAGGAGGGGAGCAACACCCGATGCCATGACGCTGGCAAAAAACTTTGATGCCATGTTAAGTGCTATCAAAGCATCGCAGGAAAAAATCAGTAAGGCAACACCGTATTCGAGTTGGCAGAAAGCAGACAAGGCTTCCGAAGTAGTGAAGTCATTGCGGGAAAATCTGAAGGAGTCGTTTGAATTTTATAACGCATACGATCCACAGTTTACCTGGTGGATGCAAAAGCCTTACGATACATTGTCGGTTACGTTAAAGCGTTATGAAGAGTTTCTTAAAAAGCACTATGTCAATACATCGATCAAAGATGATGGCAGCGGAATTATAGGCAGACCGATCGGCCGTGATGCACTCATCAAAAGTCTGCAGACCGAATTTATAGCCTATACACCTGAAGAGATCATTGCTATAGCACAGAAACAATTTGCATGGTGTGATGCTGAAATGCTAAAGGCTTCGCAGGCGATGGGCTTCGGTAATAACTGGAAGGCTGCGATGGAAAAGGTAAAGAATACGTATGTCCCCGCAGGACAACAGCCTGCATTGGTGGATTCACTTGCCGAGGAAGCGATTCGTTTTATAGAGCAACGTAATCTCATTACTATACCGGCACTGGCAAAAGAAACGTGGCGCATGCGCATGATGTCGCCAGAAGCACAAAAGATAAATCCATTCTTCCTGGGGGGAGAGGAGATCATCATTTCATATCCTACCCATACCATGGAGCATCGCGAAAAGATGATGAGCATGCGCGGTAACAATCCTCATTTCTCACGCGCTACTGTGCAGCATGAATTGATACCCGGTCATCATTTACAGATGTATATGAATGAACGCTATAAACCGTACCGGAATGTTTTTGATACACCTTTCTGGATAGAAGGATGGGCGCTATACTGGGAGTTTAATTTATGGGACAAAAATTTTCCGCGTACTCCGGAAGATCGCATCGGTATGCTGTTCTGGCGGATGCACCGCTGTGCACGTATTATCTTCTCTCTCAACTATCATCTCGGTAAAATGACTCCGCAGCAGTGCATCGATTTCCTGGTGGAACGTGTCGGGCATGAATATGCAAATGCTGCTGCTGAAGTGAGACGTTCGTTCATGGGAAGCTATGGCCCGCTATACCAAATTGCCTATATGGTTGGCGGACTACAATTTTACGGTCTTAAAAAAGAACTTGTCGATTCCGGTAAAATGACCGAAAAAGATTTCCACGATCGCATCCTGCAGGAAGGAAATATACCCGTAGACATAGTACGCGCTATACTTACGAATCAGGAGTTGAAGGAAGATTACAAAGCCAGNNCTCCCTACGCCAACTTCTTACTTCTATCTTCTTACTCCTTACTTCTGTCTTCTTACTTCTATTTACTAAGCCCCCTGCGACCTCCTGAATTCCGTAGGAGTAATCTCACACAGCTCGCGGAATTTGCGATTGAAGTTCGAGAGGTTGTTGAAGCCTACTTCGAAACATATTTGTGAAATACTCAGATCGTTTTGTTGTAATAATTTTCGGGCTTGTCCAATACGTATTTCGGTGAGGAAGTCTATATAGGATTTGCGTGTTCGCTTTTTGAAGTACCGACAGAATGAGTTCGTAGTCATGTTGGCGATATCGGCTACTTCATCGAGGTGTATCTTGCGGTGATACTCATTCATCGTAAAGCGATAAACGTCTGCCAGCTTTTTACCATCAATTTCATCAAATTCATTATATATACCAGACGATGCCAGCGGATCAATACTATCGGTATGCGACAGTATATTTAGTATTTTCAGCAATACGATCAGACGATCCATCTCACTGGTACGGAACAATTGTTTCATCAGTTGCGATATACGACTTCGCACCGGATCTTTAATATATAGCCCGCGTTCTGATAGCTTGGTAAACTCCTGCAGCTTCTTCAATTCCGGCAACGATAAAAATTTTTCTCCAAACGATTGCCATTCAAAAAATACAGTATAGGAATGTGCGATGGATATATCGGCCTGTTCATAATATCGCGAGTCGTTCCGAAATACATGCGGCAGGTTCGGACCGATCAAAAATATATCGCCAGGTTTAAACGCTCCTATATAATCGCCTGCTATAACTTTTCCTTCGCTGCTCAGAATCAACGTAAGTTGAACCTCAGGGTGCTGGTGCAGGTAATCGTAAAAGTGTTGATCGCGATCCTCCTGCAAACGGAAAGACTCCTGGGAAGTCTTGGGAATTTTGAACGGTAGAATTTTCATAGGCGGGTAAAATTCAATCAGTACAAAATATTCATAATTATTTGATGAAATTCAAGAGTATAGATAAAATAGTATCAATGAAGGCTAAAATCTGCTCAATTTTATCGAAAAGATCCCGAACGAGGGGTTAGTGAATCGAAGTTGATTCACTCAGAATTTACCTATACAGCCGGAGAGCCGGATGTTATACAGATGATCTTTCTTTTTGTATCCACCCGCCTCTTGCATGGTTCGGAACGAGATAAAATAATATTATCACCAGTCAATATCAGTGAAGCAACTGGTTGTTTTCAGAACGTACTTTATGCATCAATAGATTGGGTAGAATTTATTGGTTTGGTTTAATTGAAGTATGGATAAGCAGCCGCAACGGAGCGGCTGCTATATCTCTGATAAGATACATGGATAGCACCTCATATCGCGGTTCCTCTTATACACCGCTATATATAGCATCATCAATAAATACAATTACAATCCGATGGTTTATGAAGCATGCCATGTTGCATCTCAAATTTAGCATATTATTCGCATGGCTGCTGTTGCCGCTATACGCCATAGCACAGAATGCTGCCCTGACGATCGATACCCGGCATTCGGGAGCAACTGTTTCTCCACGTTTGCATGGTATATTCTTCGAAGAGATAAGTCATGGCGGAGAAGGTGGTTTATATGCAGAGCTCATCCAGAACAAGGGCTTTGAAGAAAGCACTATACCTCCCGGCTGCACACTGGACTCCGGCTGGCTCGTTCCGCCACGCACACCACACTTCGCTACCAATAAAGTAAGCGATTGGAAGATGCCTTGGGAACCTAAAACGCAGTGGCCTGCATGGTCGTTGCAAACCCGGGGGCAGGCAAAGGCTTCGCTTTCATTATCCACGAAAGTGCCGTTGCATAAGGCTACACCACATGCCTTACAAGTAGATATACAATCAGTAGGAAGGGCGGATAGTGTGTCCGTTGTGAACGAGGGTTTTTGGGGAATCCGGGTTGATAAAGGAGAATCGTACAACCTCACGGTATATATACGTGCATCTCAATTTAAAGGACCTGTAACAGCATCGTTGCGTGGATCGGATGGCCGTATACTGGCGTCCTATACCTTCAGCGATGTAAAACAGAAATCATGGAAGAAATATACCTGTACGTTACGGGCAACGGCCTCGGATGCCAAAGCTAAATTTTATCTGACCACAGCGTCACCGGGTACGGTTTGGTTTGATTTTGTTTCGCTGTTTCCTGCCAAAACATTTAAGAACAGACCGAATGGGATGCGGGTGGACCTCGCCAATTACCTCGCTGATCTTAAACCTGCTTTTGTGCGTTGGCCGGGAGGATGTTTTGTAGAAGGCATCAGTACCGAAAGTGCGCCTGAATGGAAGCGTTCTCTGGGGCCTGTTGAAGAACGCCCCGGTACCTATAGTCCGTGGGGATATTGGTCTTCCGATGGTATAGGGTATCATGAATTCCTGCAGTTCTGCGAAGATATAGGAGCTGATGCCATGTATGTATTTAACTGCGGAGTATCGTGTGAAATGCGATCCGGTGTGTTTCTTCCGGATGATAAAATTCCAGCGCTTATAAAAAATATACTCGATGGTATTGAATATGCTATAGGACCGGTCGATTCAAAATGGGGAGCTGTGCGCGCAGGGAACGGACATCCACAACCTTTTCCACTGAAGTATATAGAAGTAGGGAATGAGCAGGTGGGCACACGCTATGCCGCGCGGTTTAATATTTTTTATAAGGCCATTAAAGAAAAATATCCGAAGCTCGAAGTAATTACCAGCACAGGTATAGCGCATGTTCATAAGCCAACGGTTGATGCCGTAACAAAAACAGATATAGTGGATGAGCATGCCTATAAGGCAGTATACTGGCCAATGATCTATCACGACTGGTATGATAAATATCCGCGCAAAGATTGGAAACTATATGTAGGGGAGTATGCCTGTAACAGCGGTGTAGGCAGCGGTAACATGCTGGCAGCCCTCAACGATGCTGTGTTTATTATGGGTATGGAAAAGAATTCAGATCTGATTACCATGAGCAGTTATGCGCCATTACTCGAGAATATAAATGATACCGATTGGCCGGTAAATCTCATTCGCTTTGATAATGCTTCGGGCTTTGCACGCACATCATACTACGCAATCAAAATGATGAATGCACATAAAGCGACTTCGAATGTAGAGACCTCAGTAGCGTTGCATCCGGAAACATCAGCCCCGGTAGCGCGGTATACCGGAAATATAGGTTTGAGCACTTGGGACACGTATGCTGAGTTCAGGGATATCCAAATACTTCAAAACGATACAGTAATATATACAGCCGATCTGGTGAATCATAAAAACGATTGGCAGATGGAGGGAGGGAAGTGGGTTATGAATGACAGTGTTATCGCGCAGACTGCAGACGGTGCCTGGCCGATGGCTATACTTCATACTAAAATTCCGGATGTATATACATTGCGCCTGAAGGCTCGCAAGACCGGAGGACCCAATGCATTTATGATTCCCATTGCTATCAAGGACAAGGATAATTACCTGCGTGCACACATTGGTGCGTGGTGGAATCGGGTAAGTGCCTTCGAGTTGGTGACGAACGGAGCGGACGCAATGGTAACACAACCTGTTACGCTGGAGAAACCCATCGAAACCAATCGCTGGTATAGTATAGAATTGCGTGTTAAATATACTTCAATAGAATGTTATCTCGATGGAAAATTACTGATGACCTATAAGGAGCCGCGTACTTTTTTTAGTATAGCAGGTATAGATGATAAGACCGGTGAAGTTATTATAAAGGTTGTCAATGCCGGTAAAGAGCCTGTCAACACAGCAATCAAATTATCGACTGATAAAGCTATAGCAGGGGTAGGGAAGACCGTTACGCTTTCGGCAAACGATCCGCAGGCAGAAAATTCGCTCGGGCATCCGTTACAGTATATCCCGGTAGAGCGGAATTTTACGGGATTTAAGAACCGTTTTGATTATATGTTTAAACCATGGTCGATTACAATACTACGTATCCGCCAGGAGTGAAGTCCTGATTTATGAGGTGAACGTTTAAACAAAGACCCGGTAAAGCGGCTTGTAAAAAATCAGACCGACCCGTGGTAATGAAGTATGTCGAAAAAACTTCAGTAACGTATAGTCGGGCATGTGGCAAATAGGATAATTACTGCTAAATTAGTTTCGCCCTGATGAAGACGTTGCTTGTCAATGAGCTGAGGAGAAAGAGAAGCTGTTGAATGTTTTGTTGTAAAAGCAATAGGTAGATCACAGGTAAATTTCAATCCTTCACATCTGCTTTAACGCTATGCTGCAAAATTTGTCTTCAGGAAATTCGGTTCGGAAAAGCTCGGTGCGTGTTATGCTCACACTCGGGTTACTGGTTGGTACGTTAGACATTACCGGTGCTATCATTAATTTTCTCATTGCCAGCGGTGGAAAGAATCCCATCGCGATCTTCCGTTATATTGCCAGCGCTTTATTTGATACTTCACTTCCATACTTGTTCCTGGCCATAACAGGTTTAATAATGCACTATTGTATTGCCCTCGGTTGGACAATCTTATTCTTTTTAGTATACCCTCGTCTTCGTTTTCTGCACCAGAGTCAGGTTGCAACGGGGATGCTATACGGCATTTTTGTATGGATCATGATGACCCTTGTGTTCCTGCCGCTCACCCGCATTCCTCCGCTGCCGGTCAGACCTGTACAGGCTGCCATTGGTATTGGTATACTGATCGTTGCCATTGGTTTGCCGCTGTCATTCTTCACGCATCATTATTATTTCGGTAAGTCGAACGCATACCGTCAGCAAGTCTGAGTTACATCCTATATAGGTATTACCTGTTTATGTGATTTCATAATTCAGGTAAACCATTACCTTCGCGGGTAGAATTTACAGGCTGTGAAATATAGCCTGATCGTTTTACTTTACCCGAAGTTGAAATCATGTTTGTGCAGTTACGCGTTTTCCTGACGTATCTTCCAAAAGCTATCTGGCTCTATGCTCCCGGATTGATATCCGTGATGGCCGCGTATTTCCTGCTGATGAAACTGCCGCAGGGACAAGACCTCATCATTCAGCTCGGTGAATACCCGGGGCCTTTTGTCTTTTCAACGGTAGGGGTACTGGTCTGGTCGTTCTTCGTGTGGTATAGTTCCAAACTGGTCAGCTATATGAAGGTGAACAAAGGTGTTACGATACCTGCCACATTTTACCGGCACGTACCGCGCCTGCTCGGCTACAACGCACTGGTTATGCTGCAGATCGGTATACTGGCATTGCCTACCATGCTCGATCTTTCTGCCGGCTATATTCTGTGTTTCATGCTGGTGCATAATACACTGTACTTTCTGTTAAGTCACCTGTGGACAGAAGGATATACCTATACCATTACCAAATGGCTGATTATACTGATCATTCTTGGAAATATAGCATTGACACTTTGGCTCTGCTGGGAACACCGTGAGGTGGAATCGTTTCTGCGGCACCAGTTTTACCTGCCCATTATTGCGTTGGGACTTTTTCTGCTGGAGATCCTCATGATCCGTTTCTTCATTCTGCGCAGAAGGTATATTAATGATAAAGAAAAGAATGACCGCATCGATGACCAGGAGTGTGACTACGTTCGATTCATGGGGCGTGAAGTATTAAAAGTTCCGAAGTCATCACATCGCGTTGAACAGTTTTATTTCACCACGTTTAATATCGTTGCGTTAACAGGCGGGCTGGTTTTTGTGAGCAGTATATTTTTTATAGGCGTAGCAGATCGTATCGGGCCGCTTGCGTTTGCTTTGCTAACCTTTGGCGTACTTGTAGGCCTGGCAAACCTGGTGGGATATCAATCAGTGCGAAGAAATTTTAACTTTCACTTTCTGATTGTTCTCTGGATCATCATTATTGGCTGGTTTGACTTTGCTGAACTATACCGGGTGCGTCTTGTGAAAGCGCGTTCGGAAAATATATATGGTGAACGTCCGGATCTGAAAGTATATTTCAACCGCTGGCTACAGCATCGCCAGGCAGCTATAGAGCAGTCATCGGAGTTTCCGGTATATATAATTTTGTCAGATGGCGGTGCATCACGGTCGGGTTATTGGGTTGCTTCCGTACTGGCTTCGTGGGAAGATCTGCCGGGTAAAGATACCACCCAGGTATTTTCGAATCATTTGTTTTGCTTATCGGGTACATCGGGCGGAAGTGTCGGGAATGTTACTTTCTATGCGTTGCTGAAAAACAAGCAGCAAGACCCTTCGCTGAAACTTACGGCACATGCACAGAAATTTTTAAGCACCGATTTTCTCACGTATTGTATAGCACATTACTTTGGTTCTGACCTGATGCGCCACGTAGTGCCGATCCATTTTACCGATCGTGCCGCTGCGTTGGAGAAAGTAATGGAACATGCCTCTGATTCCTGTCTCGAAGGAGCCTTTCGAAAGCCGGTGAGCGAAGTTGTTGACTACTCCGGTAAATTACCCATCCTCTTTCTCAATACAACCGAAGTTCAGGGCGGTAGCCC
This sequence comes from Flammeovirgaceae bacterium UBA5867, assembly GCA_002432545.1. Lineage (GTDB taxonomy): Bacteria > Bacteroidota > Bacteroidia > Cytophagales > Cyclobacteriaceae > Ohtaekwangia. Next base: position 14,974 of record DJFR01000156.1, on the reverse strand, counting down.
GGCCGTTGTAAGCTCCGTTCAATTGGCAAGTTTCAGCAATCGCATGGATGTGTTGGCCGAGATAGATTCCACCGGTAAAGATGGCTATGGCGATATCCGGTTGAGCACGGCTACCATACTAAGTGCACGCTTTCCCTATATTTCACCGGCAGGAAGTATTCGTAATTATTATTTTGTTGATGGCGGCTACTTCGATAATTCCGGTGGCGGTGTAGTACATGAAATGTTGCAGGGCCTTCAGCGAATTATGGAAGAGGATACGGTAAATAAACCGCTTTATGATAAACTGAAATTCCATCTGGTACATGTTACGAATACACCGCTGGATACGGCTGAACTGAAAACGATTCACCCGCTTACGAACGATATAGGTGCTCCGTTACTCACGGTACTAAATACCTATAGCTCACAAACCACGGTGAACGATCAACGTCTCATCAACTATTTCCGTGAGCGTGACAACATGGTGATCGACCCGGATATAAATCTGTATAAAGATTTTAAGAATAATGGTATAAAACGTGACAGCGTTCATTACCCGATGAACTGGGTTATATCAGACTATAATCTTCAGCGCATGAACAAGCGCGTCCGCCAGGAGTTTACTGGAAAGTAATGATATAACGACTACACTTTAAGTATATATACGGACGTATATATACATGTTTTTTCTGCACATATCTGTGTAAAACCCCCGATTGATCATAAGGCTTCGCTTCCGCTAGCTTTGGTATAACACGACCGGAAGTATAGGTGTTGATTGCGCGAAGCAGGTATAGAAAGGTATAATTCCGTTGTCGGTGGCAAATATACCACTTTAACGTTA
>DJFR01000156.1:3996-14115 GCA_002432545.1 Flammeovirgaceae bacterium UBA5867 | reverse complement strand
GAACCAAAAATTACGATTACTGACATTGACCACGAACCGGGCGTGCAGGAGTTACTATCAAAAATAAAAACAGGTTCCCCCAACGGGCGAGTGAGCAGTCTTGAAATCAACGGGGCCTTTTTCAAGTACGAAGACCTTGACAGCGGTACTTTGAATTATACCTTCCTGCTCCCTGATGATTCGCCCGACTATTTCGAAAACCTGGTACTCTCCAAGTATGATGAAGGATTTTATGGGTATATATACCGCTATATTCCGGATGGAACACTGAGTACTGATGAATCATTTCGTGGTGTACTGCAACAATTTGACCTGAACGGAAATGAGATCGGGCAAATATCAGTTCCATTTACACAAGATAGTATATACCAGGGAGGAAGAACTGAACGAAAAATCTTGTGTGCCAAAAGTATTGATCAGTTCTGCAGAACGACTTATAAAGTAATAACCGTTACAGATTACCCGTGTCACTGCCAATATGATCGTACCACGATTGAGGGCAGAATCTGCACGATTAGTGTTAATATGGGCATGTGTGATAACAGCGCCTATGGAGGTAGTTATCTAGACGGAGGCAGTAGTAATTTATCCGGTAGCGGAGGCACTGCTTCAGGTAGTGGAGGAAATGGCGCTGTTGTAATTGCTCCGGATAAAAATCAACCTTACTTCAAAGAGACTTGCGTTCACTGTATCGATAATCAGTTAAAAAATCCCTGTCTGAAGAAGGTAGCAAATAAGGTATTGAACCCACAGGTGGCGAGTACATTTAATAGACTAATACACGACATTTTTAGTAAGGATGATAAGGTGAATTTGATTTTGATAGATGATATTAATCCTGTATTAACCAAACTTGGAGAAACCGATCCACCAAAAGAAAAAAACGGTATACTTAACATTACAATTCACTTAAATCCTGGAAAGTTATCAGTTGGTTCAGAGGAGCTTGCCGCGTCAACAATATACCATGAAGCTTTTCACGCAATAGTTCTCTACCTTGACAATGAAAATATCTTTAAATACTCCCCGACAGAACATCACGTAGCAATATTTACAAACTATTTAGATTTACTGGGAGCCGGCTTGAACAAAGCGTACCCGACTCTTAGCCCTAAAGATGCAAAAGGGTTAATTCTTAAAGGAATGACTGTATATGCAGCTACTTGGGGAGAACTCTATAATAAAATATTAGCCCGAAGTGGACTAAAGGAGTCTGAAATTAAGACAATTGAGGACCGTTATAGAACAGGCATTTCAGGAACTAGATGCAATTAAATTTATGAGGAAATTACTTTGTCTTATTATTCCAATTTTCGCTTGCAGTTGCGCAAAACAAAAAGAAAATGTATTTCCGAATTTCATTGCCAACTCAAGTATAGATGCTATCTACAAAGACCTGATGCCGGTAGTGAGTGACTCAGAGTTTTGTGTGATTTTTTTTATTCCTGCAGAAGGAGGAAATGCGCTATACAATTTTTTTTCATATAGTCAGGGATCTTGGGAGAAAATAGAATTGCGACAAGGGATGATTGATAGAGAGCAGCAAAAAAAAGATCCGGAGTACTATATTTCAAGAGATATTCTAACAAGAAAACTATGTCGTCCCGAAGAAGCTGATATTTTTTTATCCAAGCTCAAAGAGTATAAACTATTTGATTTACCAGAAGAAAAAGCATTGCGTACTACTTGTAAAGACAGCGGAGTGATTGACTCTGAAACCATTTATATTTTGATAGTATCAGGTGATAGAGTAAGGTATTTAGAATATTATGATGTATACAACTCACATGAAAGATGTCCTGATGTTAAAGAATGGAATAACATCATAAAGATCGAAGAACTTTTCAAAAAGGAATGGTTTGAGAATACACTTTGCCAATAGCAAATCTCATTTCGTATCCTTACTAAACCAAAGCGGCTGATCTTCACCAAGACCAGCCGCTTAATCTTTAAAGTAAACTATATATACTTAACTCGACTTCTTCACGGAGCCTCCGCTGCTGGAGTCAGTTACGGATTTGTTCGGGTTTCCACGGAAGCGTATACTTCCTCCACTGCTGGCGTGGGCGTTGAGTTCCGTTGTAACACTGATTTTGATGGAACCTCCACTACTCGCTTCGGCCTGTACTTTAGAAGCATCGAGGTTATAGGCGTCAATCTCTCCGGCACTGCTGGCATCTACGTCCAGTGATTTTGTTTTACCCGTAAGTTCAAGTTCACCGGCACTGGACGCGCTGGCTGTAACAAACTCTGCATCTATCGCTACTTCTATTTCCCCGGCACTGGAGGCGCTTATATCCAACGAAGAACTTTTAACAGCTTCTTCTGAATAAATACTGCCGGCAGAACTGGCAGAGAGTTTATCCAGATTAACGTATGTAACGTACACTTTCACATCAATATTTCCGCGGTAGCGACCATCACGCATGTGTACTTTGAGATACGAACCCGATACTTCGGTAACAACATTATCCGGATCGGTACCTGTAACTTCTAGCCGTAAACTTTCCTTATCACCTTTCTTCAGGTAAACGTTAACACCTTCAGCTGCTTTTATTCCCGTGAAAGAACCAACCGTACGATTCTGAGTTTGCTGAGCTGACGCAGCCGTCAGGCAGGATATAAGTAAGATTACACTTAATAAATTCTTCATGGTATTATCAATTTGCCCTAAAGACAAGACACAAATATAAGGGTTGCATGCAGGAGCTCGCCAGGTAATAATTTTGAGGATGTACTAAAACATTGTATTTTACACTAAATTTCATAGTCCATTTTTTAACATTTGCATTTCTAACCAAGAGCTTCTATGATTTTTGACAAAAAAGCCGAACTTAATGTGCTAATCAACCTGGCTGCGAGCGATAAAAAAGTAGCCGACCGCGAATCAAAACTTATCCAGACGATTGCCAAAGCAAATGGCATTACCAAGGAAGAAGTTGATCAGATGCTAAGCAACCCTCAACCCATTGGCAACATCAACAGTCTCACCAACGATGAAAAATTTGAACACCTTTATTTCCTTATTCAGTTAATGAAAATGGATGGTCAGGTTTTCAGAAGCGAGATTGTATTCTGCGAGCACATCGCTGAAAAACTGGGATTCAAAAAGGCTGTTGTAGCGGAAGTATCACAACACGTTTACAGCGACCCTTCCATCACAGCCGATCGTGATATGGTTAAGCAAAAAGCTGTTAAATACCTGAAGGCATAACACATAAAAGTTATTCTTCTGAAAAAGCCCGCGATATATATCGCGGGCTTTTTCATTGCTATAGTCTTGCCGGATATACTCAGCTCTCCTTCCGAAGAATCTGCAGCGGTGGCGTGTTTATAACTTCACGCGAGTTGAACCAGCCAATCGTTACTGTCAGTATAATTACACCCGCTGCTATAATCAGAAGTTCCAGCCAGTCAAAACCAAACGTGATCTCAAAGAAGAATTTAGTCAACAGCCATCCTCCTCCCATCGACAGGATCATACCGGTTAGTGCAGCAAATAAACCAAGCCATGCATATTCTATAAGTGTGATCATCGTGATCTGCCGGGTGCGCGCCCCGACTGTTCGCAGTAACACATTTTCTTTTATGCGTACAAACTTGCTGTTGATAACCGCGCCCGCCAATACAACCAGACCGGTAATGATACTGAACAAGGCGAGGAAGCGAATAACCAGACCAAGCTTGTCAAACAGCTGGTTCACCGTACTCAATATCAGGCGCAAGTCGATCAGGGAAACGTTCGGGTACTGCATCACCAACTGCTGTTGAAACTGGTTAGCCTGTTGCTGATCGTTAATGCGTGTAGCCGTCACGTAGATCTGTGGTGCATTTTCAAGCACGCCATTCGGAAAAACAAAAATGAAATTAGGAGGATCTTTCGGCCATTCAACTTTACGTATGCCCGCTATACGAACCTTCACCGGTATACCCTGTACGTCAAACACGAGCGAGTCGCCAATGGACACTTTCAGATTTTCTTCCATCCCTTCGGATATTGTTACCCATACAGAATCTTTACCCGCTTTCTTCTTTTGCAGTTCGCCCTTGATCAGTTCCTCTGCACTGTTCAACGTATCGCGATAGGTAACGCGATATTCACGCGACAAGGCCCAGCCGGGTATATCATCCGTTGTATCATTCTGTAATGTCTCAACACGTTTACCTTTTACTTCACTCAACCGGCACGTGATGATCGGCACCACCTGGTTTACCTTCAACTTGTTGTCCTGCATCAAATTTACCACTCCATCTTTCTGACCGGGTTGTATATCAAATAGAATTGTATTCGACTGATTCTCCTGTCCGGTAAATTCAACCTGTCCTAACATACTTTGCTCTACAATGTTTAACGTAGAGATGATAAAGGCGCCTAGCCCGATCGTTACGAGCAGCACCCGCGTTTGGTTGTTAGGACGAAACAGACTTGATAATGAATGTCTCAAAACAAAACCCGCTTGTGCCGGGAAAAACTTTCGCACCAGGTATAGCAGCAACGTAGCAACCAACGCCAGACAACCCAACGCAGCAATGAGTCCTAAGAAAAACAGGAGCCCCGTCATGATACTTTTGGTTTGAATTGCAGCAAATGCTATCGGGAATAAACCGATCAATACCAGTACAACTATTTTTGTTTTGGAGAATTTGCCCGTAGGCTCAGAAGAAGCGCGCAGTACGGTTAAAGGCGGAACGAACCGCACGGATACCAGCGGAAGCACCGAGAATAAAATTGATACTACAGTACCCAACAGTAAGCCTACCCCCAGCGATCGCAGCGAAAGTGAGAAACCTACTTCAAACGGAATTATACCCTTCAGAAAAATCGGTATCAACTGTTGTATCCCTATACCAATGAGCGACCCGATGATACTGCCGGCTATACCCAGTATAAATATCTGGATAAAGTATATATTAAAAGCCTGCCACCCGGAAGAGCCGACACAACGGAGCATGGCTACCTCCTCGCGTTTTTCGCGGGCGTAAATATGAACGGAGCTGGCAACCCCTATACATCCGAGTATCAGCGCTACAAAGCCGAGCAATGAAAAGAAGCGATATATAGACATAAAGCCTTCGCCGAGTCCCTCCTTCCTGCGCTCTACTGTATCGTACGAATGGCCGGCTTTCTTAACGACAGGCCCGAGTGTTTTTTCGATTTCTTTTACCTGCTCGTCATTCGCGGCTTTGAAATATTGTTTATAGCTCACGCGACTTCCATATTGAACCAGTCGTGTAGAATCCAGGTCGCGCATCGCTATATATACCGAAGGTGTAAAGGTGGTCATGATACCTCCTCCGCCCGGAATTTTCTTTACTACTCCGGCAACTTTAAACACGCTGTTACCCAAACGAAGCGAATCGTCTGAACTCACTTCGAACTGACTGGCCAATGTCTCATCCAGCATAGCATAGCCGCCACCCTGCATGCGTGTATAGGCATCAGTTGGCAGTGTCTCAATTTCACCGTAGAATGGAAAGGGTCCCGAGAGTGCAACCAGTCGTATCAACCGCGACTGATTGTTATGAAGAAAGAGAACCATCGAAGCCATGTCTGCTTCTGATGCCTGCGGCATGCCTACTGTATCAAAGGCTTTCTGCAATTCAGCACCAAACTTCTTATCGCCATTCACGACAAAGTCTGCACCGATCAGTTCTTTTGCATTCCGATCTATATCATTTTGTAAGGTATAGTTCAAAGAATCAAGCGCTACAACCGCAGCTATACCCGTTACTAAAGATGCCATAAACAACAGCAGTCTTGAAAAATTATGACGGGCATCGCGCCACGCCATTGTCCATACCCAGCGATCGGTTAATATATTCCGGGCGTTACGTTTTATCTTAATTATATACTCAATCATGTAGTATAATTCGAAAATTGAAAGATTGGAAGATTTGAATATTAAGAGATCAGAAGACTGGAAGATTCAATTTTAAAATCTTCCGATCTTTCAATCATTCGCTACCACCAGTGTATTGTGAATTTCTTCGATGAGCTTTCCACCTTTCATTCGAAGTATACGTTGTGTACGCTGGGCCAGATCAAGGTTGTGTGTAACGAGTATCAGCGTGGTGCCATTCTCTTTGTTCATTCCAAACAACAACTCGGTAATGTGCTGTGCATTCTCTTCATCCAGGTTACCGGTGGGTTCATCGGCAAACAAAACTTTAGGATCGGTAATAAACGCGCGCGCCATGGCTACACGTTGTTGCTCACCGCCCGATAGTTGTGTCGGGTAATGATGCAGGCGACTGCCAAGCCCTACACGTTCCAGTAAACCTTTCGCTTTGTCCTGTACATTTCGTTCACCGCGTAACTCCAATGGCACCATCACATTTTCAAGCGCTGTTAAAGTTGACAGGAGCTGAAAGTTCTGAAAGACAAACCCTACATATTGATTACGAATATAGGCGCGGTCATCTTCACTCATGGCATTGAGTTTGAATCCCATCAATGAAACTGTTCCTGACGATGGCGTGTCGAGTCCGGCACACAAGCCAAGCAAAGTTGTTTTGCCACTACCGGAAGGCCCGATGATAGCCAGTGAGTTTCCCTGGTTAACAGAGAACGATACATGATCGAGCACCGTTAGTTCATTGCTGGCCGAGCGGTATATTTTGGTGAGGTTGTCCGTTTGCAGTACCGTGTTTGACATGGTTTTTGTTTATGATATTGTAAGAGTAATCGTTAAAAGAACTAAAATTGTTTTAGTTTAATTTAAGCACTTATAGCTTTTTACACGTATGGTCGGAAAATTAGGGTTGATTATTTCATTTCTGTTGCTGTTTCAGGCAGGAAATTCTACAAAAACGATTTTGTTTTATGGCGATAGCCTTACCGCAGGACTTGGTCTTACCACCGAAGAAGCTTTCCCGGCTCTCGTTGAAAAGAAATTTAAACAACAAGGCAAGTCGTGCAAAGTAATCAATGCCGGACTCAGTGGCGAAACTTCTGCAGGAGGTTTATCGCGGCTGGAGTGGGTTCTCCGTCAGCCGGTAGATGTATTTGTACTGGAACTCGGTGCGAACGATGGTCTGCGTGGCTTACCCATCGAACAGACTCAGAAAAATCTGCAGGCTATCATCGACAAGGTAAAAGCTAAATATCCGAAAGCTAAAATTGTTATAGCCGGTATGATGGTGCCTCCGAACATGGGCCCAGACTATACTTCCAAATTCAGAAAGATATTTCCGGAGCTGGCGAAGAAAAATAATGCTACACTGATTCCTTTTCTTTTACAAGATGTAGCCGGAAATGAAAAACTCAACCAGGCCGATGGTATACATCCGAATGTGGAAGGACATAAGATTGTGGCTGAGAATGTTTTTAAAATTGTACAACCGTTGTTGTAGATAGCTGTGAGTTTTTAGCTGCGTGCTACGAGAAGAAGAACCAGTTACTGGCATATATAGCTTTTAGCATTATACACTATATATATAGTATACATTAGTTCGTTACAAACTACAGCAAGCTTGCGGCTCGCAACTAATAACTCACAGCTATTTTATTCGAATCGTAGCGATTCGATCGGATCAAGCTTCGAAGCTTTGTGTGCCGGGTAATAACCAGAGATCAATCCTACAATAATACAGACGATCATACCGATCAGCATCCACATCCACGGCACAACAAATGTATCTATACCCATCGCTCGCGACATGAGGTTTCCTATAATTATACCGAGTATAACACCGGTTATACCTCCGAGTAAACACACTACAATTGCTTCAATTACAAACTGCTGACGAATACGTAGCGGGGTTGCTCCCAATGCTTTGCGCACACCTACTTCGCGGGTTCGTTCTGTAACAGACACGAGCATGATGTTCATCAACGCTATAGATGCACCCAGTAAGGTTATGAAACCAACACTAAAACCACCAATGCGTAATGCACTTGTTATAGCGGCCATGTTCTCGGCAAGTGTCTCACTTTTTTCAAGTTCAAATGAGTCGGGGGTTCCTATCCGGTCGTGACGAATGGTACGCATCAGTCCTGTAGCTTCTCCCATAGCATACTCTACCTGAGTAGGGTCATTTATACCAATGGTAAGCCTATATCCCAGTCCGCGGCCCTTTGCCATCTGGTTCGCTTTGATCACCGGCACCAACACCATGTTATCAAAATTGTCTTCGGCAAGCTGTCCTTTTTCTTCCAGCACACCAATTACCCTGAAGCGCGCGCCCATAAAAGTTACTTCACTTCCCATCACTTTTTCATTCTCTTCATACAACGTTTTATAGATCTTATAGCCAAGCACAGCTACCTGCGAACCACGCTCAATTTCTATTCGCGAAAAGTTACGTCCGTCCTGCAATTCCAGCGCTTTAATAGCAGCATACTCTTCATTGCATCCTACTACGCGCACATTCGGGTTTGTCTTTTTTGATTTGCGTTTTACTTCAGCAACATACGTAAGATCGGCCGCAAGACTTTTTGTTGACGGCACACTATATCTCTCGATGAACTGAGATGCCTCCGAGAGTGTAATCTGCGGATATACCTTTTCCGTTTTTCCCTGGTTGTTGGCACCCCGGTTCGTCTTCGAGCGGATATCAAATGTATTTACACCCAGCGAAGCAAGGCTTTCGTTTACCGATTGCTCAATACCGTCAATAGCCGTGAGTATACCTACCAGCGAAGTTATACCAATGGCCACGATCAGCGCGGTAAGAATCGATCGCAGCAAGTTGGCTCTCACTGACCGGAGGCCTTCCTTCATATTTTCAATAATATCCATGTCTGCCTGAAACGTTTAGAACGTATACATAGGTTGATAAACAGCCCGAAATGTTACACGTACGGGCAACTAAAATTTAGTCTGCCTGCGTTTTATACCAAATTCGGGAGCGGTATTCTCGTGAATGTTACTCAAGAGTTTGTAAATTTAAACTGAATAATGGGTCGTGTATGAAGAAATGTGTGATTTTACTCGCCTTGGTGCTGATCGGTAAGATCGGTATGGCCAATTCGATTTTTATACCAATGGATGAAAAGCAGGCCAACCACCTGAAGGCGTATGGCATTGCGTATTGGATCTTGAAAAGTGAAATGGAAGTTGACTGGCTGCTGAATTACCGAGGCGGTAGTTTTATGTGTCAGTATCATCCTGCCATACAGAACGAGCTTGTGGTTCGCGGTGTGAGTTTCGAAGTTATATCCGATGCACAGGCCAACCAGATCATCAATGAAATAGCGAGTCCTGCGGTTAACTACGACTTGATGAAACTCGAAAAGTATCCGCGTATAGCGGTGTACTCTCCTAAAAGTAAACAACCCTGGGACGATGCCGTAACACTGGTATTAACCTATGCTGAAATTCCCTACGATGTGATCTTTGATGATGAAGTGATGAACGGTATGTTGCCGAAATACGACTGGATTCATTTGCATCACGAGGACTTTACCGGACAGTATGGAAAATTTTATAGTCAGTTCAGCAATTACCCGTGGTATGTTGAACAACAAAAAGAAGCTGAAGACCTCGCACGCAAGCATGGCTTTCATAAAGTGTCTCAATTGAAACTTGCTGTTTCTAAAAAGATAAAAGAGTTTGTGAGCGGTGGCGGATTTTTATTCGCGATGTGTTCAGCAACGGATAGTTATGATATAGCATTGGCTGCTGATGGCGTTGACATCTGCGATCACATGTATGATGGCGACCCGGCTGATCCGCAGGCACAACAGAAATTAAACTACGACAACACACTGGCCTTTACCAATTTCAGACTGGAGCGCAATCCGCTTCAATATGAATTTTCGGATATCGATAATCAACCCAACGAGCGCGGTCTGCGCCAGGACAATGATTACTTCTCGGTGTTTGAATTCTCAGCTAAATGGGATCCTATTCCTACCATGCTGACGCAAAATCATACACAGGTGATCAAGGGTTTCTTCGGACAAACTACGGGTTTCAAAAAACATCTGATTAAACCGGATGTACTCGTGATGGGTGAGAATAAGGAAATAAAGGAAGCCAAATATATACACGGTGTACTCGGCAAAGGCTTTTGGACTTTCTATGGCGGCCACGACCCTGAAGATTATCAGCACCAGGTTGGTGAAGAACCAACGGACCTCAATCAACATCCGAACTCTCCGGGATACAGGTTAAT
>DJFR01000156.1:0-3937 GCA_002432545.1 Flammeovirgaceae bacterium UBA5867 | reverse complement strand
AAACTGATCTGAAGAATGAGTCAGTGAATCAGGAAAGATATACTATATATACAGGTATAAAATAAAAAACGAAGGCACAGGTTCTGTGCCTTTCGTTTTAAAGGTTAGGATAAAAAAATGTTTTAGTTACAAATGGTGATGGTGAAGCGGCCGTTTACAAAGGTATCTTCTTCGGAACGGGCATCGATTCTTCCTGATATTTGTGTAGAGGTAATAGATGTTATTTCTATAGCTCCTTCAGTAGCAAAATGATTGCCGGTGGTTTCCTTATCAAACAACGTTACAATCTGGTTATCTTCTGCATCCCAGTTGCTGTAATCAAACTTCAGCTTGTATAAACCTGTTGCGTTCGGTACGGTAAAGAAAACATGATCGCCTTCCGGAGATATGCTGCATCCTTCGCCTTCATGCCCCTGAACAAGTGTAACGTAAAGTGTACTCCCTGCTGATGAACCATCTTGTGAAGCATAACCGGTTTGATAAGCCCAATCGGAATTATCAATCTTGCCCGTCAGGTTCTGATCTTTAAAGTTGAATGCCGGATTTTCGATATCGTCTTTGCAGGAGAAGGCTGCTACGGACAGCATACCTAAAAAGAGGAAGTTCTTTTTCATGTGGGGGTTCTTTTATACAAAGAACTCAACTTACCCTTATTAAAGCAGTCTGAAAACGAGCTATATATTACATGTATAGTATATGTCAGAAAGTTTTGGATTTCGGGCAATTGTCAATAGAAGTAGCAACACCCGAGTACCATAAACCCTGTCCTATTGCGATATATGTTTTACAAAAAGTCGCTTGGCTACCGGCATCAATGTCTCATAGAAGGGAAACTTCATCTTAGACAAAATGAGATACGTGGCCGGGTTCGGGAGGTCTGTAAATTTCCTGATCAGGTCGAGCTTGAGACTTTCGTAGGTATACAACGGCCGCTTCTCAACGCACTCTACAAATTCCGTGTTGAGACTGCGTAATTGCTCCTGGCTTCCTTCAAATATACTTACCTGGTAGCGGTAAATGTTGGTTTCCTTTTCAGGCGGTACTGTTACAAACAGGTATCCCTCTTTCGCATATAGCGGTGTCACACCTATAGGAGCGATCTCGCATTGCGACTCCACATATTCATAGATTACAGAGCCTTCCTGCAAAGAGTCTTTTATCATGGGTAAGGAAAAGTCAATGATATTTTCGAGTTCACTCATCACAGCATCATCGTCTACCAGTTTCCGGTATGTCAATTCAAGCTTGCGAAATTCTTCCAGTGAAATCTCTTTCGGAAATGATTCGCGGATGAGTGTCTTGTTTTCTTTTACAGCCAACAGGTTCCGGTAATGAAAAACCAGGTCGGCCAGAAACGGATATAGTTCCACTTTGCCGAATGAATTGCGTACGGTTTGAAGATACGCCAGCAACACATACTTCTTATACTCGAAATCGATCAAGCCCTGCGTCAGCCAATCTTTTGACAGTTTTTCCATATCTGTACGTTTTAACAAATAAAATTTACCAAATCCTTTTGAAGGAGTAAAGAAGTGAGGCCCGAAAATCGTGATGGACAGCGTAAGGTTTTGATGGAGAGTAGTCGTTTTACGGTAAGAAGAAGTCGAAAGTATGTTAGAGTCCGGAAGTCGGAAAGACGGGAAGACGTGGTACTTCCTTTTTTTGATTTTGTGTGAAGAACTCGTCTTATCGGCCTTTCTTCTTTCGGACTTTCCGACTTCCGGTCTTCCCGACTTTCCGTCTTCTCTGCTATTTCCATTCACTCCTCCCCTTCGTTTCTACTGCCATCCTGCCATTTTATCATTCTAAATTCATGCCATCAGGGGTAGAATAAGGTTGTAAAAGCTGACAGGAATTGGAAAAATTGTCCGTTATTCGCGTCTCTTTTCACCGTGGCACAAAAGCTGTTAAGCGGTGACTGTCAAATTTGTTAAACCTTAAAAATCCATTACGTATATGGCAAAAATCAACTTTAAACCAAATGAGGACAGGGTGCTAGTTGAACCCGCTGAAGCTGAAACTAAAACAGCGTCTGGAATCATCATTCCTGACACAGCTAAAGAGAAGCCTCAGAAAGGCACAATCATCGCTGTTGGCGAAGGTCTGAAAGACAAGCCTGTAACAGTGAAAGTTGGAGACACTGTACTCTATGGAAAGTATGCCGGTACTGAAATCAACATCGATGGAAAAGAGTACCTCATCATGCGTAACTCTGATATCTTCGGAATCATTTAATCAATCAACTCAAACAATCTAAGAATTATGGCTAAAGAAATAACCTTTGATACGTCCGCCCGCGACAGAATTAAGAAGGGTGTTGACAAATTAGCGGATGCCGTTAAAGTTACTCTGGGTCCTAAAGGACGCAATGTTATTCTTGATAAGAAATTCGGTGCACCAACAGTAACAAAAGACGGTGTATCTGTAGCAAAAGAAATCGAGTTGAAAGATCCGATCGAAAACATGGGTGCTCAGCTCGTGAAAGAAGTTGCTTCTAAAACTGCTGATGCTGCCGGTGATGGTACAACTACGGCTACTGTATTAGCGCAGGCTATCTACGCACACGGTATTAAGAACGTTGCTGCCGGTGCTAACCCGATGGATCTGAAACGCGGTATCGACAAAGCTGTTGATGCTGTTGTTGAGAACCTGAAGAAACAATCTAAAAAAATAAAAGACTCTAACGAGATCGCACAAGTAGCTACTATATCTTCTAACAGCGACACTACCATTGGTAAAATGATTGCCGATGCGATGGATAAAGTTGGTAAAGATGGTGTGATCACGGTAGAAGAAGCGAAAGGAACTGAAACTGAAGTGAAGACTGTAGAAGGTATGCAGTTCGATCGCGGTTATCTGTCTCCATACTTCGTAACGAATACAGAGAAAATGGAAGCTGATTTAGACAATCCTTTCGTTCTGATCTACGACAAGAAGATCAGCAGCATGAAAGAATTGCTTCCTATACTGGAGCAATCTGCACAAACCGGCAAACCACTCGTTATCATCTCTGAAGAAGTGGAAGGCGAAGCACTTGCTACACTCGTGGTAAACAAAATCCGTGGTGCATTACGCGTAGCAGCTGTTAAAGCTCCTGGCTTTGGCGACAGAAGAAAAGCTATGCTGGAAGATATCGCTATCCTCACCGGAGGTAAAGTGATCTCTGAAGAGCAAGGTTTCAAACTGGAGAACGCTACATTGGATATGTTGGGTCGTGCGGAGAAAATCAACATCGACAAAGACAACACTACTATTGTAAATGGTGCTGGTAAAAAAGCTGACATCGATGGTCGTGTAGCACAGATCAAAGCTCAGATCGAATCCACTACATCTGATTACGATAAAGAAAAACTGCAGGAGCGTCTTGCTAAACTTTCAGGCGGTGTAGCTATACTATACATTGGTGCTGCTACTGAAGTTGAAATGAAAGAGAAGAAAGACCGCGTTGACGATGCATTGCATGCAACACGTGCCGCTGTTCAGGAAGGTATCGTTCCAGGCGGTGGTGTAGCCTATATCCGTGCTATTGATGCACTGAAAGATGTAACAGCTCTTGGTCTTGACAACGATGATCAGGCAACAGGTGTAAACATCGTTCGTCTTGCATTGGAAGCTCCGCTGAGAACTATATCTGAGAACGCTGGCCAGGAAGGTTCTGTAATCGTGAACAAAGTTCGCGATGGCAAGAAAGACTTCGGTTTCAACGCACGCGAAAACAAATACGAAAACTTCTTCGAAGCAGGTATCATTGATCCTACAAAAGTATCACGCCTTGCATTGGAGAATGCAGCTTCTATCGCTGGTCTTCTGTTAACTACTGAAGCAGTAGTATCAGAAATACCAGAAGAAAAAGAAGCACCTGCTATGCCACACGGTGGCGGCATGGGCGGCATGATGTAATCCGCTTCGGATATATACAAAGCAAAAGGCTTCATCG
>DJFR01000268.1:32086-71542 GCA_002432545.1 Flammeovirgaceae bacterium UBA5867 | reverse complement strand
TATAGCAGCAGGTGGCGGTACGATTGGCGAACGGTGGGAGAGACGTGTGATTGAAAAATTTACCGGACTGTATCCGCAGTACTTCGGCAGGAGAGTACGGGGCTGGCTACTTAACCGGTGAAACTTGACATCAATTATAGGCGGCCACGTCTGTGCGACTCCTTATACGTTCACCGTGCTGTTGTCAACGCAAACGTTGCATCATAATCGTTCAAACGGTTGAATTGGGCTTTAATTTATCTGTTTTGGGTCATAATTCTTATCCCATCCGCTTCTGAAACCTCAATTTTGGAGACCTCTATTTCACGGAAGCCGGCCTTTAAATCTAACCTTATAAACCCAACAGAAAACGATGAAACATCTGTACTTGAAAACGCTGTTTCGGCGCGTGAAAAATAGCCGAATGGTTTCCGCAGTAATAACAGTAACCTTACTGTGTCTGCTCCACTTGTCTTCTTTAGCTCAGGGTAACATTGTCTCCGGCATTGTAACCGATGAAAATGGATCTGCCCTGCCGGGCGTGAATGTTATAGTAAAGGGCTCCACTGCCGGCACTACAACAGACGTGAATGGGAAGTATTCACTCTCTACTAACAACTCAACCGAAACGGTGCTGGTGTTTTCATTCATCGGCTATATGCCACAAGAAGTAACGGTCTCGAATAGATCATCCCTTGATATCTCACTGGCACCGGATGTTCAGGCGTTGCAGGAAGTTGTTGTGGTTGGGTATGGTACGCAGCGTAAGTCCGATCTCACCGGTGCAATCGCCAGCGTCAAAGCTACCGACATTGTAAAGATCGGTGGTAGCAACATCGCTGAAGGCCTGCAAGGTAAGACACCCGGAGTCGAGATACTGAACCAGGGTGGCCCTGGAGCTGCACCCGTAGTTCGTGTTCGGGGGTTGGGCACTAACAGTGATCCCAATCCGCTTTATGTGGTTGATGGTATGATGGTGTCTAATATTAGTTTCTTGTCGCCCAATGATATTGCCTCAATGGAAATTCTGAAGGACGCTTCTTCCACCGCTATATATGGTTCGCGCGGTGCGAATGGTGTTGTATTGATCACAACCAAAAAAGGCAAAGAAGGAAAAACTACCGTAAATATATCCGGTAGCGAAGGGTTTCAGTTTCTTGCCCGTAAGTATGATGCAGCAAACGGTGAGCAGTATGCGCGCCTGGTAAACCTGGTTAAGTCAAACATGGGACAGGCTCCTATATATACAGATGAGCAGATTGCCAGCTTTGGAAACGGCACAGATTGGACCAAAGAATCTACGCAAAACGGACTCGTGAGAGATTATCAGATCGGTATATCTGGCGGGACTGATAAAATGATATACAATATCAGCTCAAGTTATTTTAGACAACAAGGTGTGATTAAGTATTCGGATTACGATCGCTTGACATTGCGCGCCAACAACACATATAAACTGCACAAACGTGTTTCGTTGTCTCACAATCTGACATTTGTAAAAAGCAATACGGCAGGAGATGTATATTGGAATGGCGGACGTGGCTTAAATTCAATGTCCCGAATTTCACCACTGCTTTCGGTGCGAGATGAGAATGGTAATTTTGTTGCCGGACAAGATCCCGATATAGTCAATCCGTATGCAGCGTTCTACTTAAACAAGGACAAGAAAACCCGTGGACTTCAATTTGTAGGCAATGCATGGCTTGATGTTACTATAGCTGATGGCTTGACTTTCCGCAGCAGTTATGGCGTTGACTATACCTATAACAAGTCTAATAACTTTGAACCAGCCTATAATATATCAAGTCCGAATCAAACTCATCCATCGGCCTCATTGCAACGTGTTGACCTGAATATATCAACATGGCTATGGGAAAATACATTGTCGTATGACAAAGAGTTAGGGACAGACCACCACATTAATCTTGTAGCGGGTATTACAGCGCAGGAGACCAACACCGATATTCTTGATCTGACCGGTACAGGAATGCTTTCCGAGGATGAAAATCTAAGATATATTCAGTCGTTTCCTGTTACAAGTCTTTCGATGACGGGTGTTCCCTCCAGTTCATCTATAGCTTCCTACCTGGGCAGAATTAATTATACACTTAAAGATCGATATCTGCTCACAGCTTCTATACGTGCTGACGGCTCCTCCCGATTTCCGGCCGGAAGCCGATGGGGATATTTTCCTTCAGCTGCCCTGGGATGGAGAGTGTCAGATGAATCTTTTATGCAAGGTATTACCTGGCTCAGTAATCTGAAGGTTCGTGCCAGTTGGGGACAAGTTGGTAACGAGAAGATCGGTGATTACCGAATGTATTCTACGCTTACCTCCGGACAGGATAACACAGAGTTCAATCCGGTTTTTAACAACGTGCTGTATCAAAATGCAACTATAAATACTGCGGTCAGTAACAACATCACGTGGGAGTTTTCTCAACAAACAGATATAGGTTTTGAACTCGGTGCTTTTAATGAGCGATTGACGCTGGAAGCCGATTACTATACGCGCGATACCAAGGATCTTCTGCTCACACTTCCGATCCCCGGTGGGTCTGTGGGATTAAGCCCCGCAGTGTCAAATGCAGGAAGCGTTCGTAATCGTGGAATTGAAATAGCACTTGGGTGGAATGATAATATTGGTGATTTCAAATACGGTGTTCGCTTCACAGGAAGTGCTAATAGGAACAAAGTGCTCGACTTCAAAAAACTACGGAGCGTCAGCTCCGAATGGATGACGAACGCAGAGCACATGACCGAAGAAGGGTATGCCATTGGTGAGTTCTACGGTTATAAAGTTGCCGGTATATTTCAGAGTCAGGCGCAGATAGACGAGTACAACACACGCGCGAAAGAACTGTCAGGCAATTCTTCTAAAGTATACTGGTCAAATCTTAAACCCGGTGATTTTATTTATGCCGATCTCAATGGCGATGGCTTCGTTGATGTCAATGACAAAACACATATTGGTTCGCCTCATGCGAAATTTGTTGGCGGCCTTTCGCTGACTGTGGGGTATAAAGGATTTGATTTGTCTGTTGACTTTGTCGGAAGCTTTGGTGCTCAGGTCTGGAATGTAGCACGCAATCAAATCATTTCTTCGGGAGTCTCCAATCTTCATACCGAATGGCTTGACTCGTGGACACCGGCAAACACCAATACAGACATGCCACGCCTGGCAACCAATGCAAACTATGTTGGTATTGGATCATCATTTAACGTGATGGATGCTGACTATATAAAGGCGCGCAATATTGAAGCAGGCTATACCTTCAATAAAAATGTACTCAATAAGATCCATGCAACCAGTCTGCGTCTATATGTAAATCTGACTAATCCATTCTATATCACGAAATATCCCGGATTCTCTCCGGAGGTTTCCAACTATTGGAGTGTGACTGACCAGGGCAATGATTTCAGAACATATCCTGTATCCGGAACAGCACGCATAGGCTTGAACATGACATTCTAAAAAATCTTAATTGCTAAAAACATGAAATTCATAAAGTATATATTCATTACACTCACGCTCGTATTCATGGTCGGGTGCAGCGATGAGTTCCTGGACAAAAAGCCACAGGCGAAATTGTCGGATGCAACTTTTTTGGAAGATGAAAGCACAATAGAATTAGCTGTTGACAGATTGTATGGAACTTTGTCCTGGCGGTTTTTCAGATACGGATGGATGTACTTTACTACACATGAAGCTTGTGCCGGTGATATCAAATCAGGCACACAAGCTGATTACGATTGGTTCAAAACTTTTATACATCAAAATAACCACTGGTATGTAGAATTATATTGGAGCAGGATGTATGAGTACTTAAACTATTGCAACGTAGTGATTGATATTACTCCCAAGATGGCTGGACGTGAGCGTGCAGAACTTGCCGAAGCTCAGGCAAAATTTTTCAGAGCGTATTACCATTTCGATTTGGCAAACGTCTTTGAAGAAGCTGTGTTACGTGATCATGTCCCGGCAACAGATGAATACAATATTCCTAAAAGCTCGCAGGAGGATTTACATCAATTGATCATCTCGGATCTGAAGTATGCAATTAAACGGCTACCCTCCAAAAGTGGGTGGGGTGCATCGGGAAACGGACGCATTACGAAGGGAGCAGCCATGGGCTTGTTAGCCAAAGTATATCTGTTTCGTCAGGACTATACGAACGCCAGGGCCTATACCGATTCGGTAATTCAGAGCAGTGAATATAGTCTTCATACCAGCTACCGCGATATATTTAATCCCGATCAACGCTACGGAGTTGAAAACATGATGCCCGGACATTACATGTTCAACACAACTATTTGGTCTGGTCGTTGGTATAATCCTTATGCCCAGCATCAGGGATGTGCAGGCGAATTCGGTAATGGTGGATTTTACCCTTCTGATGAACTCGCTCAGGCATACGAAGAAGCTGACCCTCGTTTCTCTGCAACCTTGTTTACAGCTACCGATAAGGTGGAAGGATTTAAGAGTAAAAAAGGTGCGCCACAAGATGGGTCAGTACTTTTACCTACAGGCGTTAAGTATCTTAATAAGAAAGTAATCTGGCCCGTGACGTATTGGAACAATAGTGAATTTAGTTTTCAGAATGTTAATCCGATGTTTATGCGCTATGCCGATATCCTGCTCATCTATGCGGAAGCTTGCAATGAATTAGGAAACACAACAGAAGCACTTGCAAAACTGGAGATGATCAGAAGAAGAGCACGTGGAAACAAAACTTTCGATCAGTCCGTGGCAGATGGTGATAATAATGGAAAAGGTGTTCTTCCTGAAATCATACAAACCGATCAAAGTCTGCTTCGAAAACTGATTTGGAATGAACGTCACATTGAGTTGGCGCTTGAAGGACACCGATGGTTTGATCTGGTACGCTACGAAAAAGTGGAGCCGGGATATACAACCGATCTTTTAGTAAATGAATACGGCAGGACGAATTTCAATTATGCCAAGTATCACCGGTTTGCTATACCGGCAACTTTTGTAACATCTTCTCAAGGTGTTCTCAAGCAGCACCCGGAGTGGCAATAACGCCTGAACTCTATAAAATAATTCGTGTACTATATTCCTGCGATGGATTACCTCGCAGGAATTTTTTTTTATACCTTTTTTTTGCTGAAGCGCAAAGATCTATAGCGAATGGATTGACGGTGTAATCGAGATATATATGTTTTGTCAGAGAAATAATAAGAGCCATGCGCCTTTGTTAATAGGACGTTAATTTTGTGGGGTAGTTGTGTCTATACGTCTTTTGATTTTGGTGCAGTTCATGGCTATTATATCGAAAGATATACCTGTAAAAAAAACTTTACTGCCTGATATGTTTTTCTGGTCGTATGTATTCGTTAGTGGATTACTCCTTTCGTCATTGGCCTATATTTTACGGTACAGGAAATGTCAGCAGTTAAGTGTACAGATGAGCCTGTACCGATTCATGTATAGTTAAAGTATATATTCCGGTAAGTTGTCAATGATGATTTGTAAAATAAAGTTTAAACATAGTTCTTAAATGTAATCAATTGTTGAGTTGATCAATGTTATCGCAAGCATACCACCAGTATATTATTGCAGAGCAAAAATCATCGGGTAGACTTGTATCAACTCATGGTATACCCCCGGTTATAGTTGCAACGGCATAGTTATTTCGTGGTAGTCGTTAAAAATGACTGCTTATGGCTACAACAACGAAGAAAAAACAACAGGAAAAAGAGGTTGTTCTTCAGACGAGAGAAGAATTTCAGTCGGCTCTGCTGAACCTTTTTACAGACGAAATCAAGGACATTTACTGGGCAGAGAAACATCTTACGCAAGCGCTGCCTAAGATGGAGAATGCTGCTACATCAGACGGTTTGAAAGAAGCATTCGCCAATCACTTGAAGCAGACACTCCTGCATGTCGAAAGACTTGAACAGGTATTTGAGTTGCTGGGAGAAAAAGTACAGGCCAGGAAATGCGATGCGATGGAAGGATTAGTGCAGGAAGGAGAAAGCATTATTGAAGACACAGCAAAAGGTACTGCTACGCGCGATGTAGGGCTTATTATAGCTGCGCAAAAGGTGGAGCACTATGAAATAGCAGCCTATGGCAGTTTAACGCAACTTGCCAAGACAATAGGTCGCGAGGATATTGCTGTAATTCTTGGCAAAACTCTATCGGAAGAAAAAGAAACCGATGCACTTCTCACAGCGATAGCGGAAGACACGGTTAACTATAATGCAACCGCTGAGTAATTCTATTCATTCATTCATTAAACAACCGTTTCTCTCATGGCAAAGAAAAAAGATATAGCAGCTTCGGATACCAGCGCTGCTAACGACAAAATTATTGGATTGGAATTGCATAAAGAAGACAGCACCAATGAAACAATGACTACCAACCAGGGGGTGCGGATCAACGATGATCAAAACTCCTTGACGGCTGGGGCGAGAGGGCCTACGTTACTCGAAGATTTTATACTTAGGGAAAAGATTACTCATTTTGATCACGAACGAATTCCCGAGCGCATCGTTCATGCGAGAGGCTCTGCAGCACATGGCGTCTTTCAGGTATATAAATCAATGGCGAAATATACCCGCGCAAGTTTTCTGACGGACCCGGGCAAGACAACGCCTGTCTTTGTGCGGTTCTCAACGGTTGCCGGATCACGTGGTTCAACCGATCTTGCACGCGATGTAAGAGGCTTTGCTGTCAAGTTTTATACCGATGAAGGAAACTTCGACCTGGTGGGAAACAACATGCCGGTATTTTTTATACAGGATGCTATCAAGTTCCCCGATCTTATACATGCTGTGAAACCGGAGCCTGATAATGAAATGCCGCAGGCAGCGTCTGCACATGATACGTTCTGGGATTTTATTTCACTTATGCCAGAGTCAACACACATGGTGATGTGGGTCATGAGCGACCGCGCTATACCTCGCAGCTATCGGATGATGGAAGGCTTTGGTGTGCATACGTTTCGACTTGTTAATGATAAAGGTGAAGCGCATTTCGTTAAGTTTCATTGGAAGCCACTGTTAGGTGTACATTCAGTAGCCTGGGATGAAGCTCAGAATATATCCGGTAAAGATCCTGACTTTCACCGAAGGGATTTATGGGAAGCTATTGAAAGTGGTAATTACCCTGAGTGGGAACTGGGTGTACAGATTGTGCCGGAAGCAGACGAGCATAAATTTGAGTTTGACTTACTTGATCCGACCAAGATTATTCCCGAAGAAGTAGTTCCGGTTCAGCGGATCGGAAAGTTGACATTGAATAGAAACCCCGATAACTTTTTTGCTGAAACCGAACAGGTTGCATTTCACGTTGGAAATGTAGTTCCCGGTATAGATTTCACGAACGACCCGCTGCTACAGGGAAGATTATTCTCCTATACCGATACACAGCTTATTCGGTTAGGAGGTCCGAACTTTCATGAGATACCCATTAACCGGCCTGTAGCACCGGTACATAACAACCAACGGGATGGCTACATGCGGCAGACCATTAACAAAGGCAAGTCAAGTTATAATCCTAATTCACTTGGTGGCGGTTGTCCGTTTCAAGCGAGGGCAGCAGAAGGCGGCTTTGCTTCGTATGCCGAGAGAATTGATGCTCATAAAATCCGCCAGCGTAGCGCCAGCTTTATGGATCACTTCAGCCAGGCGAGGCTGTTTTATAACAGCCAGTCAGAACCAGAGAAGAATCACATAGTAGATGCTCTTCGATTTGAACTGGGCAAAGTTGAAACGCAGTCGATTCGGGAACGTATGCTTGTTGTATTGGCACATGTAGACCATGGATTGGCGAATGAAGTTGCTTATGGTTTAGGACTGTCAATTCCAAAAACACTGAGCAATCATCTCAACCAAAGTATACCGGCTGACGCTGATCCGCAAAGTTATCAGCCTGTAGTAAAAGAAAGCTCCTTGTCCAAGTCCGAAGCATTGAGCATGGCCAGTACTATAAAGGATTCAATTCGTACCCGGAAGATTGCTATACTTGCTGCTGATGGCGTGAATGAATCATCGCTCACAACTATACAGGAGGCACTTGAAGCCGAAGGTGCAGTAGTAGAAGTGATTGCACCTAAACTCGGTAAAATTCTTGCAGATACCGGGAATGAGATCATAGTGAAGAAAACATTTTTAACAGGAGCTTCTGTATTTTATGATGCCGTGTATGTGCCTTCCGGTACCAACAGTGTGGCTACGCTCTCTGCTGAAGCTGATGCCGTGCATTTTTTAAATGAAGCATTTAAACATTGTAAAGCTATAGCGGCTGATACAGACGCGATACAATTGCTCGAGCAAACTTACTTTGCTAAAAAACTACCGGAGGATAGAAGCGAAGCGACTGCTTTACGCGAGGGTATTGTTCTGCAGGATAGCAGCAAAAAGCTTGCGACTATATTTATAAAGGCCATAGCACTTCATAGATTTTGGGAGCGTGAAAAACCCAGAAAAGTACCTGGGTGAAATCATGCTGATAATTGAAAAATAGCGAACTATATATAGCGTCCTGTCACAGCTCGTGATATGGCCATGAATACAACGGGCTCGGGCGATTTTGTCTGAGCCCATTTGTTTGTATAGTATATGTAGCGGTATATTTCGTTGTTAACCCGACTTTCTTTCACTCTCCACAGTATATACAAAACTATCTCCGCGATAATAGCCGTAGTTAAACTCGATCGGATGTTTGCGCTCATCATAGACTAAACGTTTCCGGAACAACACGGGATCATCGGCTGCTGTGTTCAGTTTTTTATAGATATGCGGGGGAGCTTTAATGGCCGTTAACTCTTCATAAGAAAGTGTTGCCTTAACGTTATACTTTTCTTCCAGTATTTCATAAAGGGGTTTGCTGAAATCTTCGTTACCCGTCATGCCAATAGATGGATTGAAATAGGAAATGAAGTATACGAACGGAAAGTTCTCTTTACCGCGCAACCTTTCAAGGCATAAAACACGAGTTGACGGTTTCAGATCAAAAAAGGAAAGCACTGCATTTTCCGGAACCACCCAGCTTAAATGCAATTCAAAATTATGAACAGAAATTCCCAAAGCTTTCATCTCCTGCGAAAAGCTAAGCCAGTTCTTGGCTCTGCCGAATACGCCTTTGGTAGACACTGTAGTGCCGAAGCCTTTCTTACGAGACAATATACCTTCGTTTACCAGTTTTGAGATGGCGTGTCGAAGTGTATTCCTGGAGATTCCAAGCTGGTTTGAAAGTTCTACTTCGTTCGGCAGTAATTTACCGTCCTGGTATTCTTTCTTCTTGATGAGCTCCCTCAACAGCATTTCGGTCTGTATGTGCAGTGGGGTTGAGCTGTTATGATCTAGTTGTATTTTCACTCTTTAGTAAAGAATTTGAAAGCTTTCGGACCAATTTTAATCATTTTTAATTGAACAGGTTAAAAAATGTTCAGTTAATTGTTCATTTCAAATGTTCAGTAGAAACTTCCGGTTCGTTGGCGACAGATGACGCTGGCAACAGGGGAGGTGTATATGCGTGAAGCAAAGTATATTCCCGAAGGCACGTTTTCGATGCCTTCGGGAATGAACCTATATATTTACTTTAACGTGTAGTAATCTCCTTAACGGTGGTATAGTTGTAAACATTCGTACTGTTTACCTGCTTGCTGATTCTGGCACCCACTCTCAGAAAATATTTTCGTGAGTATGCCGGGAAGATGCGTTGTGAACCCGTGCCAATACCTCCGGGCCAGCCGGTAGTAATAGAAGCAGTTTCTCCCAGTACGGGCAAGGTTGCACCGGTTAACTTCGTAGAGAAATTCGGACTATAGCTGAAGTCACCAACGTATTGCGTCTCGCTCACAAACAGCCAGACTTCTGTAAGCGCCTGTTGATAATCAGGATTGGCTGTACCTCGGTTGATCTTTACCTGAATGGTTGCTGTACCGTTGTCATTAATCACGGGCTCACCAACCCACTCGATGCGCAGGAATGGTTCAACTTCATAATTTTTTTCAACTGTACCGGCTACCTGGATTCTCTCCTCTGCTACCGGAACAAAGGCACCTTCAGGCGTTATGCCATACTCGCCTTTAAATACTTTGTTGTTATTGAATGCTCCGTCCATCATCGCGTACATATAGTACGGTGTAGGATTTTCACTCCAGCTATATTCCATCATCTTGATACGGACGCCTGTGTTGCCGATCGCTGTTTGAAAAGGCTCACCGGTTTCTGCATCGACAATGGAACCTTTAAATGTTTCGGCCGGAGCCGGATAATTATCTTCTTCGCACGAAGCAAGCGCTGCAACGAGAAGAAATGACAATACACTATATAGGATGCTTTTCATAACTCAGGAATTTTGAATTGGTTAGAAGCCAGGGTTTTGTTTGGTATTCGGATTCTTGTTTATCTCCGCCTCCGGAATCTGCTGGTAATAGTAGCGGGTATCAAACGTGAAGATGTACTGAAAGCCCGCGCGAGGTTCCTGAAACTTCACGGAGAGAAAATACTTCTGAGCATCCGTTGAGTAATAGGCGTTGAGAATACGGAAGCGCCTGTTGTTCTGCTCTTCGTGTAAAATTCTCCAGCGTTTAAGATCCCAGTATGTTTTGTTCTCGAAGGCAAGNNCCTGCACGCTCGCGTATACTGTTGATGTTGGTATAGGCAACGGTAAGGTAATTATCACCGGAAGCACCGGCCAGGTGTAATTCATACGCGGCCTCAGCCTGGTTCAGCAATACTTCGGCAAAACGGATTTCGATCCAGCTCTGGGTAGAATTAAAACCGGTTGTCGGGCCGCTCTCGTTGAGATATTTAGCAAGATATATACCTCCGATATTACCGAAGTCCCAACCGGATACCGGACCATTGAGACCGGCAGCTTTCATGGTTGCTCCATGCGGATCGCCCGGCTCGAGGTTAACAACCGGGTTTGCTCCTAAACTTGGTGCGAGCTGGAGATTGGGATCCGATAAATCAGCAACGTTTCCAATATCACCTTCATTGCCCAGGGGCGATATACCTCCGCTTGCATTACCTGTCCATATACCCCTGCGAATTTCAATTACCTGGCCCCTATAGGTATCCATTGGTAAAATTACGGTTCCGCGTAAGCGTGGTTCAGCATTCGCGAAAGCATCGAGCGGAGAATTGAAAAGATAGTAGTGGCCATTTTCATCTATATTTTTGAAGTGCCCTTCTTCATCCTTGGCAATACCATCAAACATTTCAACAAAGTCCATCGAGGGATTTACTTCTGAATCATTACCACCTGTTTTTGTCTGGTTGGGTTGTACCGACTCATCGTAATTGTGCGTACTATTCGTTTGATCATAATACTTTACGAAGATGTTTTCAGAAGTCTCTGTGAGGAATAACGCTCTGAAATTTTTTGCCTGTGCAACCGGGTCACCGGCTGACCACTGACCTTTGTATAAAGTATATTTGTTTGATGCGACAACGAGCTTGGCTGCATCATAGGCTGCCTGGAAATAGTCAGTTGCACGATTGGAGGGAACACCACAGATGCGTACAGAAGTGCCGTTCTGTTCCTGAACTTCATTTACCGTATTATACTTTGCTATACTTGCTGCATATAGCATGGCTCTCGACTTGAATGCTGCAGCAACATATTTATTAACGCGACCCTTTGCCGGTGAAGTCTCGGGCAGGTTTGTTATAGCTTCATCGAGATCAGCTGCAATAAAATCCCAGACAGCTTCTTCAGAGGCACGGAAAAGACGTGTCCCTTCGATATCAACAGAACCCGGATAGTCTATCGGTTCCGTAACTAAAGGAACACCACCGTATCGCTTTACCAAAGCAAAGTATGTATAGGCCCTGCAGAAGCGCGCTTCCGCCAGGTATGTTTTTGTTTCTTCTTCTCCGAGAGCAGTTGAATGCTCGGGTAGTTTTGCCAGAAGTGTATTGATATCGCGAAGCTCGGCATAGCCTTCATCCCAATAGTAAAACCCTTCGTTATCGGCACCTTGTGTATCGCGGCCAACGGCTTCACCCGTAAGGGCGGACATTTGTTTAAATAATGTGCCGCTATAGTTGAAGCCTGATGGATAGTAATACTTAAAATCTTCTATAGGCAGTCTGCTATAGATGCGCGCTACATTGCTTAATACGCCAGCATTGCTGCCATAGATCTCATCTTCGCCCAACACATTTATAGGTGCAATATCCAGGTCTGTGCAGGCTGAAATCGTTATGGTCAAACTTATCGTTGTTATAATTTTTCTCAGTTTCATAAATCGTGCATTTTAGAATTTAGCAGTCAGGCCGATGGAGAAAGACTTGTTGATAGGGTAATTATAGCCCAGATCGGTAAGGCCTGCTTTCGAAGTATCATTGGTGGTGTAGAATTCCGGATCCATATACCTCAACTTGGTAAACGTTAACAGGTTATATGCATTCACATATAGTCTGACACTTTGCAGCGAGATTTTGTCCAGTATAGTATTCGGCAGTGTGTAACCAATCTCTATACTCTTCAACCGGATATAGGCAGCATTCTGAATATTGAAATCGGAAGCTGCGTTGGGTGAAGTTCCGGTATACCCATATTCACCGGCAACCCATTCTGTCGCGGGGTCATACGGGTCTGCATTCGGATCAGCAGGATGCCAGCGATCTGTGAAGTCGCTAAGTGCATTGCTGTTCGACCAGAGTGGCTGGTATAGGAATTCTCTGGCAATAACATACTTCTTACCGGATCCCTGCCATAGCATGGTTAAATCAATACCTTTCCATTGACCTCCTATACTGATACCATAATTGATAAGCGGAACCTGACCGTTGGTAGCAAGGGGATGAACATCAAGGTCACTGATCCAGCCGTCACCATTCCAGTCAAGATACTGATAATCACCCGGCACAGAATTACGACCAATATATACCGGGTTGTAATAGATGTCATCCCAGTTCGTCATGCGGCCATCGCCTTGATAACCCCACCACACGTTGTTGTTCCGGTCATTAAGACCATTGCGCCAGTTCAGATACGAGTTACCCGCGCGCGCCATCTCGTAGTAGTTTGTTCGCGTTCTTGTATAGGATATATTACCTCTTACCTGGTAGGTGATGTCTCCGATACGATTGGTATGACGCAACTCCACTTCAAAGCCGCGACTTTGATCACTGTTCAAATTCTCCTGCGGAAGATTGGCTCCGACTATACCTGGTAAACTTTGAACACGCGTAGCCAAAAGACCCGTGCGATCTCTTTGGAAAAACTCAACGGTTGCTCCCAGCAGTCCATTCCATGCATCAGCGTCCAGCCCTATATTTGTTGTCTTGGCTTTATACCAGGTTATAGCGTTGTTTGCCAACCCCGTACTGCTGGATGCCGATATAAATGAATTCCCAAATATATACCCTGGCGGAAGCCCGGTGCGGCCTATACCATTACCGGTAACCGGGTATTGATAGCCGCTCACAAACTGGTAGGTTAAACCACTGTCATCTCCCGTTACACCATACGAGCCGCGAAGCTTGAGGTTATCAATAAAATTAAGCGATGAGTTCGCAGACCAGAAAGGCTCTTCTGAAATTCTCCAGCCGGCAGAGACAGCAGGGAAGAAGCCCCAGCGATTGTCTTTCGGAAACTTTGATGAACCTTCATAGCGATACGAAAACTCGGCCAGATATTTATTCTTGAAGCCATACGAAGCACGACCTACTGATGCACGATTCGCATAGTCGTAAAGCGAACCACTGGCTGTACTTTGCAGTATCTCCTGGTTTTCAGTTATACCTCCAAAGATTTGATCCAATGGCAACACTGCGTATCGGCGACCATAAAAGTTGTCGCCCTGGTAATGCGAATTCTCGAGGAGATTCATGATGCTTACGTGGTGATTTCCGAAGTCGCGATCGAAAGCAATCTGCAACCGCCACAAGCTTGCGTTCTTGGAGTAAAAGAAACGGGAGATCCTGCTGTTGCCCCGACTTTGTGTATTGGCCTGGTACGCAGCACCGGTTGGCAAATACAATGTATAGGCCTTCGTATACTCTTTGTTATCATTCATCGTATAGTCATAGCTATATAGGCCTTTGAAAGAAAGACCTTCCAGAAAAGGAACATCGTATGTAAGGCTTGCATTAGACTGGAACCATTTGCTTTGGTATGCATTCTCACCGACCAGTTCTTTATCCATCATGGCAACGGGATTTAGGATCACGTTCCAATCCATCATCGAATATTTTTTGGTGCCCTCATCGTAATATACTTTATCCATAGGGCGCTGTAGCCACATCGCACGGATGATATCATTAGAGCTATACGGTGATGTTTCGCGCTTGTCAGACAGACCTGCGAGGTTCAATTCAAACTGTATATTCTTGCTAACCTGTGCCGATACATTACTGCGAAGAGTATATTTCTCGTAGTTGATCGCATCTGTCTGAAGGAAACTGCCTTGATATTGATATCCTACACTCGAGTAGTATGTGATTTTGTCGTTACCACCTGTAGCGCTTAATGTATGTTGTGTTTGAGGAGCACTCTTGCGCATAACAGCATCTTTCCAGTTGGTTGATACCTTCGTACCATTGCGGTATGCTTCAATTTCTTCCGGTGTATATTTAAGAGTCGGATTACTGTTTTCTACATTGTGTCGGTCTCTTTCATTAAAGAGTGTCATCCACTCGGCAGCATCCACCAGGTCGGGAAAGTTGGAAGGAACCTGCCAAGCCATGTTGCCCGAATAGGTAATGCTTGGCTCGCCTGTTTTTGTTCCTCGCTTCGTAGTGATGATGATAACACCGTTCGCTGCACGCGATCCGAATACAGCCGCAGAGGCATCCTTTACCACCGATATACTCTCTATATCTTCCGGATCGATGCGTGCCATGTTATCGCGCGGTATACCATCCACCACAATCAGCGGACTACCGAAGCCACGAATGTCGATAGCGCTGTTGAACTGACCCGGTTCGCTGGAATTCTGCCGAACGCGAAGACCCGGAACTTTACCGGTGAGCATGTTCTGCACGTTCTCGTTACGGGTGGTTACAATCTCTTCGTTGGTAACGGCAGAGACCGCTCCGGTCAACGTTTCTTTCTTTTGTGTTCCATACCCCACAACAACAACTTCGCTGAGTTGCTGAATGTCTGTAGTCAAAGCCACATCAATCACGGTGCGCGCGTCAACCGTAATTTCCTGCGCGAGGAAACCTATAAAAGAGAAGACTAATACAGCATCACCATCAGGCACTTGTATACTATATCTTCCGTCTTTGTCAGTTGTGGTTCCCTGGCTCGTGCCCTTTATGGTGATGCTTACACCGGGTAAAGCAGTTGCATCATCTGCTGCTGTTACAGTACCTGTTACGGTGATCTCGGCTTGCTGCATTTCAATTGCGAGCGGCCGCGACTCATGTGTACTCACTTCTGATGCAAATACAGAAGTGACAAGAATGCACGGGATAATCATTCCCGTCAGAGAATGCATTATCAGTTTTTTTAACATGGGGTTGTATTGATGTTGCATAGCGTTAGTGATTAACAAAGACTTGGGTGTTTGTCTGTTTTACATCAGGGAGTGCAGGTGCTTTCGTGCGTGATGCTGCGCGTGAAGCGGTCTGGTCAGGTATCCGTTTTTTCATAGGCATTTGGGTTTATTTCCTGAGAGTTAAATTTTTTTCTTATGTCGACTTCATATACTGTGATCGGTCTGCCACGACCACGTGACGAACCTGCTTTAACACTATTTGTGAAATGACTTCATTGAGATTCATTCCACCCGCCCAATCTTTATTTTCCTTTTCTCAGTGTTTTGGCAAATCCGCCTTCTGTAATTATGTAGGATTTTAACTGTAAATGTTCATACATATACGCAATATAGAAGTTATTTTTAATTATCAGTCTATTCAAACGTTTGATTTAATCACAAAAAAATAGATTTTGCACCAGNNATTTATATGAACATTTGACTAACTTACACCGTCTTGATTTTGGGACGATGACCAGAAAAGGTTTTAACCACTTTTAGAATGATGAACAGACTACTCCTCTTTTTGCTCTTGTCTTTTACAGGTGTCTATTATGTAGCAGCCAATGACATCTGGAGCATTGGCAAGAATGACAACTCTTCCGCGGACCTGGCGCTGGGCCCCGCGGACTATAAAAAGTTTTTAAGCAAAGACTTCGGTTTTGAAGACCGTTTCTTTTTAATAGGCCGATCAAATGCCGCAGCTGATTTTCCGTATGTACTGCCCGGCCCTGATGATACATGGGGCGGAACCTGGGGAACATCCGGCTGGCGCACGCATGAGATTAACATCCTGTTCGCGTTGAAATCTTTGCCAACCGGTGGCAAGTGGAAACTGGTTATCGATCTGGTAGATGCGCATCCGCGCAAGTCGTTGCTGAAAGTAGGTATCAATGATCAGCAGTATGAAAAGTTTTTATTGAAAGGTATATCGGATGCATCGCTCACCGGAGGAAGTTCTGCAGGAGAAAAGATTCTCGAGATTCCCTTACGCGATGGCGTTATTCATACCGGTGGTAATGGCATCACCATCACGGTGCTTGAAGGTTCATGGGTAGTGTTTGATCACGTACACCTTGAAGGCCCTGATGGCGCTACACTGGCCTTGAATGAAGATGTATATATCCGCAGTGTAAAACCGGCTTCGTATGAATTGAGTCAGGGAAAGAAAAATGTTCAGCCCTTACTGGTTGACGTAGAACACCTGAGTGGAAAGCCACACATCGAAGTACAACTCGATGGTAAAGCTATATATCAAGCAACCTTGGATTCTGCGCGCTATCAGTTGGAAGCACCAATGCCCGCGGTTGCAAAAGCAACGAATAGTAAATATAGCATCAGGGTAAATGGTAAAGAAGCAGAAGCAGGTACCATTCAGCGATCGCCCGGTAAACTTCAAACACTGGCAGACTATGTTGATACGCGCATCGGTACAGCACACTCGCGCTGGATGATCGCACCGGGGCCGTGGATGCCGTTCAGCATGGTAAAGCTTAGTCCTGATAACCAGAACATGGGGTGGCAGGCAGGATATCAACCTACCTTCGAAACCATCGGTACGTTCAGTCACATTCACGAATGGACCATGGCAGGTCTCGGCCTGATGCCCACCAATGGTGCGTTGCAAACAACGGTAGGAGATGAGTTCAATCCCGATTCAGGTTATCGCTCACGCATCGACAAGGCTACCGAAGAAGCACCGCTCGGATATTACAAAGTATATATGGCCGATACACGCATCTGGGCTGAAGTTACTGCTACAGAACGTGCCGGGTTTCAGCGCTATACATTTCCGAAAGATCAGGATGGACGTGTGATGATCGATCTTCACGTGCAGGGAGAATACGACTATAAATTGCTGGACATCGAGATCAAAAAGGTAAACGACTATCGCATCGAAGGCTATAGCCACCAGATCTCACCGCGACCTACCGTATGGAGTAACGATGCTGACCAGGAATATACTATACATTTTGTTATCGAGTTTGATCAGCCCATTAAGAAGATAGGAGGGTGGCTCAATAATGAAGTTGTAGCTACAGGCACGCTGCAAGGCAAGAACCTGAAAGAGGCTGGAGCGTATGTTGAGTTCGATACAAAAAAATCGACTATAGTACAGGTTCGCTCGGGTATATCCCTGGTGAGTATAGCAAATGCAGCAGAGAACCTGGAGAAAGAAATCACGAAGCCTTTCGGTTGGCATTATGATGCCGTAGTAGCTAATCAGAAAAAAGTATGGAACAACTACCTGTCGCGTATCGCGATTACTTCTGATGATCGCCTGGAGAAAGTACGCTTCTATACCAACTTCTTCCGTTCGCTGTGTCGAAATACATGGAGCGATGTGAATGGAGAGTGGATGGCACCGGATGAGACCAAACATAAATTTACCAATCCCGATCACCTCGCGTTAGGCTGTGATGCATTCTGGAATACATTCTGGAATCTGAATCAACTCTGGAACCTGGCTACACCCGAGTGGTCATCGAAGTGGGTAAATTCTCAACTGGCTATGTATGATGTTAACGGATGGTTGGCGAAAGGTCCGGCAGGAATGGAATATATACCGGTAATGGTAGCGGAGCACGAAATACCGTTGATGGTTTCAGCATATCAAATGGGAATCCGCGACTTCGATAAAGAGAAAGCCTTCGAAGCAATGAAGAAGATGCAAACAACACCGGCCGGTCCTGTAGCAGGAGGTTTCGCAGGGAATCGTGATCTGGTATCCTATATGAAGTATAAATATGTACCGGTTGATCTCGGACGATTTTCAAACTCCCTTGAGTATTCATATGATGATTGGACTGTGGCACAGTTCGCGAAAGCTTTAGGAAAGGAAGCAGACTATAAAGTGTTTGCTGAGCGCGGTGAATGGTGGCGCCATGCATTCAACCCGAAGAATGGTTATGCACAACTGCGCGATAGTAAAGGAGAATTTACCGAGCCTTTCGATCCGTTTCAGTCGGGGCGCAATGAAGAGTATGTAGAAGGTAATTCATGGCAGCTTAGCTTCTTTGTTCCACAGGATGTTCCTGCAATGGCAGATATGATTGGTCGTAAAGCTTTTGTTGATCGACTTAACTGGGGCTTTGTAGCCAGCGAGCCGTGGCGCTATAACGCACCGAACGATCAGTACTGGGATTATCCCGTGGTACAAGGCAATCAGCAATCCATGCACTTTGCTTTTCTTTTTAACTGGGTAGATCANNGGAGGTTTGGCCAATGCATACCTCGGTGATGAAGATCAGGGGCAGATGAGTGCGTGGTTTGTGATGGCTTCGATTGGCCTCTTCCAGACCGATGGCGGATGTCGTGTGGAACCGGTGTATGAGATAGCCAGTCCGTTGTATGAGCAGATTGTGATCGACCTCGGTGGACGCTACGGACGCGGTAAGCAGTTTGTGATCGAAGCGAAAAATGCATCGCGTAATAACAAGTATATACAGGCGGCTACACTCAATGGCAAAACATTAAACTCCTTTAAGTTTCCTGCCAGCGAATTATTGAAAGGCGGCAAGCTTACGCTGGTCATGGGCGACAAGCCAAACAAGCAGTGGGGTATAGCGAAGTAGAACAAACAAACATTAACGGAGCGTGTCGATCAGAAAGGTATTTATAGGGGGATGCATCATGGTGTTAGCACTGGTTTCAGCAAACACTATATATGCGCAGCAAATTGACATATATACTTCTGTATCCGCGGAAGCAATTACAGTTGAATCCAGCAGTGAGTTTCCGGGATTTCCGGATGAAGAGACGATCAATGGCAGCGGTATGAAAGGCCACGGCCATACAGCGCACAACCTGGGAAAGACCATGTGGATCTCGCAGGTTTCCGAAACACCGGTACAAGCCCGGCCGCAAACGCACGAGGGTGTTGTGTGGTTGCTATATACATTCGACAAGGAGCGAAAACCCGACTTTGTTGAGATCTGGAATCACAATCAACACGATCATACAAATCGCGGCCTCCGTAAAGTATATCTTCAATATTCACGCGATGGAAAGACATGGTATACATTAAAAGATAAGGATCGCGATTACTTTGTGATCCCGGAATCAGCTGGTAAAAAAGAAGAGCCCGCTGACTTTCATTTCGACCTGTCTGGTATAAGCTTTAAATATTTCTGCATCACCGCAGATAAGCAGGAGGGAAACTATTATCACGATGGCTCGCCTCATGTAGCAGACGATGCCAAATGGAAAAATCAGAACATCAACTACTATGGATTGAGTGAGATCCGGTTTTACGAAAAGACTAAACGTGCACTCGGCAGTATAGCGAAGATCGATGATGTCTCATTCATACCAACGCAAGGTTATCGTAAATCGCCTGAAGGACCGCGCAGGGAGTATAAAATAAAATTCAACAATCCGTTGTATGCTGGAGGCACGCTCGAAGTATCATTCGCTGATAAAAAAGTAATCGAGAAGATTCCTGCATCGAAGATGGGATTGTATGAAATGACTGCCTTGTTTCCCCCGGGACTAATGGAAGAAGCTATATCCGTTGATGTAACCTTTCGAAGTCGTCAGGGCAACGTGACGAAGAACGTTGTGATGGAAGGCGCGCGCAAATGGGAAGTATACTTTCTGCCGCACTCGCACCTGGATATAGGCTATACTCACCGCCACGAAGATGTGATGAGTTTGCAACTGCGTAACATCGAGCGTGCCGTGATGCTGGCCGGGCGTACAAAAGATTATCCCGGAGGCGCAAAGTTCAAATGGAATATAGAGACTATGTGGCCGGTGAATGAATACCTGGAGCGTTACAAGAACACGGCACAAGTGGAGACATTCAAGACAGCGGTTCAGGAAGGTCGCGTTTCCCTGAATGCTTCGATCGGAAATATACTCACAGGTCTTTGCAAGCAGGAAGAGATCACGCACTTGTTTGACGATGCACATCGTGTCGGAAAAGAACTTGGCGTGGAGGTGCGCTCCGTCATGATGTCGGATGTACCCGGGGCGTCATGGGGAATCGTGACCGCTATGGCAGAAAACGGAATGAAATATTTCTCCATGGCTCCCAACTATGTGCCGCATCTCGAGACCGGTGGTAGTCGCGTAGGACTCGCACACAAAGAGTGGGGCGACTATCCGTTCTATTGGGCATCACTATCAGGCGAAGAGAAAGTGTTGTGCTGGTCTGCCGGAAAAGGTTATTCATATTTTCACGATTGGCTTGCCGGTAAACTTTCTTCAAGCGGACTCGATCCGTTGTGGGAGTATCTCAATACACTCGAGGTAAAAGAATTTCCCTATAACTTTTCGTACCTGCGCTATACCGTGCATGGCGACAACGGTCCACCTGATACAGATATGCCGGATATCATTCGAAAGTGGAACGAACTATATGAGTATCCGAAGTTTCACATCAGCACAACGGAAGAGTTGTTCACGCGCTTCGAGCAAACATACGGAGACAAGCTGCCTGTATTTAAAGGTGACTTCACTCCATACTGGGAAGATGGTGCAGCTTCAACAGCAGAAGAGTTATCGTTGAACCGGTATAATGCCGAACGTCTCAATCAACTTGAAATTCTTTGGTCGATAACAAATCCGAAGCTATACGCGTCAGAAAGTTTTTATCATGCATGGCGTAATGTAGCGTTGTTCTCCGAGCATACGTGGGGTGCATCAGCGAGTGGTCCTGATCCCGATTCGGAATTTACGCGAGCACTCTGGAAACAGAAGCAAGCCTTTGCGCTTCGTGCAGACTCTATAGCTAAACAAATTACCCAGACATTATATACTGCAATTAATGCCAGTGAACAAGGACAGTATATACACGTATTCAATACAAACCTCTGGCCTCGTACTGATGTCGTTACCGTGTCAACATCACAAGACCTTAACGGGAAGAAGTTGGTAGATGAACGTAATCATGAGATCAGCGTGCAGAAGACGGGTGAGAACACGTGGATGTTTATCGCTGCCGATGTACCACCACTCGCTTCCAAAGTATATCGCATGGTAACATCCAGGATGGCCTTACCGAAGAGTTCATTTATTGTTAAGGAGCATTCACTGTCCAATAATATCATCTCTGTTTCAGTTGATAATCAAAATGGAGCGATCACATCATTGACGGATAGCAAGGGCTTTAACTACGCGGCCGGAAAAGGATTGAATGAGTATATATATACCGGCCGCAATGCAGCTTCTCCACAATATGTAACCAAAGTAAGAAGCATCGAGCCACTGAATGACGGTCCCGTTGCCGCCACGCTGCGCGTTACGTCTGATGCGCCCGGTTGTTATTCTCTCGTTCGCGATATAACTGTATATAAAGGTATAAATCGTGTTGATATTCGGAATGTTGTGGATAAGATTGATAACCGCTCGCATGAAAGTGTACGGTTTGCTTTTCCGTTTAGCATCCGGAACGCTGAGACAGTAATCGATTTACCATTTGGAGAGATTCGTCCGGAACGCGGGCAACTATCAGGAGCCAACAAGAATTTCTATTCGGTCAACAACGGTGTCTCTATATCCGGTATGCGACAGAATATACTCTTAACAACAGTCGGTACACCTATATTGGAAGTAGGAGGCCTGCAAGGTGAAGCATGGATGTCAGACACACGCCAGTTCCTCGACTGGAGTCGTTTTTCCTCATCGTCACCAACGGTATATTCATGGGTAATGAATAACTCATGGGGAACAAACTATAAAGCCTCTCAATCCGGTAAAGTGGAATTTTGCTATTCGATCATTCCGCTTGAACCGTATGCGCACGATGCAAAACAACGCAGCATGGAAATAGCACAACCACTCGTTGCTATAGTATCCAACAACGCGAAGCCCTATAGTACATTATTCAGTGTAAGTGGAAACAACAAGCTTGCTGTCTCAACGATACGTCCTTCAAAAGATCAAAACGGCTATCTTATTCGGTTGGTGAATCTCTCGCCTCAGTCCGTGGAGTCTTCATTCGCGTGGAGCGCATGGAAACCTGCTGCCATTTCAACGTGTGACAATGAAGAACGAGAAAGTAAGCCGGCCGGCAATTCATTTTGGATGAAACCTTATGGAACCACAACATGGAAGGTAAAAGAAAGATAGCGCGCATTATATCCCGGGTGTTCCTGTTGATCGTTGCGGTAATGGATATAGTCTGTGCACAAACGAATCACGCATCACAGCAAAAACCGAACATCATCTTTATCATGTCAGATGATCACGGTTATCAGGCAGTCAGTGCCTATAGTAATAAGTTGATTCATACACCAAACATCGATCGCATCGGTCGCGAAGGTGCTGTTATGCAAAACGCCTTTGTCACCAATTCGGTTTGTAGTCCCAGTCGCGCGGTGATCCTCACCGGTAAATATTCACACCTGAATGGTCAGCGAGACAATGGGACTTATTTCGATGGCAGTCAGCAAACGCTTCCCAAGATATTCAAGGCTAACGGCTATCGTACTGCGCTGGTAGGGAAGTGGCATCTGTTCAGTAAGCCTACCGGTTTTGATTACTGGAATATACTTCCGGATCAGGGGCATTACTATAATCCTGCCTTTATCAAGATGGGTAAGGATACTGCGTATAGCGGGTACGTTACGGACGTAACAACGGACCTTGCGCTTGACTGGATTGAACAGAATCGTGATCAGCCATTCTTCATCATGCTACACCACAAGGCACCACACCGTAACTGGATGCCGCCTCAGCAATACCTGCGCGAGTATAACGATCGCGAGTTTCCGCTGCCTCATAATTTCTATGATAACTATGCCGGTCGTGAAGGACTACAGCGTCAACTCATCTCGATGAAAGAAGGACTCGATGTGCGCTATGATAGCAAAGTACCTTGTGATACCTGCGCTGTTTCCAACGTAAATGACTGGGCACCGGCCGAGTTTCAGCGCGAAATGGAACATATGACACCCGCAGAGCGCACGGCATGGGATAAAGCTTATCAAAATGAATACAAAACTTTCGCGCAGATCAAAGATAAAGATCATCTGCTCCGCTGGCAGTATCAACGCTTTATGGAAGATTACCTGCGCTGCGTTCGTTCGGTAGACGACAACGTTGGTCGCGTGCTAAAATATCTCGATGATAAAGGAATCGCGGATAACACCATCGTGGTATATATATCCGATCAGGGCGTATATCTCGGAGAGCACGGGCTATACGACAAGCGCTTTATGTACGAAGAATCATTCCGCACGCCTATGCTGATCCGTTTTCCGAAAGCCATTCAGAAAAATCAGCAGGTTGATGATTTTGTATTAAACCTGGATGTACCTCCAACCTTATTAGACTTTGCCGGCATCACCATTCCTCCGGATATGCAAGGCGAATCCATGAGCACAGTTCTTCAAAAGAAGAAGGTGAAGGAATGGCGCAAAGAAGTATATTATCATTATTACGAGAAGTCGTTCGGAGCTACAGCGCACTATGGCATTCGTACCGAACGCTACAAGCTTATTCACTTCTATGATCCCGGTAATTCATGGGAGTTGTATGATTTGAAAGCCGATCCGCACGAGATGCATAATATATATACTGATCCTGCCTATAAAGAAACGATAGCGAAGCTGAAGGAACAGCTTCGGAAATTGCAGGATAAGTACAACGACAAATACGATGAGAAGAATAATAAATTTTAAGAATCGAAAAACATTGCCCATGAAAGTTCGCGTTTTGAATAATATACTCGCTGCATTCCTGTTGATTGCAACTGCTAC
Organism: Flammeovirgaceae bacterium UBA5867; assembly: GCA_002432545.1. Classification (GTDB taxonomy): domain Bacteria; phylum Bacteroidota; class Bacteroidia; order Cytophagales; family Cyclobacteriaceae; genus Ohtaekwangia. The sequence goes on along the minus strand of DJFR01000268.1, from coordinate 47,385 downwards.
AACGTTACAAGCTCAGCAGGAAGATTATACACAATGGGTTGATCCAAATATAGGCACTGCCCACAGTCGCTGGTTCTTTTATACTCCTGCGGCAGTGCCATTCGGTATGGCGAAACCCGCACCCGCTACCAATGCACATTATGGTAATGTACACGGATGGGATGCTGTTGGTTATGATCATCGCCATGAGTCCATCGAAGGATTTCCAAACCTGCATGAATTTCAGGTGGGTGGTATCGTGTTCATGGCTTCGACCGGTACATTAAAGACAATTCCGGGCAAGCTTGAAAAACCGGAAGAAGGGTATCGTTCGCGGTTTGATCGCAAGGATGAAATTGCAACACCCGGATACTATTCCGTTATCTTGAAAGATCATCGCATCAAGGCAGAACTCACGGCAACACAACGTGTGGCTTTACATCGCTATACATTTCCGGCAGGCAAGGAGTCGCATATACTTTTTGATATTGGTAACAAGCAGGGCGAAAGTGGAAATGTAAAAGATGCCAAAGTATATATTACGACCGATGGGCGCATCGAAGGCTTTGTTACAACGCTGCCCCTATACGTTCAGAAGTATCAGCCGGGCGCAGAGGTGAGTATGTTCTTCTCGGCTGTGGTTGACAAGAAGCCTTCTTCGTTTGGTGTGTTTAAAGGCACGACATCGCGCGCTGGAGTTATGGAAGAATCAGGACCAGGCGCAGGACTATATTTGACGTTCGATACACGGGATCAGGAAAGTATTACGGTAAAGGCGGGTTTCTCCTATACTTCCATCGAGAACGCTCGTCTCAATCTTCAGACGGAAGCGAAAGATCTCACCTTCCATCAGGCTAAAACAAAAGCACATGCTATATGGAACGATTACCTCGGTCGCATTCGTGTAGAAGGAAAAGTACGCGAAGACAAACTGAAGTTCTATACAGGTTTATACCATGCGCTGCTCGGCCGCGGTCTTGCCAGTGATGTGAATGGCGCGTATCCAAAGAACAACGGTGCTATTGGACACATACCGCTTGACGGCAAAGGACAACCTATACATAACCACTATAACACCGATGCTATATGGGGAGGTTTCTGGAACCTCACACAACTGTGGGTGCTCGCATATCCGGAGTATTATGCTGACTTTGTGAAGAGTCAGTTGCTGGTATATCAGGATGCAGGTTGGCTGGGCGATGGTATTGCCAACAGTCGCTACGTGTCGGGTGTAGGCACAAACTTCGTTAGTCTCGCAATGGCCGGTGCCTATATGGCAGGTATACGCGACTTTGATATAGCGAAGGCGTATGAAGCATCGCTCAAGAATGAGATTGATGGAAAGGATCGTCCGCGCGGTGCCGGTAAACTGGATGTTGAACAGTTTGTGAAGTATGGCTACGTGCCTCATCTGGACAAGGGTAATGACTGGCAGGAAACATGGCAGTTCTCAGCTTCCCATACACTTGAGTATTCGTTCAGTGCGTATGCTGTAGCGCAGTGGGCGAAAGCACTGGGTAAAAAAGATGACTATGAAAAACTCATGCGTCTGTCGCGAGGATGGGAACATTTGTTTGATCCGTCACGCAAGCTCGTGCGTCCTAAACTTGCCAACGGTCAATTCATTGACAACTTCAAGCCGGGCGAACCGTGGCGTGGTTTTCAGGAGGGAAATGCATGGCAGTATACTTTCTATGTGCCGCACGATCCGGATGGTCTCGTGAAAAAGATAGGTCGTGAAAACTTTAACATGCGCCTCGATAGTATATTTACTACCTCTCGGAAAAATGCATTTGGTGGCGGTACTACGCTGGATGCATTCTCTGGTCTCGCAGGTTTGTACAACCATGGCAATCAACCGAATCTGCATACCTCGTGGCTCTTCAACTTTTCGGGTAAACCTTCGCTTACACAGAAATGGGTGCGTGCTATATGCAATGAGTTTTATGGTACTACCGGCATTCACGGGTATGGATATGGACAAGATGAAGATCAGGGGCAACTGGGCGCATGGTATGTCATTGCGAGTATAGGTTTGTTCGATGTAAAAGGTCTCACCGACCTGAAGCCTTCCTTCGGAATAGGAAGCCCTATATTTGATAAGATTACCATTCAGTTACGCGCGCCCTATGCAAGCGGCAAAGAGTTTATCATCGAGACGAAAAATAACGGTGGTCAAAATGAATACGTGCAGTCGCTTTTATTGAATACCAAAAAACTGAACAAGCCTTTCATCGATCTCGCTGATATACGAAAGGGTGGCAAGCTCGAGCTGCAGATGGGAGATAAGCCCCGGGACAACTATGGTAAATAGCTTTATTGATAATGATATGTTCATACATTTAATAAGCTTGGATAGTGCTTTTTTTGTTTAAATAATCTCAATGTGTTTGCTGTTTTTGCGTAGGAGGTAAAATATATTATTTAAACGGGTTTTTTGATATGTTCATACATATTACCTTAGCAGAAAGATAGCATCAACAAATGAAACATAGTGACGAGACATAATTGATTTGGTTAGGATTGTCCACGTAGTGAGGCTTAGCCGCGTAGAGTGTGCGGCCTTGCTGCATGGATATATCATCGTCACACAAAGTATATATACATTTAGTAGCGAGTCACACACTGTAAAATCATTTATGAATACATCACGCATGGCAATTAACGACAGTTCTCAAACCTCATCCGGTTTTGTGATGAAGGTGTCACTCGTAGCAGCGCTCGGAGGACTGTTGTTTGGTTACGACACCGCTGTTATTGCTGGCGTTATCGGGTATTTACAGAAGCGATTTGAACTGTCGCCCATCATGACGGGTTGGGCAGCGAGCAGTGCTATATGGGGNNTGATTGTTACTGCTATACTTTTTATTATTTCCTCCATCGGTGCTATGGTTCCGAGAAACCTGGAGGAGTTTCTGGTAGCCAGATTTATAGGAGGGCTCGGCATCGGTGCAGCGTCCATGTTGTCACCGCTATATATATCAGAGATCGCACCATCACAAAACCGTGGTCGATTGGTAAGCTTGTACCAGCTCGCTATTGTTATCGGGATCAACCTTATATACTTTGTGAACCTGATCATCGCTTCTTTTGGCGATGAGACCTGGAACGTAGAAGTGGGATGGCGCTATATGCTCGGTTCAGGAACAATTCCTGCCGTACTGTTTCTCGTACTTTTATTTATAGTGCCTGAGAGTCCGCGCTGGCTTGTAAAGAAAGGTAAATATAGCGATGCACTGGATACACTNNGGGCAAGAGGTAGGAACACTCTCGGATCTTTTCAGCAAAAGATTGAAACCGGCTTTGGTGATTGGTATCATACTCGCATTGTTCTCGCAGATTACCGGCATCAACGCAATTATATACTATGCACCGGAGATCTTTAAGGGTATAGGATTTGCCTCCGAGTCTGCCTTTATGCAGACGGTGCTGATCGGTGCTATCAACACAATCTTTACCTTTGTAGCACTCTGGCTCATTGACAAAGCCGGACGTAAAACTCTTTTGCAGTGGGGTGTCGCGGGAATGATTGTATGCTTACTCGGTGTAGGGTTATGCTTTCACTTTAACCTGACCAACGGTCCATGGCTGATACTTTTTATTCTGGCTTATATAGCATGCTTTGCTTCGTCACTGGGGCCTATACCGTGGGTAATGATCTCAGAGATCTTTCCAACGCGCACACGCGGTATTGCTATGTCATTCTGCACCGTAGTGTTGTGGATAGGTGTGTTGGCTGTTACGCAATTTACACCGGTATTGCTGCAACGTGTGGGAGGCTCCTATACATTCTGGATATTCATGATAAACGCTATAGTTCTGCTCTGGTTTGTATGGAAGAAAACTCCTGAAACCAAACAGCGTACCCTCGAAGAAATCGAACAAAGCTGGAAACAATAATATATATACTATACCTATAGACCGGAAGTAAACGTGAAAGTTGCAGTAGGAATAGACATGGGAGGAACCACGATCAAGCTGGGCTTGATTCAGAATGGTAATGTTGTGGCGCAGGCATCTCTGCCGGCTTCGTCTCATGTAAACCTGGTTACAAGACTGGAAGAGACGGCCGATAAAGTTGATGCATTGCTTGCTGAAAACAACGCAGAACCTATCGGAATTGGAATAGCCTTTCCCGGCATTATCGATACTATACATTACAAGGTGTTGTCGAAATACGTGAAGTATCCGGATGCACAGAATGTCGATTTTTCTCAATGGGCAACTGCGCGTTGGAATATACCGGTCGCAGTAGAGAATGACGCGAAGGCTGCGCTTATGGGTGAGTGGAGATTTGGAAACGGAAAGGGAGCGAATGATCTGGTGTTGATAACACTCGGAACGGGAGTAGGCTCTGCCGTGATGATGGACGGACGTATTTTATCCGGAAGAAATTTTACTGCGGGAAATTTAGGCGGTCACATGACGATTAACCTGAACGGTAATCTGTGTAACTGTGGTAATATAGGATGTGTGGAGACCGAAGCCTCTACATGGGCATTAACGGATGATGTGAAAAGCTCACCTGAATTTTCACGCAGTACATTGTCCAAAGAATCAACTATACATTTTAAAAATCTGTTCGAGCATGCAGCGCAGGGAGATATACTGGCAACACAAGTCCGTGATAAATGTCTCAAGGCATGGTCGCTGGGAATCATTAATCTCATTCATGCTTTTGATCCGGAAAGGATTGTGATCGGAGGCGGTATCATGGAGAGCCAGCATATTTTACTGCCCTATGTTCAACGCATGATCACCACGCATGCTTGGGTAAAGAACAATCCTCCGCAAGTACTGGCCGCAGCGCATCCTCAAACTGCAGCGCTGCTGGGAATGTATTATGTATTAACCGAGGGCAGGAAAGCCCAGACAACGATGCTATGAAATCAAATTTTGATAAACATCCTTTTATTCAGGTTAGCCATACGAATGAAGACTGCGTCACCGGGTGGAGTAATATTACTACCTATATCAACCGTGTTGTAGCAGCGAAAGCAAAGAATCGCGTTGTAATTGTGATCGATTGTTACCAGGGTGTGCTACATAACGAAGTAGAAGCGGAGTTAAGAAAACAACTCCGTTACGATCTCTTTGTGAAAAGTACGGATGCCTTTAAGGAACCACAAGCTATAGCAGCCATGGTTTACCCCGATGTTACCGATGACCAGATTTTTGGTTTCATGACCAGGCTTACCATCGATCGATTTTTCGATGATGAAAAGTTATCGGCACTCCGAACGGAAATCGAAACGAGGACAGAAGGCATTGTTGTAGTATATGGAGAAGGCGCTACCTATATAGCATCACAGTATGATATAGTACTATACCTTGACATGGCGCGATGGGAAATACAACTTCGAATGCGTAAAGGACTGGTAAATAACCTGGGTGTTGCCAACGCAGGTGCAGAATTTTCGCATCAATATAAGCAAGCCTACTTTGTTGACTGGCGCGTATTAGATAAGCACAAGATGTCGTTCTTTGACAACATCGATTTTGTGATCGATACTAACAAACCCGGAGCTCCGAAGATGGCAGAGGCTTCGCTGGTGCGCAAGGGACTGGAGATTGCTTCGCATCAACCGTTCCGCGTTGTTCCGTTCTTTGATCCCGGCCCGTGGGGAGGACAGTGGTTGAAGGAGGTCGTTGATCTCGATCGATCGGCTGTTAATTATGCGTGGGGTTTTGATTGTGTCCCCGAGGAAAATAGCCTCTTGCTGAAATTCGGAGATACTACATTTGAAATACCTTCGATCAACCTGGTGTTGAACAAGCCTGTCGAGTTACTGGGAGAAAAGGTATATAAAAGATTTGGTGCCGAGTTTCCGATCCGTTTTGATTTTCTCGATACAATGGATGGCGGCAACCTCAGCCTGCAGGTACATCCTACAACGGAGTATATCAAAGATAAATTCGGCATGGAGTATACTCAGGATGAAAGTTACTACCTCATGGATGTAAAAGACGGGGCACATGTATACCTGGGGTTAAAAGACGATGTAGTTCCTGACGTGATGATTGACGAATTGAAAACATCACAGGAAGCAGGAACGCAGTTCGATGCGGAAAAGCATGTGCAGAAGTGGCCGGTAAACAAACACGATCACGTGTTGATCCCGGCAGGAACTGTACATTGTTCGGGTAGGGATAGCGTTGTACTGGAGATCAGTGCGACTCCCTATATTTTTACGTTCAAGCTGTTTGACTGGGGCCGGCTCGGGCTCGATGGAAAACCAAGACCCATCAACATCAGTCACGGAGCGAAAGTTATCCAGTGGGATCGGCGTGAAGCCTGGACTAAAAAGAATCTGATCAACCGTTTTGAAAAAATAGCAGAAGGTGACGGNNTACTGTACCACATCATACCAACGGAGTTGTTAATGTGATTAACCTGGTGGAAGGACGCGAAGCCGTGGTTGAAAGTCCGGATCATTCATTCGAACCGTTCATCGTGCATTATGCAGAAACGTTTATTGTGCCTGCTGCTGTTGGTGCCTATACCATTCGCCCATTCGGTGAATCTGTCGGAACAACGTGTGGCACGCTGAAAGCATTTGTACGAACATCAGACATAAAAAATGGCTATCATTTACCGGGCGCTTAACTAAAAAGTGTAAGCGTAGTAAACTGCAAGTATATATAGTCTGTTGAGAAACACGAATGCCATGCTGCATTGTGCTATATTTCTGTAACGGGTAACAGCGCTGCTATTTAGTTGTTACCCGTTTTCATTCGGCAGACTATCAAATGCTTTCTTTTTTTCATCCATCCATGAATTCATAGCTTCTTGTGAAGTCATGCTGTTGCGCATCGCATTCATCGCTTCAATGTGAGCCGCATCACCTAGCTGTACCATTTCACGCGCGTGCTTGCTTACCATCATGGCAATCTCATCAAAGGTATTGGCCTTGAAAGTTTGGTCGCAGGCTCCGCCCAGTTGTTTGCATGTCATTGTTTTCATTTGCTTCGGGGTTGTTACCAAATATAAGAAAGAACCCGGTATAGTGCAGGCTAAAAGCTTTTGAAATATATAGGAAGTTGCTAACAGTGATAAGGAAATTAATGATATCACCATACGGATATAGGAATGCGTCTATCCAGCGCAACCCTGGCACAACGTATTGCGTACACGCAAATCAGTAATCAACGACCCTTATCTAAATTATTAACTCTCATGCGTCTGCCGTTTCGTTTAAAGCAATTCTTTTTATATTTCATTTTTTCAGGAGCAACGCTGTTTACGGGCTGCTCGTCAGATGATGCTGATGAGCATGTAGACAATACCTTTTGGAATGATGCCCGGCTGAATGATTTTCCATTGTCTGAAGTAGCATACCTGGATATTGATATTGTTCATCCGGAAATCACAAACGGAGCCGAGACCAGGTTCGGAAAAATAGAAATAACAATTCCGTATTCTCAAACCAGCCGCGTGCTCAGCCTGAAACAATTTGATTTGGACAACAGCAAGTATCAGATCTCACCGCTGGCTGGCGAGCCGCAGGATTTTTCTGACGCCCCGGTAACCTATACCATTTCATCTGTTACCTCTGAAACAAAGTCTGTTCATTACGATGTAACCGTTGTGTATGGAGGCGATCCTTTTTTTACGAACGCAAAAATTACAGGGTTTAAATTCGAGAAGAGTAAAAATCCCGCGCTTGATGCCACGATCGATGCGGTTAAAATAGCCGAGTATGAAAACTATACCGAAAATGCGATCTATGTGATTGTACCGGTAGGCACTGATTTTAGCCAGCTCACACCGACTATCACGTATGACGCTGCCAAAATCAGTTATAGTATAGATAATAATTTTGTTATATATCCTGAAAACGGTTTGAAGGTTGACTTTAAATATCCCAAACATTTTTACCTGCAGGCCGAAAACTCACTGGGGGTTAAGTCCAGAGTATATAATGTAATTGTAGATGTTGCCAATCCGATCCGGTTTGATTCTCCTATAGTAACAGGCGATGTAGCGACTGGTAACGGCTCTTCCGCTACCGATTTCTTTGCTATTGCTGCATGGACTAACCAGGGAAATCATCCCATCACCGGTATGTCGCCTGCATCGTATAAGGACAAAACATATCCGGTTCCCGACTACCCGGGCGATGCCAATGTGATTACGGCTTCACTGTCGAATCCAACAGGCGGTACGATGGGTGTGCTTCCGGGGCAGACTGGAGAAATAAATGTGCGCGTAAAACGTTCACCGCTTGCAGGCGAGTATACAACCACCGCTGTGTTTGCACCAACATTCAGTTTTGATACCCGCAGAATTTCATACTGGCCGGTTGATGATCGGATTGAAGATATTTTCGCGCCACATACACTCACCATTAAGACTACAATTGCAGATTAGGAAACACAAAGTTGGTTTCGCTGAGTTGGACTATATGAATGCTGCTATATATTTAGCGGTTTGGTCTTTTGTTACCGAGTGATGATTGGGTAGCAGCCCAAGAGTATATATCTGGAAGTGTTTAAAAATAGTTGGTGAGAAACTATGGATGTCTCAGAAAATGCGATATTAGATTCATTAAGATCTGAATCGTATGAGCAAACATATAATATTCTTTCACGGAGGCGCGGGAGAGGAAGATTATGAAGCGGATGAAAAGCTGGTTGCTTCCCTTCAATCTGTATTAGGTGCTACATATTCTGTTCATTATCCTTTCTTGCGTAATGAAGAAACTCCGGATTATGGAAGACGAAAACAGATCGGTCACGGAATTTCTGCAAGTCCGGAAGATGTTATCCTGGTTGGTCACTCACTTGGTGCTTCCATGTTGCTGGTATACCTCTCGGAAAATGCTATAGCAAAAAAGATCGCAGGTATTTTTCTGATCGCTACACCCTTTTGGAATGGAGAAGAAGATTGGGTAAAACCTCTCAAGCTTCAGTCAGATTATGCGGAAAAATTAGATAAGAAAATCCCGTTGTTTTTCTATCACTGTCTTGATGATGAAGAAGTGCCATTTGCTCACTTTACCATCTATCGTCAGCAATTACCGTGGGCATCTTTTCGGGAAATACCGGCTGGAGGTCATCAACTCAACAACGACCTGACTCTTGTGGCTAAGGATATTAAATCGATACGGTAGTTATTGCGCAGGGGATAACACGATAGGAGCAGGAGAGATGGAAAGTTTCAATGATCGATCTATACTATATCCCGATTGTAGTTCCAGACCTCACACTATATTTGCTTGCGTCCGAATCGTGATACTATAGCTTAAAAAAAAAACAGTATACCATCACGGTATACTGTTTAATGAAATATACTTTACAGTCTGTCAGAATTCCACATCATCAGCAACGTTGCCACCTTGTTCAGAGGCAAATTTGGCTGCATATTCCGCTTGTTTCTTTTGCTGATAGTCAACAAAGTGATGAATGTTTTCGGTGTTGTTATGAATATCCTGCGCTTGTACTTCCGACCATTTCATGGCTACAGCCTGGAAATCTCCTAATGAAATTCCGAAGTTATCCTGTATCCACTGTGCTCCGTCAAGGCCATATTCATAAGCTGCTTGTCGCGCTCCGCACAACTCTTCGTAAAAGTAGCGGTCTGTTTTAAGTTTTTCGAGATTGGCTTTTCCCTCTTCACTTACTTCTGCCTGAAGTCCGTTTAGCTTCGGATGTTTATCGGCTTCTGAAAAATATTGTCCGAAAAGTATAGTTACTTCAAACGTACTGTCTTCCTGCATGCGGGTTACCCACAGGGCAGATGCCTCTTCAAATACTGCGGGTTCTATTCCCAATGCTTTATAAATGCTTTTAGGATCAATGCCCGAAGCCATCTTGGCAGATACAGCTGCATAGTCGTACAAGGATATTCCGTGAATGGGTTCTAATAATGGATTACTCATAATAGGATTTTGATTTATTTCGCGTAGTCATTTAATAACCGGATGTAAAATTTTTCATGTTCATCGGCCAATGCAGGATTGATCTTGTTCCATTCATCAAACATGGCGCGTAAATATTTTTGGTATAAAGCCGGACGTGTACTTTCAAGTTCCTGGTGCTGTTTTTCCAGCGCGTGTATTTCGGCTGTTTTTTGTTCAATGATCTTCTTGTCGTTTTCCTGGATGAGACTCAGTTCAAGGTGATGTCTTTGCAGGTATAGCGCCTGAGTCTTTTCGGGAATCTCATCGTGTTCTTTCAGCAGATGCCGTGTTCTTTGTTCCGCTAAACTTCGACCTATATGCTCCAACATCTTGGCTTGTGTGCTGGGCTCAAATGTATTTCGCGTCTGGCAGGCCGGGCAGGTAATATAGGTTGTTGTGAAATATATCCTGTCAATAGTTATAGGACTTCCACATTGCTTACATCGAAACTTATCTTTGATGGATTCATGTTCGTCCAGAATTTTTTGATACTGCAGTTCAAAGTCTTCCGCGTAAGTATCTTCTACTTCCTGACGGCACCGGGCGTATAGCTCATCGAATTGAAAATAACGATCGTAACACTCGTTTCTAAATTCAAGGTATACCTTTGAAACTTCGTGATCATCACTGGAGAAAGCATAGCCTGCAATTTTTTCCTCTTTCACATCCAATGCTTTTTTCTGAATGCTGTCCAATTGTCCCAACACGGCAGCTTTCATTCGGTGATATCCGCGCTTGAATTGATCGGGATCTGTATTATTCAGTTCTGTCAGTTCAGGTATAGATGCTGCGGTGAATTCTCGTAGTTTGTCTTCCAGTTTTTCGATGAATGTAAAGAAACGTTCTTTGGTTTCATTCATTTCTTTTCGTACAACGATTATTCGGCTGTCTTCAGAGCCGTTCTTAAAAAATCCTGACACGGTTTAAATAGTTTGAGAGTTATCTTCTTTTTTGATGTTGATACCATCGGTAAGTTTTACCGACAGAAATTCAAAGCTGCAGTACGCACAATGTGTTAATCCATCCTGCTCGGCTCGTCCTGCGCCGCAGTTAGGGCAGGTTCTTGCATTGACCTTTGCAGGTTCTTCTATATATTCTCCTCCATACGATTTTTGCCCGACTGCTTTTTGTTTCATTCGTTCCAGCAGTGAAAGAGTTTTTTTATTCTCGCTCATTTCGATTTATAGTTTATCAATCAAGTCTGCTTTTTTTGCTTTATACTCTGCCTCGTCTATCAGGCCGGATTCAAAAAGCGTTTTTAACTTTTGTAGTTTCGATGTGATGTCGTCCTGCGGATGATTGACTTGTTTCGCCTGGTTCATCATCATTCCCATTGCCATCGCATTTGTAGTCGCTTCGTTTAATGCAGTTCCTTTTTCTCCTATAGCCTGTGCCGTATTGAATTTGGTATACTTATCCATATCCGTTACCATATTCATATTGGTTATCTTGTCGTAATGAGCCGAAACTTCATCGGGAAGTGTAACACTTGTAATGGTAAACGAAATCAATTCAATTCCAAATTGCGAGAAGTAAGGTTTCAGAAATGGTTCTACTTTCTTGCCAAGTTCTGTAACGTTACCGGCTATATCTTTAACCGATATATTTTGCTGCGCCAAGACTTCTCCGAATTTAGGTGCAATGAAATCCCGAAGTTCATGTTGTAATTCGAAAATGGTAAAGGTCTCGTACGTGCCCGCATACTGACGAAAGAATACAGCAAGGTCTTTGATCTGAATATCAAACGTACCAAATGCACGAACTCTCACCTGGCCAAATTCAGGGTCTCGCATCATGATCGGTGCAGGCGTGCCCCACTTGTTATTAACAAACTGGCGTGTGTTTACAAAATATATATCGGCTTTAAACGGACTGTTGAATCCATACTTCCAACCTTTCAAACGACTGATGACAGGAATGTTTTCAGTACTTAATGTATGAAGTCCCGGCTGGAATACATCTGCAAGCTGACCTTCATTCAGAAAAACAGCTACCTGCGATTCCCGTACTGTGAGCTTTGCTCCATTTTTAATCTCTTTGTCTTCATCGGTAAATTTCCACAGTAAGAGATTCGGATCGGGAGTGGTGGCTTCTATGATTTCAATAAACGGTAAATTCATGTGTCTTTATAGTTTAGTACAATGGCTGGAGCGTCAAATATAAGAACATCATTGACTATATTTTATCGAAGCCATCCTGACAAAGGTAAATTATGAAAATGAGTTTAACGCATTACACGGCAGCATTCCATCTATATACCTGATGTGTGCCCGGCACATGCGGAACGCTCAAATCAAATGAAAGCACTATAAATCAATAGATTGGGGAACGAAATGGATGGAATAATTTTATACGCCCCAATCTTCATACGGAGTTCAAAGTAATTTAACATCTCCGAAACGTTTACTTCAACGTGATCTGAAACCTAAAAAAGTTTTATGTCAGAGACTAATAAAGCAATATTAAAAATGGCAAATGCAGCTGTTACTGCAGGTGACAATGAGGGCTTTCTGTCGTTCTGCACGGACGATACTGTATGGACCTTTGTAGGCGACAAGACTCTGCGCGGGAAAGAAGCTGTTCGGCAGTGGATGACCGAGACCTATACGAAGCCGCCCAGGTTCATGGTCTCAAACTTAATCGCTGAGGATGATTTTGTTACGGCACTTGGCAGCATAACCATGAAGGACGAAGATGGGAGAGATGCTCACTACTCATACTGCGATGTGTGGCGATTTCGTGATGGTAAGATGGCAGAACTGACAGCCTTTGTGATCAAATCCACAGTTCAGGGAGGAGACTAATATTATATGTTTCGGAAAGATTGTGCGCTGACCGAAGCTGTATTCATGGCGCGTATAGCGATTGCGTTGTTTGCATGCAACGCCTGGCTATAAGCTTATCTATAAAAAAAGACCTCTTTGTTTAGAAGAGGTCTTTTTGGAAATTATACTTGTTTAAAGATTATGGCAGAACTATTCTGCTGCTGCATTTGGCGCTGCCGTTTTCTGGTGACTTGCCAGCATTGCTTCATGCTCCACTTTCATTTTATCATGGTCGGCGATCAACTGGTCGTGCTCGGCTTTCATTTTAGCATGCTCTTCAATGAACATTTTATGATCTTGTTCTATTTGTTTGTCATCCACTTTACCTTCCAGGTGTGCTTGCTCGAGCTCTGCATGTCTGGCCGTTAGTTCCTTGTGAAGCTTTACGATTGAGTCGTGCTTTACGATAAGCGCGAGATGTTGTTCTTCTATTAATTTGTGCTGCGCCTGCATGGCTGTGTCGGGTTCATCGAGCTCGGCCTTCATCCATTTGTCATGATCGTCATTGAGTTGCATGTGCGCCACTTCCATTAACGAATCTTCAGACTCTAATAGTTTATGTTCCGCGGCCAGTTTGTTGTGTACTTCCTGATTTTTACCACAGGAAAGTATGATGATGGAAGACGCAATGACAACTGATAATTTTAAGATCGACTGTTTCATGTTTATACTATTTATAGTTTAGTTCTGCTTTCAACTGCACAAGGCAAAACTAATACTTGGTTGATGATATATAGCAAGGACTATAGTTGTTTTATTTTTTTAAACTTTATACTGAGATACCTAACGAATAATGCGGTAATGTATAGCTTGTAATTGTATCTATATATAGTATATGTATTGTGCGCTGCCACTTTTTTTACACCGGTAGCTGATTGTATAATCCAGGGAGATTCGTGCGATAAGAACGGTAATCGCTTCAGAGTGGTAAGCTATAGATAGTATAGGTATGCTCGTAAATCTTGGAAGCATCAGCTATTCATATGACAAAGGTCTTACTCCGGCTGACCAGTAGAGTACAGATTTTTGCTTTTCATAGTCGGCAATCGTTTTGATAAGCTTGGATTGTGCATTGAAAAGTTTTTCCTGTTGAACGTTGATTTTGAACAGGTCACTTTCTCCATTTTCGAGGTTGAGAAGTTCGGCATTCATGAGCCTGTAATAGTTATCAACCATCGCGCGTTGCTGTTGCAAAATGGCTCCGTTGTTGACGAGTTGATTGTACGCAGACTGTATATCGTTGATGATCTGTCTGCGGGTTATATCACGATCATAGGTTGAGTTACTAATCTTTAGCCTGGTCTGTGCAATCTTGGCGCGCTCTTTACGAAGAAAGAGCGGCATGGAAAAGTCAATGCCTAATTTATAGTTGTCATTCCATACAAACGAATTGGTTATGCCTTCCGGATAAAACGGCTGGTTCAGCATATAGTATGAAACGTTAACACGCGGTTTCATATACTCTGACGCAAGCCGTCTGTCAAGCTCCAGTTGCTGGATTTTCAGGTTGAGCTTGCGTAACTCCGGGTGATTTACGTTGGCTTCACTGATAAGTTCTTCCAGTATATTTTGCGATAGTATAACGGATGCAGAGGGTACTACAGGCGCGTGCTGTAGCGACAAGTCTACCGGGTTCATCGTGCTGTCCCATAAATAGGTTGATACTTTTATCGTATTGTTTTTTAACGCTAGTAACGCTTCCTGCATGTTTACCTGGCGCTCCAGCAATGTAATGTTCGCCTGCACGGTGTCCATACTGGCGAGCTCACCACCATCAAAATTCATCTTTACCCTTCGGAATATTTCTTCTGCAATAGCCGTTGTACGACTGGCCAGTCTATAGTTATAGTAGCTATAGTACCATTGCCAGTAGTCTTTTGCAGCTTCCAGTAATAATTTGTTTATGAGTTTAACCTGCTCTGCTTCCATCATCTTGCTGAATAGCTCCGCTTGCTTCAGGGCAGTTCTGCGGTCATCGGTAATCAGACCCTGGCCTAAGGGCAACGATATACCGGCATAAAGCTGCTGGTAATTATAGTCGCTGGATATATAGTGCTCCGGATTTAAACGCTCACCGGTGTTACGCTCCATACCAATCGTAGGAGTGACCGGACTCGCGGTCGGGAATTTTATGCCTCCGTTAAACAACCGGTAGTATTCGGTATTGTTGTAGTGCTTTAGCAGAAATTCACTTTCGATCTTGGGATCAAAATTACCGCGTGCCAGGCGTATTTCCTGTCGCGCAACGTCCGAGAGTAAATCGGTTTGTTTCACCACCGGATGATAACGTGTAATCAGCTGATAGAAATTTTCAAGTGTAACAGGTCTCGCTGTATCCGGCAATACAAATATAGAGTCGTTTTGCTGCTGTCCCAACAGCGCGGTATAGTATATGCTAAACAACATGATCAGCAATGCATTCTTCATAACGTGTAGTCCTGCCGTTGTTTTAACTGTTCTTTTCTTCAGAGCCTTTCTGCTTGTCCTTTGATGGTAGTGCATCCTGCAGCGGAGCTTTATACAGGCTGGGAGGGAAGCCGTTAAGCTGGCGCCAGATCTCGTACCACACCGGTACATTTTCGAGCATTACCCA
>DJFR01000268.1:31378-32049 GCA_002432545.1 Flammeovirgaceae bacterium UBA5867 | reverse complement strand
CTTCCAACCGATACACTTGGCCATCCTGAAAATTGCAAGGCCGGCCAGCCGTCAAATTCAATACGCACCTTGCGACCTTTACTGATCAGCGGAATGTCCATTGCTTTTACATACATCTCTACGGCAAGGTCTGTTACCTCGGGCATTACTGTACAAACAGCATCACCTTCTTTTATCGTTTCGCCTATACCGGCTTTCATCGCGCGTACCACGTAGCCGTCCTGGGGAGCCGTGATCTGGTATTGACTGCTGCGTATCTGCGTGTTGGTATATTCATTGGATAGTTTTGATATCTCACCGTGTGTCTCATATATATCGCCTTGCGTAGCACTCAGGTCTGATTCTGATTTACTGATCTTCTCCATATACTCTGCGCGGAGCCGGGCTATCTCCAGTGTGGCATTTCTATAGTCGGCTTCGCTGCCCTGGTATTTATACTCAATTTCCTGAAACTTGGTGAGGGGTATATTTCCCGCTTCGAATAATTTTTTGTTACGCTGATATTGATTCTCTGCGTTCTTCAATTTTACTCGTTCGGCTTCGAGCTTGGCGGTGGCCTGTTCGATCTTGCGTTGCATGCCGGTTTTCAGGGCTGTGATTTGCCGTTGCAGCGCTTCTGCTTTTTCCGTTTTGGAGGCAAGACTGCTCTTCTTGGCAGTAAGCTGTTCCTG
>DJFR01000268.1:0-31348 GCA_002432545.1 Flammeovirgaceae bacterium UBA5867 | reverse complement strand
TGAATTTGTCCTGCAATCACAGCCTGCACCGTCTGCGGACGGTTTGCCGGATTCAGTGCTGTAACTTTTCCGATGCCCCGTATATTTTGTTGCCACGGCAAAAAGAGAAAAATTATAAATATAGCCCCCAATGCCATTAGCCATTTCGCAATGAGTATACCGGCTGCCGGACGTTTCAGAGCGCGCAGGGAGTATAGATTTTCCTCCTTTACCATTTTGTCAATTCGATGTGTTGATAGTCGCAGCATACATTTAATCAATATAGTTATTGATCGTACCTTTCTTCAAAAGTTCATCAAAGTGACCTTCATCGGAAATTTGTCCGTTGTTAATAAGTATTACCCGATCGCACGCAGCCATGATCAACGGATCATTGGACACCGCGAGCAATGTATATCGGTTGTCCGTATTGATGACCGACTGCAGCAGATCAAGTTTTTCCTGCCGTTTCAATCCGGAGAAGAAATCGTTGAGGATAATCAGTGCAGGTTTTTTTGCCAGGCAGCGTGCCAATATAAGTTTGTGAATGAACGAACTTGAAAATCCTTTTCCGCCACTCACAATGTGTGTATTCAAACCTTCCGGTAAACGGTTGATCTCATCTTCCAGCTTTACCTTTTGTATTGCAGCAATAGCATCTTCAACGGTGCGGGTGGCATTACCCAGCGTAATGTTCTCCAGTATAGTGCCATCAAATATATCTTCAGGTGATATATTTTTAGCCATGCTGTCGCGCAAATGCCGGATGTCCAGGTCGCGCAAAGAATAGTTGTTTATGGTAATGATACCTTCATAATCTGAATGTATACCCGCGATGAGGTTGGTGAGTGTTGTTTTGCCCGCGTTGCCCGGTCCGGCAATGCATAGCCTTTCACCGGAGTGTACACGCAGGTCAATTCCATTCAGCACGTGCCCCGGTTTTTCCGGGTATTTGTATTTTAATTGTTTCAGTTCGATTGAATATCCGGTTACGGCATGTCTCTGGAAATCCAGTCCGCCTACTTTTTCCAGGGGAAGATCGGTTAACTGAGCAATCTTATCGACAGCTGTTAACAGATCATAAATAACATCCATATACATGATTGTTTTCTCAACAGCATGCAGGATCAGAATGATGATAACCTCCGAGGCAACGAATTGTCCTAATGTAATTTCGCGGTTTACAACAAGTATAGTTCCGAGGATCAGAAGACTGGCCGTTACAGCCGTTTTAAAAATTACAATAAATGAGAACTGCGTGATGAGTACCTGAAAATGTGCTTTGCGATATTTGAGGTAGTTATTCACCGTATTATCTGTGCGTCTGATCGGCAGGTCGGTGTTGCCAGCAAGCTTGAATGAGTTGATTGAACGCGCGAGTTCTTCCAGCCATTGTACAACTTTATATTTATACTTTGATTCATTGATGGATGACTTTAATCCGTTGGAGCCTGTAAGCCAGAAAATCAGGAATAAAGCAAACACCAATATTAAACTGAAGAATACGAAAAACGGGTGGTATAGCGATAGCAGAATAAGTCCGAACAGGATTTGTATAGCTGCGGCAGAAAGATCGATCAGCATTTTTGGTAAACCTTTCTGCAGTGTAATAACATCGAAGAACCGATTGACGAGTTCAGGAGCATAGTTGTTGAGAATGGATTCCATACGAATGCGCGGAATCCGAAATGCAAATTCGATAGCGGCTTTGGTAAATACACGCCTCTGTAAATGTTCAACAAGGCTTATCTGCACGATCTGCAAAATTCCGGTGAACAATACGCCCAGGATAACGGCACCGATCAACAGGTATACCGAACTGAAAAACACGCCACCGGAAATAAGCTCTACAGTATTCTGAATGCCTATCGGTAATATCATACCAATAAGACCGATCACAATTGAATAAAAGAGTATATATAGTATATCCTTCCGTTCGGTAGAGAGTAATCTGAAAAAACGTCTGATCGGACTCATCGGTTCCGGAACCCCATCGCCTTCGTACGCGTAGTCACTCACCAGGTTTTTATAGGGGTATAGTATATAACTGACTACGCCATTCCGGTCGGCATATAGGGACGTCAGTTCTGAAACATCTGAAGGAAAAGATAGCTGTGTATCATCTTGTAATGCGTTGACAGATATTTTTTTTCGGTTGCCTGAAATAAGAAGCGGAACAAGTTCGTGTTCTTTTTCATGAAACACCAGCACAAGTACGTTATCATCTTTTACCACATCGGACAACGTAGCCGCGGGTATATTTTGCTCGAGAAAAAGCATGCGCATCTTGCTGCCCGCTTCGATCAGATCATTCTTGAATTCGCTAAACTCTGCTTTCGAATAGTAGCGGTTGTTAATCTCCACAAAGCGCAGATCGGCCGGATTGAAATCATGTTTTAGCAGAAGTGCGGCCTCACGCAGTATTCGTATGATTGAGTGATTGGTCATTTGATTTTAGCGTTAATTGTGTTCAGCACCATTGTCTCCAGAAACTCTGCAAGCTTGTCGTGTTTCTGCCGCGACTCCGTCTTTATATCTGTGAGTGACGGAAGATGCTGGGCATAGTATAGCTGGTGATTGGCACTCAATACAATGGTGCTCACAAGCGAATGCGGAAAAGGGTATTGTGCATTAATCTCCTTGAGAATACCAGCAATTTTTTTGCATAGCGATTTATAGGGGAGGAAGAGACCTTCTTTATTGTCGGTGTCGACCTGCCGGGTCAGGTATGTTTTCTCGAATTCGGTATTAACAATTCGCTGAAGTCTCTGTTCATCAACAAAGGGTATATCCGGATCGGTTTTCTTTTCTTCCACGAGCATGCGGATACAAGTCCGCAGGCGCTCTACAGGACTCGCTATATTCTGATTGCGATAGTCGATTCTATACTCAAGCCATGTCCAATACCAGTCGATCAGGTATAAAAGCAAACGGTGCTTGTTTTCAAAATACCGATATATAGATGCCTCGGTGGAGCTGATATCAGATGCCAGCTTTCTAAATGTAAAATCATCAGCCCCTGTCTTATCGATCATCTTGATACTGGATTGAATGATTTTCTGGCCCAGCGCACTCGACTGCGGGTCGCGCAGGTATAAATTAGAATTCAATTTGAACGAAACGATAGCCATTTTGTCAAAAATGATAGTATTACTATCACAAACGGCTGTACTGCAATTATTGTTCAAATATATTTTATTTTTTTTACAAGTCCGTACGGATGGAGAAAGACAAGCTTGATAATGAGTCCGTTGTAACACGGTTACGAATGTACCCGGTTAAACAAAGCCAGTAGTTTAGAATCAAGTGCCTGTATATAGGATAATCCATACTCGCTGTTTTCGATATCAGTATACATCCATGGCGGCAGGTGCTGATCAACTTCATCAGCCTGACTGGCTATAGCCAATGCCAGCGATGCTACTGTATCAACATCTCCACCCAGCGCAACACTATTTAAAAGTATATTTTTCAGACTCGGAGGCGATTGAACCAGGACTGAAAGTACAGCCTCCGTGGATTGAATTGCATCGATCTGCACTTCGTTCTTCCAGGTTGTATTCCAATGAATACCTTGTATGTCGCTAAGAAACTGAGGCAGTTGATGGAGTGTGCCCTTCCGGTAGTAACAATAATGCATCATCAACGCAACGGCCTGAGCCGAGGTAATTGCCTCCGGTGTATCATGGGTAACGGATGCCTGTATAGCGGCATATTCAAGCACATGGTTAACGTGAGGATATATACCGATCGGGTAAACGCGCATCACGGCACCATTTCGTTTGCTTCTTCGATCGAGGTTACGGATGAACTCTTTTCCATTCGAAGATGTCGTTAATGCCTTGTACATTCCAGAGCCATATCCTTCGCGCGGATCGCGTTTGAATGCTTCTATAAATTTATTGGCAAGTCCAACGTGCGTCCACTCCAGTCCATCTGCTATATACTCTGCTATAGCAATAGCCAATTGTGTATCGTCTGTATACCGTTTATAAATAGACGGATACCGCGGATGTTGTTCGTAACGCTCGAGTGTATTGAACTGGTCAATTTTCTCGCGTGAGGCGAATTCAAACCCCGCACCGTATGCGTCTCCCAATGATCCTTCTGCAAGCATAATTAAACTATATATATTCTGGTCGTTACAATGCGCGTCTGAATTTCATTAACAACTCTCCGTAAAAATTCTGTTCAGCATAGGGCATAAGACCCTTTGGAAATGGGATTATTGACAAAAGTTTATCTCCCCTGGTATATTTTAGTTCCGCACCGTTGTTTCGCGGTCCGAATTTTGACCAAAGTCCTTGATACAGCAGGAATTGCAGCAACAGAAAATCCGGTTCGGATATAGCCTGAGCAAACAACCCGTCAAATAATTGTCTCGGTTCATGCTCACCTGATTTACTCAAACATCTCGTGGCATCTTCAAAGCGTTTACCGTACAACAAAAACATGAATGTTGCATAGGCACCCACCGAGTTAAATCCCAATAACGGGTAATGTTTCAATTCGCGTATCGTTATCGTAATGATACCGGGTGCCCAAAGGCTGAACGTGCTATTCTCGTCAACAGGATGATCGTTGATGAAAAACTTGTCTTGACTTTCGTCTGCCCAGCCTGCCGGATACCTTGAAAATATATCGTTTCGGATGTGATCAGCAATGATATCCTCCATGAACATGTCCGGATAATTATAGCGTTGATTGAACATTACGTCAAGTGTCTGCTCATCGATCGCGGTACAGGCTGCTTCCAGTTGATGTATACTTTCTTCCAGTTCAACAAGTTGTCTGAATGCCTCGTCAGATAACTGTTTGGGCACCGAGCCTCTTACCTGTTCGCGTGCAATTATAAGTTGATAGCGATCCATAGACGTTTAACGGCCACAATATAGGTTCGAAAATCAAATATACCCGAAGGCATCAGTAATGCGAAGGAGTATTTTTTACATTTCATTAACATCTTTTTACATTTTATTAGGTATCCCGGATGTTCGGTTTCTTTATGTTTGTTCACAACCAATCGATAAATGGTAAAGATATATACTGTTGTTCTCTGTTTTCTGGGTATACCTGTTGTTTCTTTCGCGCAGCAAACCGATTCGTTAAAAGATCACCCGAAAGATCAGCGGCCAACGATCGCGATGATTAACGAGGTTTGGTATAGCAACGGTGAACGATATGTACATCCGTCCTTTGAATATGTAGCCACCGGTTTTTTGATTGATACTGGAACCGATACACTGGCCGCAACGGTAAAACATGCGTTGTGGGTAGCGAAGACAAAATCGATGACCACCGTAGACCTGCGCGATCTTCAGCGCTGGATCATGCACCCGAAAGGCAACCTGAAAGATTCTGTAGTGATCGATCGCTTGATCAACCAGGATACTACGGAAGTGTTAAGTGGACCGAAATCAACTATTACACAGCGGGATTGGCTAGTGTTTACTACGAAGTTCAGATCTCCGGCTATTCATCCCCTGAAGCCGCGGTATACAACTGTTGAAGCCGGAGATACTATTTACTTTACCGGATGTCCGTACGCAGAAAAAAGTTGTCTTACGAAAGAGGCGAAGGTTCTTGAAGTTGAAGGTGACAGAATAATTTTTACAGTACCGGAGAGTTTTAATCTTGGCGGCTTTAGTGGTTCTCCGTTGATCGATAAGAAGGGATACCTGATCGGTATACTCGGTGGTTCTTCCTTTAACAGGAAAAATGGTGATGCGGCACTTTACGGAATATCAACGCGGTATCTTGAAAAAGTGCTCACGAATAAACAACCACTCAACGTTCACCTGATCCCTATAGATACCGTAATCAACAGCTATATTCGTAAGAAAGGATTCAAAGCCGGAATAAAGGAACTCAGGCGGATGATTGAGACAGATTCGATGCATTACAAATATGATTTCTCAATGGAGAATATCAATCGGTTAGGCGACCGCTATAAAGAGCACGGAGAAATCGAGAAGGCTATTGAAATTTATAAACTAAGTGCAGAGCGATATAGTATACCGGCTACATATTTAAAGCTGGCCGACAGCTATATTCTTGCAAATAAAAAGAAGCTGGCAAGTGATACTTATCGGAAGCTCCTGGCAAAATGGCCCGGTAATAAAGAAGCGACAGAGGGTCTGCATAAACTTTGATGTGAAATAAAAAAGCCTCAGCATAAATCTGAGGCTTTTGTTCGTGGGTGTTACCGCCACTCATCATGTTGTATCAGGTTCTTGTTAACATTTATCTCGCCCTGCGGTAAAGGCCAGCGATATGAAATAAATTTGCGCGGGTATGCATCCGGATAGCCGAGCGCTTGCATAGCGGGCAGTTCATTCGCCATATACCATTCATAGCGGTCATCAAGTTCTTCCCAACGCACCAGGTCGAAATAGCGCAGACCTTCAAATGCGAGTTCGACTCTGCGTTCATGCTTGATAATTTCTAGCAGTGCATCAGTGGTGAGGCCGGTACCTTCAACATCTTCAACGCGTGGCATATCTACGCGATCGCGCACTTCGTCAATCAGATCAATAACTTCACTTTCGCTATAGCCACCGGCACGCACCAGTGCTTCGGCACGCATCAGGAGTACATCGGCATATCTGATTACATAAAAATCCTGTGGTGAATCAAAGTGATCTTCATCGTTATTCTCTTCGGTATATTTCCGTTGATAATAGAATCCTTCTTCACCGGTAACAGGTTTTCCTTTCCACGTGTCGTTGTTGGAAACTACGGTTGTGCGGAAACGCGGATCGCGGTTGGCAGACGGATCGGCAGCATCATATAGGGCAGACTCCGTTATAGGGAGTCCATCTATAGTATAAAACTCTTCTGCGAGATTCGGTAGTACACGTTGATAATCAATCATGCCCCAGTAGCCCGCGAATGCTGATCCATCATCGAGGAAGCGATCAAACGTAACGGAGAAAATTACTTCTTTATCCTGTTCATGATCAGTTGTAAACAACGTGCTATAGTCTGCAGCCAGCGAATAATAGCCGAGGTCTATAACTTGTTTTGCAGCGTCTGCTGCCTTTGCATATTCATGATGGTATAGATATATGCGAGCCAGTGTTGCCAGTGCAGCACCGCGACTTATTCTGCCGTATTCGGTGCCAGGAATTTCGCCCGGAAGCGGTAAATCACCTATCACATCTTCTACATCTTTGGAAATGAAGGTCATGATTTCATCGTGTGTGTTTTTGGGAACCGATGCTTCCTGTACAGTTTGTGGTTCTGTGATAAGCGGTACATCGTGAAATGTCATCGCCAGCAGATTATATACTGTAGCGCGTATCACTTTCGCTTCAGCTACAATGCGGTTCGCTACCTGCGGATTGATGTTCGGAATTTTTGGAACATTGGCAATCACCTGGTTGGTGCGGCCTATAGCACGGTAAGCAGCGCGCCAGGTGTCGCCCAGAATCCAGGATGTAGAGTTGTGGGTGCCTTGCGCTATATCTCCACCGGGCATCCACTGCCACGCGGTATAGCCATTGTCAGTGAGGTAGTCCAATCGTACTACACCACCCGTCCACGGGTCTGAGTCGAAAAGCCATTGATCCTGCAGCGCAGAGTAACAACCCATGAGCGCCATCTTGGCGTCATCTTCGGTTGTCCAGAATGAATCGGAGCTCAGATCATTGAGCGACTTCCGGTCCAGAAACTCATCGGAGCAACCTGACACTATCGTCAGGAGTACCAGGATATATATCTTCAGGTGTTTCATATCAAAATGTTTTTACACAGTTAGAAGGTGATGTTGAGACCGAATGAATAGGACTTCAAGCCCGGGTATGCGCGGTTGCGTTCATCGCCTGTAGGACGTTCCGGATCAAACTCCTCAACATCTGTGAACGTGATCAGGTTTGTACCGGTGAAGAAGAGTCGCAGGTTTTGTATGGAGAGTCTTCCGATCAGCGCTTTTGGAAAGGTATATCCGAGCTGAACATTTTTAAGTCGCAGATACGATGCATCACGCAACCAGAAGCTCGACATCGCGAAGTTGTTGCTGTTGTTACCGAAGCGCGGGTATGCAGCATCCGTGTTTGTGGGTGTCCAGTGATCGAGAATGGAACTGGTAAATTGTCCTACGTTTTCAGTATTATACCAATAGAAACGTTCGATGCCTGATACACCCTGGAAGAACAGATTCAAGTCGAAGCCTTTATAATCTGCACCCAGATTAAAAGCGTAGCTCAGCTTGGGGAAAGGTTCTCCGATAATCTGACGATCGTAATCAGCTGTAACTTTTCCATCCGGTATACCATCAGGTCCGCTGAGATCTTTATACTTGATATCCCCGGCACGAAGGGTTCCGAACTGGGCAGGAGCACTGGCGAGTTCTTCTTCGGTATAGTATCCGTCAGCAACATATCCGTAGTATGCACCAATCGGTTGGCCTACGAGATTTATAGTGTTGCCGCTGATCCAGTTCTCGAGCCCTGCTATATCTGCAATTTCATTTTTTACCTGCGAAAGATTTACGCTCGCTGAATAGCCGAGATCACCCTTGCGGTCTTGATACGCTATATTTACTTCCCATCCTTTGTTATCAACTGCTGCTACATTTTGATACGGACCGTTGTTTACACCGAGTGTACCGGGTATAGGCAAGCGAATGAGTATATCCGATGACTTCTTATTAAAATAGTCAGCAGTAACCTGTAATCGATCGTTCAGGAAATTCATGTCCAGACCAATGTCGGTGATTGTCGTTGTTTCCCATTTTATATTCTGGTTGGCCAGATCGTTAATGGCGACACCGCCTGATACTATACCTCCGATCAGGTAATTATTTCCGGTAGCGAAGTTCTGCGTATAGGCATAGTTACCGATTTCCTGGTTACCGAGTTGCCCCCAGCTGGCACGTAGTTTTAAGAACGATATCAGGCTATTGTCAACTAAGAAACTTTCACTGCTCAATACCCAACCTGCCGATACAGAAGGAAACAAACCATAACGATCGGACTTCGGCATACGGGAAGAACCATCGTAGCGCATGTTGGCTTCGAAAAGATACTTATCGTTGTATGCATAGTTAACGCGACCGAAGAATGATTGCAGCGCTACTTCATAAGCATTACCATTTACCTGTGGATTTTGTGATCCGGCATCAAGTTCGTGCAGGTTGTTGTTCGGGAAATTCTGACGGTAAGCATACATATAGTCATTGCGTTCATATTGAGCGGTATGTCCTAACAGTATATTTAGTGTATGTGTCCCCACGGTTTTATCATAGGTGAGGAGATTCTCGAGTAACTGTCTCTTAAACGTTGTGTTGTTGTTGCTCAGGTTGTTGTTTACATTCTGACTGATAACAACTCCATCTGCATTTAACTGTTTATAGGTTGGAACGAATCGCGAATTTACTCCGGATACATTGATCGCCCCGACACTCGTTTTGAATCGAAGGCCCTCTGTAATTTCATAACTGGCAAAGAGTTTCCCTTCCAGGCGCGACTCCTGTGTTTCACTAAAGCCTGTAGTTGCTGCCCATACAGTATTGCGAAATCCGACACGTGTTGGTTCTGCTCCATCTACAAATCCATATTCACCGTTGGCGTATCGTACCGGAATCGTAGGCTGTGTAAATCTGCGAATGCTATATACTATACTGTTGTCATCGTTGGATGATGCCGAGTTTAAGGATGGCTCATTATATTTTCTATCGTAAGCATAGAGGTTAAGGCCAACCTTTAATTTCCTGGACGCTTCTATATCTATATTTGCCCGTACACTCGCGCGGTTGGCATCGGTTCCTTTCATCACACCAACCTGATCCATATATTGTGTAGACACCATATACTTTACATTCTGCGAACCGCCACTTACCGATGCATCGTAAGTTTGCATTACACCAGTGCGGAATGTTTCGTCCCACCAGTCGGTGTTGGCAAAGCGATCCGGATCTGATCCATCGCGCATCGCCTGGATCTGTTCAGCAGTATAGGTGGGTGTTCCTCCGGTGGCAACATTCCATTCATTGCGTACGGTTGCCCAATCCCATGAGTCAAGAAAGTCGGGTTTCATGATCGGACTTTGAAAGGCTATATTACTGTTGAGATTTACCCTTGCCTGTCCTTCTTTACCACGTTTCGTTGTGATGATGATCACACCGTTTGCTGCGCGTACACCATATATAGAGGCAGACGCTGCATCCTTGAGTACACTTACACTTTCTATATCAGCAACGGGTACCTGGTTGATCTGGCTTTGTATACCATCAACAATTACCAAAGGCTCTGCGCCCGAGTTGAATGTGCCTATACCGCGAATACGGATTTGAGGATCATCGTTACCCGGTTGTCCGCTAAAGTTACTCACCGTTACACCAGGCATGCGTCCCTGAAAAAGACTGGCTGTGTTCGATACCGGTATAGATTTTACATCGCTGATGTTTACCGATGCTACAGCACCGGTGAGGTTGGCTTTCTTCTGCTCACCGTATCCAACCACGACAACTTCCTGCAGTGATTGAATGTCAGTTTCAAGAGAGACGTTCATAGTTGTGTTTGTACCAACGAGAACTTCATGATTGCGAAATCCTACGAACGAGAAAACAAGTATAGCATCGCTGTTCGGCACTGCCAAGGTATAGTCGCCATCAGCGTTGGTTGTTGTACCGGTGCCCGTGCCTTTGATGACGATACTTACACCGGGAAGTCCGGTTTGATCTTCTGCGCTTACGACCCGGCCGGAGACGGTAGTTTGCTGCGCAAAAACTGGTGTGGCAAACGACAGCCACAAACACATCAGCAAGAGATGTGGTGTTCTGAAATACTGTGTTAGCATAGTAAAAGATTTGAAAGGTTTGGGATGCTGCATGGAAACAAGTGAAGCCGCGCGGGTAGGTGGCCGCTGTTTACCGACAGCATGAGGTGAAGAGTAAAGTGATATCATACGATTGAAATTTGGTATACAATAGTCGCAATCGTTTGCCCGCGACATAGAGAGAAATGCATCAGAAATAGGGTGAATGCATTCAAATCCTGAAAAATGAGAGGGACTTAGGGAGTTGCAAGTTGTTTCAGACTCCACTGGTCAAACCATTTGATCACGGGCTTGTCGCCTTCGAAGGTGAGGGGCAGCCATATATACCGTCCATCGATAGCGTTCTCAGGAACCCATCGATCGGCCATGAAGATATACTGATCTTTACGGCCATGAACAGGAAGGATGAAGGTGCTCTGCGATTCAAATGTGCGTTCTGCATTGTTGCCTCGTGCCGGATTACCAAGTGATATCCACGGGCCCCATATCGAATTGGACACGAACGAGCGCGCAGCATTTGGTTCCCATCCTGTGCAACCGGAAGTGATCAAAAAATATTTCCCGTTTCTTTTTACAAGTGCTGGTGCTTCGTTATGTCCGGCAGGGGCAAGGGTTGCCCACTTGCCCGTGAACGACAGGTAATCATCGGATAGTTCAGAAATGTGAAGCGTCAGGTTTTCTTCTGCTGCATGAATGTGATAGGCTTTGCCATCGTCATCTACAAACAAAGTCATGTCGCGCGACATTTGTCCTTTCTCAAAATCACGGCGTACAAAAAGTCCTTCGGCTACTTCTTTTCGCCACGGATCGGTGTGCGCTTTCAGATCACTTTCTTTTACTGCTTTTGTTTGCCAGGCTTTATCGAAATTGATTGGCCATGTTTTACTATTCGGGCGGTACGACTGTATATATCTATAGGGACCTGTTGGATGATCGCTCACTGCTACAGCAGTACGTGCAGCATCATAGCCTTGTCCTTTTAATTCAAGATGAAACCACAGCACGAACTTCTTTGTCTTTCGGTTATAAATTACTTTGGGACGTTCGATGACACAACCTTTTGTTATCTCAGAGGTGGAGTCATTTTCAACACGCAAGGCGATTCCTTCATTCTTCCAACTATAGAGGTCTTTTGATGAATAGCAGCTTACACCAACCAGGGCCTTATTACCAGCTTTGCCTTCGGTTTTAAATTCTCCGAACCAATAGTATGTATCTCCGTGATAGAGTATACCGCCACCGTGGGCGTTGATGTGTTTACCGTCCTGATCAGGCCATAACGACCCCGGACGAAATTCCTGTTGTCCATAAGCCTGAATAGAACAGATGACGGTGAGCAGGTAGAATAGTATTTGTTTTCTCATTATATATAGTTGAATTAGTTTCTTAATCGGTTTTGCCAAGCATGAGCACCCAGTATGAATGAACCTGTGCTATTCCCATTTCCGTTGCTTCATTGGTCATGAGTGCCTGGCAATGACTGGTGCTCTGAAGCCACGCAATCACGACTTCGTTCACGGTGGTATATCCCGTGGCTATATTTTCGGCAAGCAGATGACCCTGGTAATCGGCCGCAACAACGCGTTGCTCGGGCGATATACCTTCCGGTGATATATGTGCGAAGTAATGATGCTCATACATATCCTGCGCATGTGCGCGGGCTGCTTCCGATAGTTTAGTATTTATCGTGAGTTCCTGTACAGGTGAGTAGAGTTCTGCGCCACAGGTACAACCTGCAACACGAATTGAATTTACCCGGCTAAGTATAGCCTGGTGAACATCGGGCGAAACATCATCAGACTCGCATGCGATTATGGACATCATCAAACTGAAGATGACAATATACTTCCGGGATGAAGGTATAGCGGATGCCATATATATACTTCAAAAGTGTAAGAACAGCCACCGTTGTAATGATGACTGTTCTTTTTAGTTGTGCTATATTTTTATTCCCTGTCAGAATGCCTTGGTTCGTCCCACATATATATTACGTGCTTTCAAAAATGTGTCGGTAGTAGGGCCGGAGCTTCCGCTTGATCCTTCCATTTGCAGATTGATGATTAACCACAGCGGACTGTTTACAAAATTCGGAGCGCGATGAACCGCTTTCCATACACCATCTATATAGTAATGAATGTCTACATCCGTGGCATTTACTTTTGTAATCCACGCGCGATACGAATGCCAGTTGCCCGGGTTGCTCACAGTGCTTGTCGTGGTTTGTGTGTTCACATCAGTCCAGTCAGGTCCATCAAATGTGTTTTGCCAGTTCACATTACTTCCTTTGAACTCCATAATGTCAGACTCAGGCGGCCATGAGTTCACACCGGTAAGCCAAAAGGCAGGCCATGTGCCCCCGGCAGACGGTGCCTGAAATTCGCCCTTCACTTCATAGTCGGGAAACTGATCGTTGATCAGGATCTGATGCTTGGCATGAACAGCACCGGAGTGATAACGGATGGGGAGATACGGTGAATGCGGACTGCTGCCTTCATTCCACGTGATGCGGGTAGCCTTCACGTTGAGTACGGCTCCGGTAGTAATGTAGATGTGGTTGTGATCGGTTGTACTTCCATACATCCGCGCGCTGCCGTTGTGGTCTGAACCCCAGGGATAGAGGTAATTCCACTTCGATTCAAATGTAGCGTAATCCGTAAAGGAATTTTCCAGAACAGTTTCCCATGCTCCGACTTTCTTGTTTCCTTCAGGTGTTGTGTTTACGGGTTCCTCAGAACAGGAACTTGTTAGCGTGCCGATTGCGGCAAGCCATGCAACGGTGACAAAGAGGCGTCTCATACATAAATTGATTTAGGGTGAAACATTACTTTAACACACCAAGGTTAGCCACAACATCAGCGAGGCGAGGGGTGTATTGTTTCAATAATAGTGTCCATGCATTCAAATGAAGCATGGGAGACAGACTGAATCAATGCAACTAAATTCGCAAAGCGAGTTGCGTGTAGTCACACAGTTATATCTGTATTAGTCTTGTTGGTTTTGCGATACTCGGAAGGTGTAGTATGGTATACACTTTCGAAACATACGCGGAAGTACTTCAGGTCGTTAAAGCCTACATCATACGCTATTTCAGAAATGCTTAATTGCGAACTTACCAGTAACTGCGCTGCTTTCTTGATACGAATGACTTTGATGAACTCCGACAATGAATAGTCGGTAATAGACTTGAGCTTGCGATATAGTGTTGCTTTACTCATCGCCATTTCTTCCTGCACCGCAAGTTTGATTTTATCGGTGTCGGCTATATATTTCTCAACAATACCCTTCAGGTCGAGTATAAATTTTTCATCGTCATTCGCAATTGCCTGCTCTTTGGGTTGGAGCAGAAATTCACGCTGGTAATATTCTTTCAGTTCCTTTACTTTCTCCAGTCGTGTTCTGACGCGGGCTTTTAAGAGATCGGGGTTGAAAGGTTTTTCAATATAGTCATCGGCTCCTGTATGCAAACCACTGAGTTGATCTTCCACCGTAATTTTGGCCGACAACATAATGACGGGTACATGTGAGGTGGAACGGTTATTCTTTATCTTCTGGCAAAGTTCCACACCACTTATACCCGGCATCATTACATCGAGTATAACAAGTTCGATAATTTCGTTACTCAGAATCCGGAGGGCATCTTCACCATTATAGGCAACCTTGCAACGATAGGCATCGGCAAACAATACACTTAAATAATCTGCCATTTCCTTATTGTCATCTACGATCAGGATCTGGGTTGTAGACTCGAGCATGGATTGGCGACTGACATGTTGATCCAGAAACAAATCATGAATCTGTTCTTTCCAATGTTCGCTGCGCAAGGCTGCTTGTTCGCCTTCGCGGAGATGCGCATAGTCAAGATTCTCAAACCATATTCCTAACGGGAGACTTACATAGAATGTACTGCCTATACCTTTTTTACTTTCAACCCGGATGTGTCCCTGATGAAGATTTACCAGGCTTTCGACCAACGCGAGTCCGATGCCTGCACCGGTGTTGGTACGACTGTCTCCGAGCTGATAGAAACGTTCGAAGATGCGCGAAACATTCTCTTCCGATATACCGATGCCGTGATCTTCCACGCAGAGTATAACAGACTTTTCCTGCGCAGCTACGCGAATGGAAATTACACCACCCTTCGGACTGAACTTAACAGCATTTGAAACCAGGTTCAACAGAATCATCTCCAGCTTCTCCTGGTCGATATAGGCGTTGCAGCTTTCAACTTCACTGTTAAACTCAAATATATACTTGTCGTCACCGCTGCTTAGTTTAAATAAACTATATATATCCCGGCAGAATGCCACAACATCTACCGGTGCCAGCAGCAGATCCATATTCTGCGTTTCTACTTTTCGAAAGGTAATGAGCTGATCAGACAGGCGAAGCAGACTTTTTACATTGCGTTTCATGAGTCGCGCTTTCTCAAGGTACGGCTCGGGTAAATTATGCGACAGCAGCATTTCCTCCAGGGGTGCAGCGATCAGGGTTAAAGGCGTGCGCAGCTCATGCGATATATTGGTAAAGAAGCGAAGCTTGAGCTGGTTGAGTTCACTTTCTTTCTCGCGCAGTACCTGTTCCATCTTCAGCTTGTTTCGCAGGTTGGTTTGTGCGTTGATAAGTCTGAATAGCCAGATTGCCACCAACACCAGAAATATAGTGTAACCTGCGTATGCCCATACCGTTGCCCAGGGGGGAGGAAGAATGGTGATCTTTATTTCCTGTATAGCAGAGCCATCGTTGTTGATGCCGCGATTTACGCGTAACCGAAATATATAGTTTCCGGGATCAAGGTTGGTAAATGAAGCCGTGTGGGAGGGATGTTCAATCCAACGGTCGTCATATCCTTTTAACTGATAGGAGTATTGCGCACGGTTGGGAGAGAAGTAGTCAGGAGAAGAGAAGGCCAGCGTAAATTTCTTAACATGATGGTCCAGTACGATGTGAGAGGTATATTCCATCGCAGCCGGAAGAATTACTTCGCCAAAGTATTCCTGTCCTACACGCACGTTGATATCATCGTTCAGGACAAGACCTGTGAAACGTGGTGGTACAGCATCTTGATCCGACTGCAGACTATCAACATGAAACCAGGTGAGCCCATTGGTAGAGCCAAAGTATAGATGCCCCTGTTTATCGTTAAAGACAGAGTTTAGCAGGAAGCTGTCGCCAATCATGCCATCATATTCCGTATATATCTTGATGGTGCCGGATGCAGGATCCAGCATGTTGAGACCATTGCTGGTAGAAATCCAAAGATGCTTATCGCCATGTACACCGGTAATGCCCTGTATATAGTTAGAGGAAAGTCCATCATGCGTTGTCCACTTTTTTTGCCCGGCTATACCGGATTCATTCAAACGGATTTGCCATAAACCATTGTAGGTTCCTGCCCATATATATCCATCTTTATCTTCGTAAACAGCACGGATGATTTCATTTTCAAGGAATGGTTGCAGTTTCTTGTGATGACGATTATCGATGTCATCCATCGGGTAGTTTAGTAATCCGTTATAAGTTCCTATCCACAGTCGTTCCTGTTTGTTGCTGGCAACGATCGTAGTGATGCGTTGTCCTTGTTCGCCATAGGCATCAAAGTTATCATGGTGAATGGATTTGATGTCGCCATCGGGTTGAAGCGAAATACGACTGATACCGTTTCGTTGTGTGCCCACCCAGATTTGATGCTGAGCGTCTTCCGTCAGTGCTGTAATTTTAATGCCTCCTATATGGCGATGTCCTTCTCCCGGCCGGAGCGATTCGTATTGGCAATTTTTTAAATCATCATCACAGCGTAATCTATAGAGTCCAAAGTCGAGGTCACCAATCCACCAGTTACCGGTGTTATCGTAGAGGAGTGCTGCGATGTTATTCTTGCCGTTATAAAAGCTGTCGAGAAAGCCGGGGCGGTTAAGGGCGAGTACATCATTGCCATGAATGACATTCAATCCTTCACCGCGTGTGCCTACCAGAATGTTACCGCGATTATCCATTGCAATGGCATCAACCTTTTCGTTGCTCAGACTTCTTTCCGCATCGGGGTCGGCACCAATGTTTTTAAAACCACTTGTGTTTGCCTTGAAAATATTGACACCACCGCCATCAGTACCTACCCAGACTACACCTGAACGATCTTTAAAAATGCAAAGTATAATATTGTTGCTCAGTCCTTGCCGGTTTGCATTTCGGGCGAACCGCAGTATATCTTTTTCTCCATTCCATACGCGAAGCCCGCCATCCCAGGTGCCGATCCAGAGTTCATCTTTCTGCAAGGCACGTATAGTATATATATCGTTGAGCTTCGGTGAATGAATGCGGGTGTCGAGTTTGTGCTGCGTTACCTTTGGACTTCTGAAATAGCCTTCCGAGATATCGACTTCAAAAAGTCCTTCGCGCCAGGTGCCCAGGTATATTTTGTCGTTGGCTATACTTTTTTCGATTGTCGTTACACCGGTGGCAACGTCCAGTATAGTAGTGGTGGTTTGGTTTACCGGGTTGTATAGCACCAGTCCTTTGTATTCGGCCGCAATCCAGAAGAGTCCTTTATCATCTTCAATCACTTTTCGCACCGCCAGTTGACTGAGGTGATTTTCAAATGTACTGTCGTTGGTTTTTCGATAGAGCCCCCGACTATAATCACCCGCCCAGATAATTCCCTGGCGATCTTCAAATAACTGAATGATGCGATGCTCACCAGCATTGGTAGCGTTGCTTTCTTTGAAAGTATAATGTGAAAAGCTTTCTGTGACAGGATCAAAACAGTCTACTCCGTTGTGAGTACCAATCCATAGTTTACCACGACTGTCTACAAAGAGTGTCTCAATAGCACTGCTGGAGAGGCCGCCTTCTTCCTTCTGATAGCTTGTGAATTCGTGCCCGTCATAACGGTTGAGACCACCGCGTGTACCGATCCATATAAAATCCTGCTTGTCTTGTACAATGGAAGTTACTTCATCATTGGACAGTCCATCGTGCATGCCGAAGTGTTTATGCTGATATACCGGCTGCGCAACAACGGAAGCGCAGGTAAATACGGTGAGTGTGACGAGAAGTATATATATCGGGAACCTGGGCATGTTGAAGTGTAATCTGTTTTTGTCGTAAGACTTTGTCGTGCAATGTAAGTTGATTCGTGTTTACTTGTTTTTCTGATAAATCTTTATATAGTCTATATATAGCGCGTTGGGCCATACCGTGGTGCTATCGGGTGAATTGGTTCGCTGCCCGTTGTTGAGCACGAGATACATGTCTTCATCAGGCCAGGCTTTTGTTTCTGGGGCCAGTAATTTATGGACTACGTTTCCATCTATATACCAGACAGCGGCCTGGTCGGTCCACTCAAATCCATAGATATGCCATGCATCGCAGCGGAATGTTTTATCAAACTCTTTTAACCACTCCGAGTGCCACTGACTTTTCTCTGTATATAGATGAACCCCCATGTTATCGAACCCTACATCTTCACGGTAGCCAAAGTATTCAAACATATCCCACTCCGGTCCCCATGTCAGATCTTCCGCAATGAGCCATAATGCCGGCCATACTTTATCACCTGCAGGAAACCGTGCTTTAATCTCCACGTATCCTTTGTTGAAGAAAACCTTGTGCATGCTCATTACCCAACCGCTGGTGTAAGAATAAGTGCCGACCGGATTATTTCCGGAATAATTTCGCTTTTGATTACGCAGAACAAGATTACCGTTTTCCAGATACGAATCTTCTGCCGTTACATAACCCGCATACTGGTTGTTTAAAAGATGATCGCCCTTGGCACCCGGAACCAGGTCACCACGACTTGGATCGCGCAGTGTGCCCGCTGTCCAATAGGTCGTGTCGAGTTCACGTGTCTCAAATTCGTCTTCCCATTGCAAAGTATATCCTTCCGGAACATGCGCGCTGTCCATAGACGAAGGCTGACATGAGACAACGAAAAGAAGAAGCACTGCGATGAAAGACCGGCTCATGAAATGAAGTTTAAATTTAAATAAGATAGCAAGTTATTGCCGGTATACCGGGCAGGAGGGGTGAAAGAGATTGAATAAGGGGCTAAATGTTTCATTTGACCTCTTATTGTGCCTGGAGCGGGAGCGAAGATAACGCAGGATGCTATAGCATGACGGGATGATCCGACCTTATCTTTGAAGTAATACACCCTTCGGGAGAATGAATGCAGGGATAGTTTTGCTCGTGCTTTTTAACTTGTTAACGATCTATGAAATTCAAAATGGCTACCTGGCAACACAGTCTGTTGGTAATTCTTTGTCTTCTTTCCTCAGCTGCCTNNAGAAAATATACTATCTGGACAGCCAGGATGGTAACGATAAGAACTCGGGGTTAAAGCCAACAAACAGTTGGGCATCGCTTGCCCGTGTGAACAGCATGGTGTTTAAACCGGGCGATAAATTACTCATCAAAGCAGGAACGGTCTATAAAGGACAATTGGTGCTTCAGGGATCTGGAAAAACCGGTAGCCCTATCGTTGTTGATTCATACGGAAAAGGAAACAAACCCCGCATCGATGGGGGCGGAGCAACCTCTTCGACCGTACTGTTACAGAATGTTGAACATTGGGAAATATCAAACCTGGAGATTACCAATACCGGATTGCAGCGGCAGGCAAGACGTACCGGTGTGGCTGTTATAGCGAAGAATTTCGGAGACAGTCATCATATATACCTTCGGAACTTAACGGTTCATGACGTTAACGGAAGTCTTGTAAAGAACGAAGGTGGTGGCAGCGCCATCTACTGGCATAACAGTGGAGATTCGATACGCTCGCGATTTATAGATCTTCGAATCGAGAACTGTCATCTCTATAACTGCGAACGAAATGGGATCATCGCGCATGGTTATTCGAACCGGGCGAGCTGGTACCCTAGCCTGGGCGTTGTGATTCGTGGAAATCTGCTCGAAAAAATTCCCGGAGACGGAATCGTTCCGATCGGATGCGATGGTGCGTTGATTGAATATAACACCATGCGCGACTCTCCGGATATTCTCTCGCACGAAGAAGCCGCTGCCGGCATCTGGCCCTGGAGTTGTGATAATACCCTGATTCAATTCAATGAAGTATCGGGGCACAAAGCTAAATGGGATGGTCAGGGTTTTGATTCGGACTGGAATTGCCAGAACACCATTATACAGTATAACTATAGTCATGACAATTATGGCGGTTTCCTGCTGATCTGCAATGACGGAAGAAGTATAGGAAAGAGTTCAAATATAGGTACCACGGGTACGATCATTCGCTACAATGTGAGTATCAATGATGGTTTGCGCCCATATCCCACAGAACGCGCGGGTATTTTTTCTCCTGTATTTCACATCACGGGGCCATGCATTAATACCGAGATCTATAATAATATCATCCTGATTAAACCGAAGCATTCAGACACTATAGATCGCACGTTAATCAAAATGGAAAATTGGGGAGGACCCTGGCCCGAGAATACAGTTTTTCGTAACAATATATTTTATTCACTTGACTCGTCTCAATTCACCTTTGGCCAGGATATAGCGACAACTTTTGTCGGGAATACATTCTACGGATCTTTTACTAAACTCCCTGCTGATGCGCAGGCTATATATAGCGATCCGCTGTTCGAATGTACACCGCAGGATCATTACAGGGCAGCTATACGTAAATGCCTGCAATTACAACAGCAATCAGCGGCTAAGGAAAATGGTGTGGATGTTAACTCGGAAGTATTCAGAACGTTTTTTCAGCGGACCGAGAGCATAGACTTCAGGTAATTCAGAATCCTAACATAACAGGCTAATGTGATGCAGGTATAATAAAGCTATTGATTATAAATTCGAACAAAACAGCACCACCGAAATCAAAAATTCCTTTAAATGAAACCGAAGTTCTTTTAGTGAGCGGGATATGTGGTAGCGGATGGCTTTTTCGGAGAGATTTAGTCGCACAGCAATTTCTGCTATAGATTTACCTTCCAGCCTGTTGAGCTTGAATACTAACTTGGTTTTCTCCGGAAGTTTCTGAACACCTTCTTCCAGTGCTGTAGTCAAATCGTTATACTGCACAGTCTTTAATGTTTCTTCCTCGCTTATTTTTACAAAAGCTTTATAGAAGTTACTGTGCTTTCGGAACGATACTGTACTCTTAATATAGTTTATCACTTTATACTTTACGGCAACGGACAGATAGTTGGGTACAGTCTGAATATCCAGCGAGTGCCGTCTTTCCCATATATCTGAAAATATATCCTGAACAATTTCCTGGGTGGCTTCGAGTGAATTTACTTTCGAAAATGCCAGCGCCCTGATCTTTTTAGAATAGCGATTATAAAATTCAGCAAACGCCTGGTCATCGTCATTTTTGATCAATGCCAGCAGCTCGTTGTCAGTATAATGCTTGTAATAGCTCAATTAGTGTCTTATCTACACTTTACAATGTTAGCAAACTATTGACCCAAAGTCAACGGTTGCGGTTGCGATTGAATCGAAAAATTTCTTTTAAAAATGTTTAGTCAACCGGGCCACTTCTTTGACATGTAGGTATATGATGTCAAAAAAGGATTTCGAACGCATTCTTGAACGTTACCTCAACAACGCAGCAACCGATGAGGAAATACACTGGATTGAAAAGTGGTACTCCACGCTGGAGTCTGAGAATAATTACCCGCGACTGACAGTCGAGGAAGAGGAAGCTATCGACAGGGCAGACTTGCAGAATATTCAAAAGAAGATAGCAGAAAAGAAACGTGGAACGGTGATATACTGGCCATCGCTTGCGGCCGCTGCGGTTGTTTTAATCGCGAGTGTGATCACTATATATAGTATAACATCAGGCTCAGAAGCTTCCGTGACGCGCACGGTTTTGAGTATGCTGACAGATCAGGAGATTGTCAACGACTCCGCAGGGGTAAAAATGGTTTGGTTGCCAGACTCCTCGCAGGTTTATCTTCAACCCTATAGTACTATACGAATCTCTTCTGATTTTAATGAAGCCGATCGAAAGATTATACTCCACGGAGAAGCATTCTTCAATGTAGCTCATAATAAAGAGAAGCCTTTCAAAGTATATACGCACGATGTTCTGACCACGGTGTTAGGAACAAGCTTTACCATTAACGCACCTTCTGACCAAGAGAAAATTACAGTTATAGTTCGCACCGGTCGCGTAGCGGTGTCCAGTGGAATTAATGAGTCTGTCGATTCAAAAATCAAACAGCAAGTTGTTGTTACACCGAACCAGCAAGCTGTTTTTAATCCGGAGACCAAAGAGTTAACGGCAACGCTGATCCAAAGTCCGGTGGTGTTGAACACGCCAGACAGGAGCAAGGAAGTTTTTGACGAAGTACCGATCACCGATATTCTTCAGAAGATTGAAAAGGTATATGGTGTTGAAATCAGGTATGATGAGAAGGCACTTGCCCATTGCAAAATTACGACCGCCTTCTTCCAGGAAGGACTATATGAAAGACTCGATGTTCTGTCGAAGGCTATCAATGCTACCTATACCGTAGAGGGAACGCATATAGTTTTTAACAGTACCGGATGTTCCATTAATCAATAATGCCTATGGTATATTTTACATAGCACTCCATAAAAAAAGCCGAAAATGTTGCAGCATTTCCGGCCTCGCCTGATTATCCCAGGGATAACCCAGCTTGTTTTTGAAGTACACAAAAACCTATTAAAAGTATGAATAACCCTAAATCTATTCAAGCAGGAATTCTTGCGCTTATGAAATTTACTGTTCTACAGATTATCATAGCAACGACCGTAACTGCACTGGCCTATTCGCACGACAGCAACGGACAGGAAGTACTTGAGAAGAAAGTCTCTTTAAAAGTTACCAACGAAAATATGAAGTCGGTTTTGAAAAAGATCGAACATCAGATTGCTATCATTTTTACTTACAACGCAGATCTCCTCGCAAATAAAAACAAAGTAACCGTTGAGTTTGACAGCACACGTCTGAGCGATGCCATCGATTTACTTTTCGATCACTCAGTAGAATACGAGACGCTGAACAACCAGGTAATCCTTCGGCCACGGAAGCGCTCTTCTATAGACCAGCCTGCCAACAGCGATGCTACGCAACCCGCAGCCATACGTATTTCGGGTGTCGTTACAGATGAACAAAACCTGTCGCTGCCCGGTGTAAATGTGCTGGAGAAAGGGACAACCAACGGTACGACTACTGATACGAATGGCGCTTTCTCGCTGACCGTTGATAATGAAAATTCGATACTTGTTTTTTCTTTCATCGGCTTTCAGACACAGGAGGTTCCGGTTGGTACACGTACTGATTTCTCCATTAGTCTCACACCCGATGTCCAATCGCTGGAAGAAGTTGTAGTGGTTGGATACGGCACGCAGAAAAAAGCAGATGTAACAAGTTCTATAGCTTCGGTGAAGTCGGAGGATTTTGTTACCGGGGCGGTTAAAGATGCAGGTCAATTACTGCAAGGCAAAGTTGCCGGTTTGACAATCGCGAATCCAAGTGGAGACCCGACTAGCGGAGTGCAGGTTCTGCTAAG
The DNA here is from genome assembly GCA_002432545.1 of Flammeovirgaceae bacterium UBA5867. Classification (GTDB taxonomy): domain Bacteria; phylum Bacteroidota; class Bacteroidia; order Cytophagales; family Cyclobacteriaceae; genus Ohtaekwangia. Next base: position 8,081 of record DJFR01000268.1, on the reverse strand, counting down.
AGGTAACACTACGATTAACGGTGCGAACATTACGCCATTGGTATTGGTAGATGGTATACCCGGAGATTTGAATACAGTAGCACCGAATGATATAGAGTCTATCGATGTATTAAAAGATGGTTCAGCGGCCGCTATATATGGTGTACGTGGTAACAACGGTGTTATACTCATTACAACAAAACGATTTAAGAAAGGCGAGATCAACTCGCTGGACTATAGTGTGCAGTTAAGCACGCAACGAATTGCCCGCAAACTGGACATGCTTACAGCAGCAGACTATCGACAGCAAATAGCGGACGGTACGCGCGATGCTTCCTGGGACAATGGCGCAAACACAGACTGGTTAAAAGAGACAACTCAAAACCCATTCTCGCAAGTACACAACCTTACATTTCGCGGGGGGAGCAGCACTACTAATTACCTGTTCAATTTTAACTACCGGGCCTTTAACGGCATCATGTTAAAATCAGACAATGATGTATTCAACGGAAGGGTTGATATAGTACACACGATGTTTAACGATAAACTTAAATTCAATCTGGGTATTATCGGCAGACAAAATACATATACCACTACCGGTGATGGCTATAGCTTTAACGGATGGACATACCGGCAAATGATGATTCAAAATCCTACTTCGCCTATAAAAGACCAGGATGGCAACTGGTTTCAGGAGGGTATATTTGATTATGATAATCCACTGGCCCGGATCTACGAGAGTGATGGCCGAAACAAAAGTCAGTATACCCGCTACAACGCCCGCATAATGTATACTCCCATTGATGGATTGAGCTTAAATGCGAACATGGCGTATGATAAGAACAACCAGTCACGTGGGTATTCAGAAACCAAGAAACATATCAGCACCACACGTGATGGTCGCAACGGCTATGCGTCCATCGGTGATGATGAAAATATATACCGGTTCCTGGAACTCACGGGCGAGTATAAGAAAAACATCAACGATCATGAATTTTCTGTATTGGGTGGTTACGCATACCAGGAGAATGAATGGCTTGGCTCATGGCTGCAGAATTATGATTTTCCGACCGATGCTTTTGGCTATGCAAATATAGGCACCGGTAAAGCACTGGCAGAAGGTAAAGCTGCTATGGGAAGCTATAGGGGAATAACCAACCTGATAAGTTTTTTCGGGAGAGCAACCTATAGTTTCAAAGACAAGTATTTGCTGATGGCAAGTGTTCGTCACGAAGCAGCAAGTCAGCTGTATGGTACGAAAAAACCGTGGGGTACATTTCCTGCTATATCGGTAGGCTGGCGAATAAATGAAGAGTCTTTTATGCAAGGTATATCTTCGCTGGATAACCTGAAGTTACGGGCAGGATTTGGTGTAACGGGTAATCCTCCCAAGAATTCTTTTCTGGGTGTAGCTACACTGAGTTACTCCGACTACTTTTTGATCAACGGCAGCTGGGTGCGTTCACTGGTGCCGTCATCAAATCCCAATCCTGATTTACGCTGGGAAGAGAAGAAGGAATATAATATCGGATTGGACTATGGATTCTTTAACGATCGCCTCTACGGTAGTATCGATTACTATATACGCAGAATCGATGGCTTGCTATACGAGTACCAGGTGCCGAGTCCACCCAATCTCTATACTTCTACCAATGCTAACGTAGGTCTGATGGAAAATAAAGGATTGGAAATCAGTATGTCAATAGTGCCTGTCAAGACTCCCGATTTCAAGTGGACAGCTCAATTCCTTTTCTCCACCAATGCCAACAAACTTGTAAGCCTGTCCAACGATTTATATAAACTTGAAACCAATTACTTTACTGCCGGGAATACAGGCGTACCAATCCAAACCTATACGCACCTGGTAGAGATTGGTAAGAAGCTTGGTAATTTTCATGGGTACAAAGTTGTGGATGTTACGGATGACGGAAACTGGATCTATGAAAACAAAGCAGGCGAGCGTGTAGACTATGCTAACTTCAACCGCAGTTTTGACGATAAGAAAGTCATCGGAAATGGTATACCTAAATTTCATGCAGGTTTTAACAATACCATTGCCTACAAAAATTTTGATCTGGGTATTACCATGCGCGGATCGTTCGGCTATCAGATCATCAACTACCAGCGGATGTATTATGAGAATACAGGCGATGAAAGATATAACCGGTTAAAGTCAGCCTATAATAAGATCTTTGGTAAAGCCGTGTTGAATAAGAATATACCACTTGAATTCAATAGTTACTATGTGGAAGACGGTGACTTCTGGAAAATCGACAACATCACGCTTGGCTATAGATTCAATAATCTGAAGGTGAAAGCAATTCGCTCGGCCAGACTATATATATCTTCCATGAATACATTTACCATCACGAAGTATAAAGGTATAGACCCTGAAGTTGACTGGACAGGACTTGCGCCTGGCATTGATAACCGGGATAAATATCCGACTACCCGGACTTTTACACTCGGAGCTGATATTACTTTTTAAAAATCGAAAACAGTCAAGTATATGAAGGCAATACAAATATTTCTGCTGTTATCATTTTTTACAATGGTAAGCTGCACAGAACTTGAGACCGAAAGTTATGATACAATTATAGCGGATCAGTTTAATCCGTCAGAAGGCGATGTTGGTTCACTCATTGCTTCTGCTTATGTACCATGGCGGGATCTGTTTAATAAATGGCAAAGTTACTTCTGGGCACAAGAGATAAGTACAGATGAATTGCTGATCCCCAAACGTCCCTGGGGATGGGTGGATGATGGTGGTTACAGACGCTTTCATTATCACCAATGGAATGCAGAGGATGCTATCATTTATACCTGCTGGCAACGCGCCTATAAAGGAATCACTACTTGTAACAAAGTTATATACCAGATCGAAAATGATCTTGTGCCTACAGGCGATTTTAAAGAGAGTTCGCTGGCAGAATTAAAAGTGTTACGGGCATCGTACTACTGGGTACTCTGCGATATGTATGGAAATGTTCCGATTGTTACTGACTTTGATGTTCCTGCCGATTACCTGCCGGAACAAAACACACGGAAGGAAGTATTTGATTTTATAGTAGCAGAGATAGCGGATAATATAGAGCAGCTGAGCGATAAGACAGATCAGTCAACCTATGGCAGAATGAACAAATGGGCAGCACATACATTACTGGCAAAAATGTACCTTAATGCTGGCGTTTATACCGGTAGTACCAAGTGGGATGAATGTATAGCACAGTGCGATGCTGTTATAAATTCCGGTAACTATATATTGGAAGGCAACCAGAAAAATGTATTCGTAACCGATAATGAAAACTCGAAAGAGATTATCTGGCCATTTGTATACGATGATAATTACCTGGTTCAATACTGGGCTGACTGGAATGCATTTGATCATCACATGCAAACATTGCCGCAGGAAATGCAGGCAACCTATAATTTGCAAAATTCTCCGTGGGGTGGTATATGTGCTATTCCGCAATTCATTAATACGTTCGATACACTGGATGATGCGCGTTTCAGGGATAACTGGATTCGCGGAGTACAATATTCAGCCAATGGCGATGTGTTGATTGTGCAGAACGGAGCTCAAAAAGGACAGGTATTAAAGTTGGTAAACGAATTACCGGCAGTGGATACAGCAGAAGCAAACCACGGACTTCGTCTTGGTAAATTTGAATATGCAAAAGGATCGGGCTCTATTCTCAATAACGATTTTCCTTTCTTTCGCTATGCAGATATACTCATGATGAAAGCGGAATGTCTGCTTCGAAAAGGTAGTGCGGATGCTGCGGCTACCATTGTTACCGAAGTTAGAGCACGGAGTTTCAAGAGCAATCCGGAGAAAGCTACTGTTACAGGTGCAGAACTGTTGGCAGGTAGTTCGTACGACTATGGACGCAGAGATGTACACGGCACTACCGATGAAGGAGGCGAAGATATACAGTATGGCAGAATGCTGGATGAACTAGGATATGAATTTTTCCAGGAGGCACATCGCAGACAGGATCTGATTCGCTTTGGTGTGTTTACTACCAAGTCGTGGCTCTCGCACGAACCGCATGGTGAGTATAGAGCATTATTTCCGATTCCGCAGGTGGAGCGCAATAAAAATGCAAACCTGGATCAGAACCCGGGCTATTAACGATATATATATAGCCACCGTTGAATAGGAGAGTGCTGTCCCGGTAATTATCAGGACAGCACTCTTTTTTTATTGTATGACTGGCGTGTTATCGAAAAGTATATATATCATCAGTCATTTATTCTTTTCAGACATAAAGTTGCTGATAAGCCCTGATACTTCATTAAAGTTTGTTTCTAACGCCATGTGTCCGCAATCAAGAATGTGTACCTTCGCGTTCGGTATATCTTTTTTATAGCAAGGCGCTTCTTTTACATTGAAGAATACATCGTGTTTACCCCAGATAACTAAAGCGGGTGGTTGATAAGTTCGCAGGTATTTTTGAAATGCAGGGTACATTTCAAGATTGCTTTTGTAATCGCAGTTCAGTTCAAACTGCATATCAATATTGCCGGGTCTGGACATGCGTTCCCAGTCAAGCATCCACGCTTCCGGGCTAACGCGGGTAAGTTGTTCGTCTGATAGTCCTGATATGTATTGCATCTTGACACCTTCTTCACTTAAAAATGCAGCCACACGTTTTTTCTTTTCTTCTGTCGGGTGTTCCCAATAATCCCTTGTCTCATTCCATTCAGGACCTATACCTTCCATATAGGCATTGCCATTCTGAACAATGATCCGTTCTATTTTCTCCGGATGACTCATACATATCTGCAACCCTATAGGACAACCATAATCGTGCAGATAGATGCTGAACGATGTCAGACCAATCTCATCCGTAAACCTGTTGATGTATGTCGCTATATTTTTAAATGTATACTGAAAGTTATTTTTATCGGGGAAAGCACTGAACCCAAAACCCGGATAATCCGGAGCAACGAGGTGAAACGTATCGGAGAGTACAACCATCAGGTTTTTAAACATAACAGATGATGTGGGAAATCCATGCAGAAGCAACAGCGATGGATTTTTCCGATCACCGGCTTCGCGATAAAAAATATCCACGCCATCAACCGATATAGTTCTGTTAAAAATTTGTCTGCTCATAGCTCATCATTTTTGTGGGACTCAGGCAACATGTTCAGCGCGACTTGATCGCACACCACGATAAGCTCTAAAATAAAAAGCCAACAGGAGTTGTCGTGGTTTGTGCTTTTGCTATCAAGGTATCAATCTCAAAACCATATCGAAGTTTTGAATCCTGTTGTGGAAAGATATCAGCTCAATTCCACCAAAAAGATTTTAAGTCGAGCGTATTCGCTTTGAACTATTTGTTCGACCGCATGCATGAGAATATGGCCGAATTTCAACGATTAATGATTTTTTCTTGCCTGTTAACCCTGTATTAACCCATAATCTAACCAGGGGGCGTTAACGTTTGCGTTCGAATTGCAATCGATGGTTGCGAACGACCATCCGAAAGCAACAAGCTTTTTTGCAAACCGAATGTTCAACCCAAAAACCATTTCAAACCTTATGATCAGAACTCTACGATTCTTTTCGTGCATCGTGTTGCTGGGCGTGTTCATGCTATCGCTGAACGCCTGCGACAAAGAAGATGATCCGACCAGCAGTTCCGGAACCATAACCGGTACTGTTACCGATGATGCAGGGCAACCTCTCTCCGGTGTTTCAGTTACCGTGTCGGGCGTTAATGAAGAAGATAAATCAGCAACAACGGCAGCCGATGGTAAATACACCATTGAAAATGTATCCCTGAAAATTCATGCCGTCACTTTCTCAAAAGCAGGCTGGTTAACGATCAGTAAAAGTATAACGGCTGGTGATTTTGATGCTGGCAATGCAGCCACAACAAACGCTACACTGGTAAGTGCTTCTGCAAAAATTATCGGAACCATTACCGATGCTACAAACAGCGGAGCGCCACTCGCAGGTGTAACGGTTACAGTGGGCGTTGCCGGAACCGTTACAAGCGGAAGTGATGGTATATATGCGATCGAAAATTTGATTGTTGATAATTATACCGTCACGTTTTCAAAGCCAAACTATATCACCATTACAAAACCGGTAACACCGGCTGATTTTATCGATGGTATAGTAACGTTGAATGTAACGATGGGAGGCCAGGAAGTTCTTCGCGGGTTAACAGCCGATGATCTTTCCGCTTCCGGCAAATGGTACTACAACGAATATAGGGGCGGCCGTAATGCTGATGCATATCCCCATTGGGACTGGGCGTGCAACTATATGTCTACGCTTGATTTCTGGGGCGGATGGCAGGAACAGAATGAGGGCACAACGTTGCAAATACGCAACAGCGATGATCAACGCACCAATCCGGCTGATCTTAATGTGTTTGATTCGTATGTCTATGGAAGCAAACTGATTACCGAAGACAATAAGATACTCTCGGTAAGATTGCGTACGCACAACGCAGACGCTGGAGCACCGGCACACTTTGGTGTACAGGTAGTTGATCTTTCGGCAGCACAGCCTGTCGCGGTAAAAGTCGGTGAGAACAAAACGTATGGCTCGGGAGATTATGCTGATTTTGAATTTGACTTAAGCAGCTATATAGGTAAAGAAGTTGTTATAGCCATAGGTATATATCGCCAGGCTACAGGCGACTATTGGAAACAACTTGTACTCCGCGCAATTCGCTTTGCAGACAAGAAGGTTGTAAACTGGGATTGGCTGCCCGGCAATGAAGTTGTTCCGGGATGGAAGCTGACGAAAGAAACGGCACGCTCTACCATGCCGCATACTAAAAAATCGTTCACCGGTCTCAGTCCTGTATCCGGTAATCGGGATAACTATGTAGATGCCTACCGTGCATGGCGCAATGTGTCTCACGTAGCAGCAGAGTGGTCTTTCGTTCCGCTGATAAAAGATCCCGAAGTATTTCCGTCTGAAGGCTATATTCTCAAAACGCGTAACACAGCTGATGTAAGTACAACCGTACCGGAAGCATACCTGTATGCAAAATTTGCGATAGCAGCCGGCAGCAATCAACTGACATTTACCACGCGCAACTTTGGCAGCAACTATACTTACTTCAAGCTTACCGCTATTGAAGACGATGGTACCGTTACACATATAGCGCCTCAATCCAACACAGCACAAGTAGCCAGTGCTGCAGCCGATGGTTGCTGGAAATTTAAACATGGCGATGGCGGAGCCGGAAATCCGGAAGGCTATGCATCGTTCGTGTACGACTTGTCTTCATTCAATGGAAAAAATGTGACACTCGTATTGGGAGTATACAACGGAGAGGCTAACACAGGTGAAAACAAACTGGTCTTCCACACAATCAACTTGAAATAAAAGAATGAAATATACCATGACACTACTTCGCACCATTACTACTTCAAGTCTCGTCTTCCTGATGGTGATAGCGGCTTGTAGCGACCCGTCTGATGATAACCCGGTTGATCCGCCCAACGAGGTGAGTCTCTCGGAACAAAACCTTCGCAGAGCCATGGAGCTTACTGACAATGCTGTTTCCGCGCACTTCACCGGAGATGGTATGGCGATGGCCCGTTACTATAATCCCTATACCAACGTCCGCTCGGAAGAGAAGGGAAGTATATGGATGTATACCAGTGCTATCGAAGCTGTGAATGCAATCCTTCACGGACTTGAAGCACAGAAAGAACACGGTAACGCTGCACTTTACAACGAGCATTTCAACAAGTATTCCGAATTGCTGCACAGCCTGTATGAAAATGCAGATTACTATATGGGAACATTCGAACTGACCTCCTATACACAAACCAAAGAATGGTCGGTATACGGTGTAAATCGCGGTGGCTCCAAAGGATCAGCACAAGTGGCAGGAGTCGAAAATGTATATGATGACCAGATGTGGCTCATCCGTGAATTGCTCGAAGCCTATAAACTCACAGACAATGCCGAGTATCTGCAAAAGGCCGAGTACCTCACCGAGTATGTACTGGATGGATGGGACTGCACGCTGGATGTCAATGGAACCGAGCGTGGTGGTATTACCTGGGGACCGGGCTATGTAACCAAACATGCCTGCAGTAACGGGCCTGTAGTCAGTCCG
>DJFR01000109.1 GCA_002432545.1 Flammeovirgaceae bacterium UBA5867 | reverse complement strand
CCTTTCTCTTTAATCTGGTAGTATGCTTCTTTCAGCCTGCGTTGCAAAAGCCAGCGACTCGGAGATGTACGGAATATTTTTTCGAAGTCGCGTTTGAAGGTCGCAAGACTTCTCCCGGTGAGATAGGCGAAACGATTCAGCGTAACATTGAAATGATAGTTCTTGTTCATGAACGCTTCCAGGTCAATTTTGCCTGGCTCTGAAAAATCGAAGAGTATATCTTTCAGGGAAGGATTTGTTTTAAGCAGTATAAGAACGGCCTCTTTTAATTTCAATGCCTGCAAGTCTTGATTATCAATACCTGTGAATTGTTCATAAGGCTTTAGCGATTCGAGGTAACTTGTAAAAAGTTGTTGCGGCTCAAGTCCGATAACAGCATCACCTTCGTGTATGTTGTTGGAACTATAATTATACTCTACGCTGATTTTACGCAACGTCTCCTGATCAAGGTATACTGATATTGATTTGAACTCGCCATCTTTTGGTGGCTGCTTGCTGAATTTCAGAAGGTTGTTTCGCTTGATAAAACGAAAATCGCCTTCAAAGAATGTATACTCTTTGTTGCCATCGTATAGCGTTAATATACCCGAGATCTGGTAGCTGAATACATGCTCCGGTACAAATTGCTCGCCCTCGCGACTCTTGTTATAATAACAGGAATAGGTAATGCTATTCTTCAGTTTGTTATCCTGCTGTAGAGATGACATAGCCTTTCTGAAATGTTGAATGATGCCAAACGGATCAGTCCCATCTGGCATCATGGTTGATGAACTGGCAACAATCTGCGAATCATTCTGATTCCCCACATCTTAATTTATTTATGCGGTTGTTTAAGCTATCGAGCTTCACAAAAATTGCTGTCAATGAATATATATAGTCGTGATTAGTTGCGTGATGCTATAAAACTCTTTCCGAGTTCTGTTTCAAGGAAGTTTTTTGCTTCATCATGATCGGTAGACGTTGTGACCGGCAGCCATTTTTCAAACTCAGCTTTTCTTTTTTCGTCCGCGAGTTTCAATAGCGCAGCCGCTTCACTGCCCAGTAACAGGTGTACCGGAGGCTCAGGATGTTCCGTGAGTTCAATCATAACACGTGCTGCTTTTGCAGGATCGCCCATTGGTATAAAGTTCCCACTTGCAATAAAGTCTGCACGAATGTCTACTGTCTTCTCATAACCTTCCACACGAGGCGTATAGCTCATCGAGTTACCAGCCCAATCGGTACGAAAACCTCCGGGTTCAACCGATGTTACTTTTATTCCGAGCGGAGCAACTTCACCGGCAAGTGCTTCACTAAAACCAGCGAGTCCAAACTTGGCGGCCTGATACATAGTTAGTCCCGGATTACCAACGCGACCTCCTACGGAACTGATCTGAAGTATATGTCCGCTACGTTGTTTGCGCATATAGGGCAACACCGCGCGTGTTACGGTAATGGGTGCATACAGGTTTGTTTCAAGCTGGCTGCGCACCTGCTCTTCCGTAAATGCTTCGGCAGCTCCGATTATACCAAAGCCTGCATTATTAACAAGTATATCTATCCGACCAAAGTGCTTTATGGTTTTTTCTACGCATACTGCAATTTGCGCAGGGTCGTTGACGTCCAACGTCAGCGGAAGAATCTGTCCGGGATACTTCACGGCCAAGTCTTCCAGTTGTTGTGTGTTTCGCGCAGTAGCCGCTACGTTGTGTCCTTTTTCCAATACTGCTTCTGCCAGGCTTCTTCCCAATCCGCGGGAACTGCCGGTTATGAACCATACTTTTGTCATGTACTTTTTTTGTTTTGTTGATGATACAAAGTTGGTGTGTGGGCAGGCAACCGACTTTGTTAAAGAGCTCAAAGATTGTTTGTTAAAAAGCTCAAATGGCTATAGGAAACCGGGTTTACCGCTCGTTTCATACGATTTGCCTTTAGTGGGGTGAAAATATCTTTCCGGCTGCCGGTGCTTGAAAAACGATAACACTTTTCGTATTTAGAAGAATGATTACAGATGCAGTTGTTCTGGTATTGAGTTGTCTGGGTGTAGCCCAGGCGTTGTTTCTCTGCGGTTATCTCTTTACGGTAAAAGACAGGAAGTCAAATATACTGCTTGCACTGGTGTTGTTCGGGTTAACGTTGCGCATTGGTAAATCGGTTCTCTATAATTATATACCACTGGAACCCTGGATCCGAAATCTTGCAATGTCGGGTATATTAATAATCGGGCCTTTTCTCTGGTTCTACGGTAAAGCAATATTTGAGAAGAAATATTTTTCAGGTAACGACTATCTTCATTTAATTCCTTTCGCAGTTTTTGTTTTGTGTTGCAGAATTATTCCGAATCGCGGTGATCTGGCAACGTATATTATTTTTTGGTTGCTGTTTCTTCACATGGCTGTTTACCTCGGTGCATGCTGGGTATATATTGCGCGTGAACTGAAGGGGGCACGTTTACTATCGTGGTATCGGAACATAACGATCGGGGTAACAGTGATCTGGTCGCTCTATGTCGGTATCTTTGCACGCGTCATTCCATTTTATATACTCGGTGCCGTTTTCTTTTCATTCCTGATGTATATATTTTCTTATCTCCTGCTGAAACGTCATGTTTTTGCATTGGAGAAGTATACATCTTCGGGTATGGATACCGTTGCGTCCAGGCGTTTGCTCGAACAGATCAAAGCCTTGTTTGAAAATAAAGAAGTGTATTTGGATAGCGATGTGTCGCTGAAGATGGTAGCAGAAAAACTTGGTGTCGGTTCGCGCGATGTATCACAGGTGATTAACGAATATGAGCAAAAGAACTTCGCAGAGTTTGTGAACCAATACCGGATTGCGCGGGCAAAGAAACTCTTAACAGATGCAGACTATGCACGCGAAAAAATTGAAACCATAGCATACGACTGCGGCTTTGGCAATGTTACTTCGTTTAACCTGGCCTTTAAAGGCGAAATGCAAATGACACCTTCTCAATACCGAAACCAGTTTGCTGTCGCTGAAGCGTAACGGTATATATTCTGTTTTTCTTTGTAAATGGTAAGAGGATCATTGCGTGATCCTCTCTTGTTCTATATACTATAGAAAGTATTTCAGTTATTAATCATCGGTGCCAGGTTTTCATCCTTGTTTCGCAGATCTATACCACCTTCCTTTACTGATTTCAGATTGGCCAGGTAAAATGTCCAGCCGTTGGTACAACCTAATCGTACAAACTGCCTGGAGTGATCGTCCAGCGGGATATTGTGGTGCCTGAGTTCAACGATAGTATATCCATGCTCTTCGCGCAGGTTTACATCCACCAGGCATTCTCCTTCAAATGTAAATTGCAGGTAATCTTTTCCATTAGCTTCCTTGATGACACCCGGCATAGGGTCTTTATACAAATACCAAAGCCAGCTATACCGGCTTCCTGCCTGGACATTCGTATTGGCATCTATGCGTGTACCCTCCGGGTTGTAAAACTCTACGTTCTGTAAAAACCATTTTTCCAGTTCACTTGATTTTGTCCACGCGTTGTAGATATCGGCTACGTTGGCGCGAATTGCTATCTTTTTAGTATAGGAAGTCCAATCAAAATTTTTCATAGTATCTCGTTATAGTCTGGGTATAAAGCTTGATAACGATTACGACCAGATTTCTGATGCATTTACTTTATGAACGGAAGATTTTGATGAGCGAAGCCAGTTCTTGTTTTTCCAAACCGGCTTGTCTGGCCCGTTTGAAAAAGCTGGCGCTGAGTTCTGCTACTTCTGTATTGATCTTGTAAGCCTGTGATGATCGCAAAATTCTTTCTGTTGCTTCAACACTTATTGATAACGGACTTTGTGTTATAGCGAAATCACCCGACTGTATTACACCCGCTTCATATTGCATAAATTCTGTAAACCCCGGACTTACTTCGCGAACAATCGCACCTAACAAATCAATTGGAAATCCTTCTGCTTCACTTATACTTACAGCATGGAAGAATCCGAGTAAAGATCCGTACAGATAGGAAAGAGAAGCCAAATCCATGGCAGCCGCAGCACTGATTTTTTCTCCGAGGTATTTTATATTCCCTCCAAATATTTTCAGTACGGCTTCACTGTTGTTGAATGCTTCTTTTTTGCCAGCTATAAATATAGTGGTATCGGGGCGGGCCATTTGTTCAGGAGCAACTTGTATAGCGCCATCGATATAGTGAGCGTTGTGCATATTTGCCCAGGTCTCTAATTCGCGCGCGTCTTCCGGACTGCCGGTGGTTAACTGGATGATTGTCTTATCAGCTACAAGCGCTGAAATTTCATCTTTGAAGAGTATAGCTTTTGTGGCGGTATAATCGAGCACACAAATAACAATCATGTTACTGGCCTTGATCGCATCAACAACATCTGATGCAAATGTTGCACCTTCTTTTACAAGGGCGTCTGCTTTTTGTTTGGTTCTGTTCCACAGGGTAACATTATATCCTTGTTTCATGAGCAGTCTGGCCAACGTTACACCCATCTGTCCTAAACCAATTACAGTTGCTTTTTTAATCGTCTTCATATTTTGTTTTGAATTTGTTGGTCCAAAATTGCAGACCGTTATTCTTCATTTCAACGTGAGAAAATTTATTCAGGGGAATAATTATTCCCTATAGACAAGTGTGCTGTTGGTAAGTAAATTTGTCTAAAAGAAAAATCATGTACACCCGAAAGAAACCGGAGGATCTGGACTGTGGGATTGAAGTGGCGATGCGCGTATTCGGAGGTAAGTGGAAGCCTTGCATTATCGATGCGATCAACAAAGGTAAAAAACGACCGAGTGAAATACACCGTGCTATAGCCTCAGCGACTCCGCGCGTTCTTAATATTCAACTCAAAGAACTTGAAAACTATAAAGTAATAAGCAAAACTATTTACCCTGGCTTACCGCCCAAAGTAGAATACAACCTGACTGAGATGGGCAAGAGTATATTACCGCTTATCGCATTAATCGATGTGTGGGGCCAGCGCAACAGCAAAGAAGTAAAGAGGATCAGCGAAATGCTGAAGGTGGTGGGGAAGATGAATAAAATCAAACAATGATCAGATATACACTTGTTGATCTTCCGGATATATACTTTTAAGGTAAAGAAACAATCCAGTACTCAGCAATGCTCTAAGAGCCCATCTATGAAGCTATCGCTGAGACCGGATGTTTACAAGTTGAGTACAACGAGGTGGGTATAGTCAGAATCTTGATTTCTTCTGTATAGCGTATTTAAGGCCAAACTGCGGAACTACCCTGGCATCGTCATTCCCTTCGAGAAATTTTTGTCCGCCAACAGCAAGCTCCAGCCAGAGCCCATCATTTATTTTCATTTCACCACCGATGGTATAGCGTATATATTCACTTTTTTCGGTAGTCTCTCCGCGGAGCGAAGCCTGACTGTATAGAAACTCTGCGGATAATCGTTTGTCAGCTTTACCAAGAAGTAACCTGCCGCCTGTAGAAAACTCCCAATTCAACGACATGGATTTTTCTTTGTAGTTGATATAGCTTACCTGGTATATTACCTGCGATCGTTTTGCAAATGTAGAGTTACTATTACGAAGTCCCGGAACACGGCCGGCTACACCTGCAAAGACACGCCAGTTGAGAAGCGCCAGATCTTTAACGGAGTTTTCAGCAGAGTTATATTTTGATCCGGTCTTAAACTGAACAACGAGCCGATTCCAATTCTCTTCTATAAAGATTTTCTTTTCCCGCTTCAGCGCTTCACTAAAGCTTTTCTCAAATTCCTTTTCCTCTTTTTGTTCGGTAAAGGTAAGTTTCGCATTCTGTGCAATGAGTGTTGATAATGTTTGATCCTGCGTGTTGTTGATGGCGATATTGAGCCTTACCATTTCCTGCACTACAGAATCTTTAAGGGCAATCGCATAGAGTTGATTGTCTGTGGAATCGTATCGAAGTAATCTGTTCCTATACCCACCGCTGAAGTATTGAAGTATAGCTACTTTTTCTGCCGGAGACAACGCACTACCTGCTAGCGTTGACAATGAGTTGATAAACTGATTTACATCCTGAAGATGTTTTCTCCGTTGACCAGCAAATGACATTTGATTGGCTATACTATCCCGATTCGCTAAATAGTTGGCGAAGAAGTTTTGAAGGGCTTTGCTTGCTACCGGATCGGTTCGATCAATAGGAGTCCAGTTTATACCCCACGCAGCAAGTAAATTAGAAGAGTCGCCTTGTGCTGTTCCGATACTGATTTGTAAATTCTTGAATGATTTATTTTGTTCCCATGCAGATCGTACTTTCAGTGCTTTCGCCATTAACCGGTAGGGAGCAATTTCTATAGCCAACCCGGGTTTCAGGCTCCCGTCTGCATCAATATAGTTTTGAATACCAACAGCGAGTTCCTTGATATTTCCCGGACGTACTACATCACTGGAATTTATATCGAGTATAGAAAATGCTGTAATATCAGGCACAGCAAAGTCTACATAGTAGTCGTCTATCGTAATAGAATCAGGATTTTGCCCATAGAGTGAAGTTGCAATCAATCCTGTTATAAAAATGAAGATGATCTTTTTCATATATAGGTTAATTAGGCATCTAACAACGCATCATCAGAAACTTTGGTAGCAGCACCCGCGGGTACATCTACCGGCTGTGTCCATACATTCAGAATGTGGCCATCCTGCTTCCAGGTTATTGTTACGGTTGCCGTTATGTCGCTTGTGCCGATATTGCCAAGTCTGATGTCCCAGGAGTTGATGTCATCATCAAGATTGACAGGAAGTCCCAGTATATGATGAGAAGGATTACCCGTTGAGCTTTTGTTGGTGAACGTAAGATCACTTGCATATATATAGCTCCATACATTTGCGTTCGCAATATCAACGTCAATTGATACAGGACCACCATTTTTGTTAAATTGAACCAGTTCCATTGTATTATTTTTTTAGATTATTATTTTTTATCGTTTATAACCTTTGTAGCATAAGGCACTACTCCTATACCGAGCGATGCCAGTATAGGCCAGAGTTCTTCGAATTTTGGTATGGGCAGTCCCTTAATAGCGAAGTACATGTAGTAGCTGGTTATACATATAGCAATGATAACAGCTGAGAGCCCGGAGAAGAACGCGATTAATCTGCTGCTGCTTCGTTTCAATACTGGTTGCTGTGCCTCTGTTCCGGTGGCGAGTGAAGCCCGTTGTAATTGCTCCACCTGTTCATCGGACATGTCAACAGAAAGTGCATCTGCTATTTTATAGTTGTCTTTTTTGAGCCATCGTAAAAAATACCAGAGCAGCAGTATAAATAGTAGTACGGGTAGCAGGATCAGAAGCCATTGTACGAGATCAGGTTTGGCAACACAGTCTACACACGGAGGTATAGGTGCACGTGCTGTAACCGCGCGCTTGATTGAGTCTGATTTGATGACAAGCGTTTTGAGTGATCGGTTGGACTCGGTATTTACTTTGATAATTTTATTCAACCGGTTCGTGATCACCGTATCAGTAGTTGCTGACTGGCCGTGAACTGCGGAAGCGCACATCACCAGGAGTGCCAGTATATATACAGGTATTTTCATATCGTGAATATTTCAGATAACTTTTAGAATGAGACAGAACGTAAGCATGTGTAGCTAAATCTTAAACAGGTTGCCCGTTGGTGACTTCATTTTCCTGTTCCTGTTTGGCGAGTCGTACGTTTGGTTGAATGGTATTGCTGTGACGTTGATACCGTATTGCCCTGCGTGCACCTTTTACTTTACTTTTAACCGACATCCTTGCATCTGCTACTGCATCGCGGCTATAGGTTTCGTGATTGCCGCTGCCCGGATTGAAGAAACCTACATATCCTCCCGGATTTATTCCAAATGACTTTAATGAAGAGCCGTCCGGATTGATTGTTCCCAGGAAATCATTTCGCCCCTCAAACTCATCGCCTCCTGTGAAATATAGCGGCAGTACAAAATTTGAAACCAGCACGCCATCTATTTCATAGGTTTCCGATTGAACGGCATCGCACATCTCATACCAGTGAAAGACATCACCGTCAATAGCAGGATCGGGATGTGGGTCGGCTACCAGCAGATTTACTTCTGCATCACCAATCAATTCCAATACTTCGTGTGAAAGTGTTACAGACCACGGTTCATTTAACTGCTGGGCTATATCCAGGAAAACAAAACCGAAAGGTATACCGCGGTTGTTGAGATCATGATAACCGAGAGCTCCCTCTACATCAGATCGATCCCATATATATACAATGGCGTCACCGCGCATATCGATCAGGTTTTGTCGGTCGGGGTTGGAAGCGCTTCTGCCTTCCAAGCGAAGTGTAGCACCGAGGCTCCAGTAGGGTTCAAAATCTTCGCGAATCTGCCGGCGGATGGCACGTACAACTTTTTGAAGTTCAGCATCTGAAACTTTTCCATTGCTGTGGTTAAGGATAGAGATTAGCATACAATATATAGTATCGATAACTGCTTACTCTTTGCAGGATTTTCAGCGACCTCCTTGGGTTTAGAGTTTTTTATTCTCTGATAACAGGATCAAAGTTCTCGCTGGCGATGCTCTCTATCAATGTGAAAAGGGCCGTATTTATACCGTGAAAAATCCCCTTTCTACAGAATGGAAATTATAGGAATATAGTGTTGCAATTCCGCAACGCATGTCGTTTCGGTATAAATAAAATATCTAACCTAAAATAAAAATTGTATGGACCGAAGATTTAAACTGGGCGACAAGATTGCCTCGATCGAGCAAACACCTGCATTGACAATTTCAGATGACGGAAAGCGAATGACGCTTACCTTCTCGGTGGTTTCTACTGAAACGCCTGATGCTATTAACGAACCAAAAGAGCGCGACAACAGCAAGAGGCATACACATCGTGACCTTTTCGCACCTGCTGGCGGAAGTATATATAGCAGTGGTTTAAAAGCTTCGCTTACCAGTGCAGGTGCCAGTGGTGAAACAGTACTCAGTCTTACGATGAAACTTAATTCCAAAGTGCCGGGCACAGGGACAGCCTTTGCTATGGAAGGTAGCACAAGCAATGGTAATGGACATCATTCNNCAGTATATATTGACGGATAAACTGGTCCCAGCCGAAACGCCTGGTGAATTCAGTAGGTGAAAGTGACGATTCCGTCATGAAGTTGTCAAGGAATGATGTTCTGTAATCTTCAGAAAGAATGGGGAAGTAAATGGAAAAACCAGAAGGACTTACGGCCGCTAAACTTCCTTCTTCCCCAAAGCTTTTTCCAATGAAAGAGCTGACTACTACCTGGTCGAGTATAGTCATGAGCGTATTGAAAAAGTTTTCAGAGAGTAAGCCCGGTATTTCCTGGTGAAGATGTTTAACGAGATTGCGAAAGTCGAGGAGACAGAACATCGGGATGCCGGGTGATATATACTCACATTTGGTGGCAGCCTGCAGTATTTTTTCGCGATGACCCGGTATAGCCTTTGTCAGTATATCCGCAAGTCGGTCAATCATCCGTGCCAGTGCCGGATACCAGGAGAGATCGTTCGCAAATAAGGAGACTTCATCCCGTGACACAGAACTGTGCGGAGGTGTAGCGCTAAAAATATCAACTATATTTTTCGCCATAGTTTCAGGCACCATCGCCACGTTGGCCGCCAGAGTTTCGAGTATATTTTTATAATTGAATGAATCATTGAAGTACATGATTGTTTCGAACGTAACGAGGTAATCTGCGCAGCTACTCAGTTCATACCCGGTATCAAAAAATTGAAGAAAGCAATTGGACATAACCAGGATGTCTATTTTCTGTCCACCGAATGCCCATTGAATGGCTTGCTTTAGCTCTGTAGCTGTGAGCATAGGCAACGCGTCATCCGCAGCTATAGGAGCTGCTCTTGTTAATCGTTCTGTTTTTAGTTGTTTCTGCTGGCGAAAGTGAAATGCGTTTAGCTGAAGTTTTTCCAGTGGTGATCGGGCCGGCTCCTGATTTATACCCGGAAATATACCAAAGGGTTGTCCGTGATCCCATGTAAACAAAATATACCGCTCCGCTGCAAATGAAGATAACACCCGCTGTTTAAAGAAAACGGTAATGTCTTCTTCTTTGTCCATTCTGAACTCACGGCTCTCGCATATAGGATCGATGGTATTGTTCCCGGTTGCATTCGTCTTGAGACTACAGAACAAAGTAGTCCAGCCCGATCTTCGAACAGGTTTATCACCCGGTCCAAGTATTGTTGCTAACGGCAATACAGGTGGTGCTATATCTGCCTGTATATTTATACATAGAACTACGGCCACGTCAGGCGACAGTTTAGTTGTGGCCAGTTGATCGAGCATTTGAGTAAATGCCTCAATGTTGTCGGCTGCACCTTTGATGAGAAAGATTGCAGTCCATTTGTATTTTTTTTGTGACATAACAGGTAGGGGGTTTTGAATATAGTATCAAAGTTGTCAGCATACATGTTGTATTACAAGGTGAGAATATCCGGGGTCGCTACGGGAAAAATCCCGTTATCTGCAAAATCTTAAAACCGGAATATTGTACAGTTAACACGGAAGATGTATATTCCCTGCATATTCCGATACTTTATGGGTTAACGTTTGGTACTACAACCTTAATGAGATTATGATGAAAGTGATGGTCGGAATTGCTGATGATCAGCAGTTATTTTTAAAATCACTGGTAACGCTTGTCAATACCTTTGGCCAGTTTACTGTTGTACTGGATGCGCAGAATGGAAATGATCTTCTCGACAAACTGGAACGAACGAAGCAGGAACCCAGCATTATTTTACTGGACGTGAACATGCCCGGCATGGATGGTATACATGCGGCCCGGCAAATTTCCCAACGATACCCGGCTATAAAACTGGTGGCGCTATCGATGAGGGATGATGATACTACGATCATCAATATGTTCAAAGCCGGATGTTGCGCTTACCTGGTAAAAGATATACATCCTGATGAGCTTGAGAAAGCACTGGGTGAAGTATATAGCAAAGGTTTTTATAATGCCGATGCAGTAAATATAAATTTCCGCAGGTTATTGGCTCATGGTGATAAAAGCAATGAGACAAGGTTTACCGATCGTGAGATGATGTTTTTGAAGTTGGCATGTACCGACATGACCTATAAACAAATTGCTTCGGAAATGAATCTTGCCGAGCGTACAATTGATGGCTATCGTGAATCGTTGTTCGAGAAGTTGAATGTACAGAGCCGGGTAGGAATGGCGATGGAAGCTATACGGAGGAAGTTGGTGGAGATATAGTGTAATTTACAATACCCTAAACATATAACGATATGGCGAAACCTGCAGTTAGAGTGAAACTTGACCGTGAAACGATTGGTGAAGTTTTGGTAAAACCGGAAATTAAATTTAGCCGGAGTAACGATGGGAAGAAATCAATTCTGAGAATTGCATTCGGCCTTGAAAGTATTGGAAATATAGTGGAAGACAGTGAACTGCCGGTGAACGATCCTGCTATAAAAGACAATTATAGAGATGCCTTGCTTACAAAAGATTTCTTTGCACGGAGAAAATTGTCTGTTGTTTTTGCTCCCGATGGAGTCAATGGAACTCTGATGACCATAACGGCTAATCTGCCGACCAAGGTTCCTGGCACGGGCAGCAAGATACTTGAGACACGCGCGGGAGCTAAGAAGGCAAAATATAGTGCTAAGAAATAATTAGCGGGCCTATAGCATTTTCTCTATAAGCAACAGCCACTTTGTTCGCCTGATAAATTCCGTTTCAAAGAACTCGTCAAAGCCAGGTAATGGCGCTTCGTTTTCCGGAAGTGCATCCGGGAAATAAATGATGAGCCCCGTTGTAGGCACAGTGAGTTTGTCACCAATATGGCTTTCAATCACGAGTAAGTCCTTCACGGATAACATGA
This sequence comes from Flammeovirgaceae bacterium UBA5867, assembly GCA_002432545.1. Lineage (GTDB taxonomy): Bacteria > Bacteroidota > Bacteroidia > Cytophagales > Cyclobacteriaceae > Ohtaekwangia. The sequence goes on along the minus strand of DJFR01000109.1, from coordinate 17,131 downwards.
GCGATGCGACATATACATCGTCAAAAATTTTATTGCTTCTTAGGAGGTCGAGGAAGGTATATAAATCTGCGAAATTTGTAACAGAATTTATCATGCTTGCTATCCTGATTTTACGAATAGTTGTCAATGCATCACTTGAATTCAGTTTGCTTAGCAGATGGAATACTAATTGATCAATGTGTTTACCGAATGTTGTATAGTGACGTAAATCAACTGCAAAGATTGCCGTTTTGCTTTTTATGTTGTTACCCAGCTCGCGGTTAATATATACTTTAGAGCTAAAAGATCTGACTGCGAGTTTTGCCAATTTCCTCGGTTTGATATTGGGTTTGTTAAGTATGGCCTGGAAAATATAGGAGTAATTATACCCTCTGAAATCTATATCGGTTTGTGGCGCCACCAGGTATTTTGCATTGTTTCGTAGTGCATACCCAGTATCTACCATTTGCATAAGACAGTTCATCATAACTACGAGGTCTATTTTACGCTTTCCGAAAGCACAGCTTATGGCGTTTTTTAATTCCTCCATTGTTAAAATCTTAACTTCTGGTTGATGAATGATTTTCATCCCATCAGTTTGATCAGAAGTATCTTCAAAGATTCCATATCCTTTGCCGTGATCCCATGTAAACAATAAATAGTGAGAAGCCTGACGTGTTCGAAGAATATGATCTTTGAAATATTTTTCTATATCATAAGGATCTGTAATGTCAAAAGTTGATCGCTCTAATATCACGTGAAGATCATTCGGAAACTTGGTGTTGGCGCCTGGCATTAACTCAAGGAAAACTGTAGTTGGTGTTAAGGTTTCCCCGGTGCCGGGTATAAATGATTCGTCTCCTGTTAATAATGGACCGAGATGCTCTTTTGCAAAATTGAGACATATCACAACGGAGATTTTGCTATTTAGCTCCTGCATGCGGACCTCATTAATCATTTTGATTGTTTCACAAATAGATCCACCAACTGCTTTTATAATAAAGAAAACAGTCCACTTCCGTTTTTTTTGAGACTTCATTTTCGTAGCTTACTAATTGTTGTGAAAAGCTTTGGCTATTATATACTCCTAACTGTTATACTCTATCCAACGGTCGCGTGTCTTGCTCAGGAGACGAAATTTGTTACGCCTATTAAATATACCCAAAACGAAGGACTCTCCAGTTACTACACTACTAAAATTATAAAGGACTCTTACGGTTTCTTCTGGATCGGTACACAGGAAGGACTTAATCTCTTTGACGGAAGTCGCTTTCAGACTTTCACCAAGCGCTCACAAGCAAAACAAAAACTCAACGGGAGTTTTGTGTCCGACATTCTGGAAGACAAAAAACGAAACTGTATCTGGGTACTATTGTCTTATGGCGAAGCATGCTCTATTGATTTACAGACACGAATCGTAACACGCAGAATTCCGCTCGATTCCAGCAATCCTGACAATGTAAAGTGGAGACGATGCCTCGCGCTGAAAGGTGATACCCTATGGATAGCCGGATTGGACTTTGCCTATGCATACTATATACCGGAAGGGAAAAGTTTGCCGATTGATATTCATGCCCGATGCCACCTTGAGAAAGGTGAACTGAACATCGCGATGATATACTTCGACCATCAGCAACGCATGATCATTTGTGCTGATGGATATGGTATCATCGTGCTCGATAAAGACCTCAATCACATTCGTACATTCCGTGCCGATGAGCTTAATGTTGCGGGTATAAATACCCGGCTTCGGTTTTGGGATGGTGTTATGTTGGAGCATACACTCTACATGGCCAGCAGTATCGGCTTGAAAGTGTTGGATACGGAATCGTTAACAATAATACCGGCAGATCGTGATAATCCATTGATATACCACTCAGAAATACAAAGTATTGCCGCTTCTTCTGATTCGTCTTTGTTACTCGCTACGTCAAAAGGTATATATGAATATAATCTGTTGTCTAAAAAAATCGTTTCTTTTAAGGACAACAACCCGGACCATAATCTGTTTACATCTGCCTATGATATATACTATGATTCAATGACTCATCGCGCATGGCTAGGTACATTGGCAGGCATTGCTTCGTTTCCGACACAAGCTGCACATTTCAAATCATTCTCTGAGTATGGATCAGATGTTAAGCTGAAACATCTGTTTTCTGTATTACCGGTTTCAGAAGATATACTTTACTGTGGTGATGAGAACGGTCTTTACCAGGTAAATACGAACACAGGCATGATCGTGCAAATAGACAAGGCCAGTTCTAACCTGATGCTTTTCAAAGATCCTGCGAATCGAATCTTTGTCTCCAATAAAAACGGGTTCCATATCATTGAGGGCAACAGACTCAAGCCTGCTCATGCAGTTATACCGTCTATGAAAGCATTAGATTCCGATCATCTTAGTTGTGGTATTCAGTATAACGATTCGCTTGTATTATTTGGAAGTATTGTACAGAAAGGACTCTCGGTTTGGAATACACACACGAATAATATACAAGTCTTCCACCGGCAATCGAAAGAATATCGGATTGAAGGTCTCTCGATTATTAATTATTTATACAAGACAAAGAACAACGAGGTAATGATCCTTACGGAACGATCTGTCATTGCTTTCAATCCGCTTACTGCTAAATATACTACACATACGCTTCGTGATAACCTGACACAGGAAGTGATGAGTAATTTTATGGATATGTGTGAAACAGATGACCGGTTTTATATTGCTACGTATGGCGATGGATTAATTGAGACTGACAAACAGTTTCATGTAAAGAAGATAATCCGATCAGAAGATGGACTCAATAATACATGTATATACCGGGTTTTCCCTTTTGCGAATAAAGCTATACTGGCAACCACAAATAACGGGCTCTCGCTGATTAACTTGAATCCGTTAAAAATCAAGAATTATTTTCAAACGGACGGTCTTAATACGAATGCCTTTGAACAGCTCTGTGGTTACCAGGATGATCAATATATTATTGCGGGCGGTGTTGATGGTTTTACAATTATCGATCCGTTGCTGTTACCTCACAATACGCGTCCTCCTGATCTATACTTCTGGAATATGAAAGTGAATACGAAGTCGCGCGTAATGGATACATGTCATATCCGGATGAAAACTATGACTATACCTACCGATGTTTTACAAACTACCGTATCGTTTTCGGCTCTGAACTTCAGCAATCCGAAGGAAGTCCGGTATGCTTATAAAATCAACGAACTCAATAATGACTGGATTGATTTGGGCAAGCAGAATTTTGTGGATCTGATCGGACTTTCTCCGGGTAACTATACGCTGCAAGTTCGTGCTGCCAATGAAGACGGTATCTGGAATGAGACACCGCTTGCATTGAGTCTAACCTATATGCCAAAATGGTATCAGACCGGTATATTTAAATTTGCTATTGTACTTATGGGCGGAGTTTTAATCTACGCGTTACTCCGTTATCGCATCGATCAACTGCGAAAGCAACAGGAGATACGCAAGGAAATTGGTAACGATCTTCATGATGATATAGGCAGTGTACTGAATACATTGAAGATCTTTACACACCTGGCAAAGCGCGAGCCTGAAAACAAACTTCATCTTGATCAGATCGAGGAGTCAATCACGCAGGCAACTACCGGCTTACGCGATATGATATGGGTATTGGAAGAATCGGAGGACACCATTTTCGAGTTGATGGAGCGAATCAAAAAATTCGCCTTACCGGTATGCGTGGCAAACCAGATTGAATTTCATGTAAATATTATTTCGGATAAAAAGACAAAGCCACTCATAAAGACAGAAAAACGAAATCTGCTACTCTTTGCAAAGGAGACCATCAACAACAGTATAAAATATGCGCAATGTAAAAACATAACAGTATCGCTTATGCAGAATGGACAAGCGATACGATTAAAGATCGTTGATGACGGCATTGGCTTTGACTTAAGACAGATAACGTACGGTAAGGGACTAAAGAGCATTCAGCTAAGAGCATTGCAAATAAACTTTAAGTTTACCCTGGTATCTTCAACAGGTAAGGGTACTTGTGTTGAAGTATGGAGGGAATAGAAGTATAAAGCGTATTCTTCGATTTGTATCACCTTCCAAAAATATAAAAGGCCCTGAATTTCTTCAGGACCTTTTTTGACCTATACCTGAGAGGGTCTGTGCGTGTTCTCTATTCATCGCGCAGTGTTTTTGCCGGGTCCATCGTGGCAATGCTATATATCTTGTAACCAATGGTGAGGCCGCAGACTGTCAGCAGCACTCCCACAGCTGTTGCTGCAGTATATATATCAACGCCTTGGTAGTATCGCCATATGTTGCTCATAATCGTATTCGACCAGGTATAACCGGCCCATGCACCTAATACAGAAGCAGCTAACAGAATGATGATAAATTCCGCATTGACAATCCGGCTGATGTTAAGAACAGATGCTCCGAGAATTTTGCGTACGCCAATCTCTTTCATGCGCTTTACAATATTCAGGGAGACGAGACTGAATAATCCCGTAACGGAGAGGAGAAGCGCAATCGTACCGAGGAAAGTATATCCATATACCACACTCATGTTGAGGTTTGTGGCTGTCTGCAGATCGGAAGCCAGCATGCGGCCGGGGTATAATCGGTTCGGGAAAATTTTATACCATTCCTTCTCCATATAACTCTGCACAGAAGCTATATCTTCAGCTTTTGCATTGACGATAATGTTGCTGTATTGTTCAGCAGGGATATAGCGCATCATCAATGCATCGCGGTCGCGCCAGAGTCCCTGAGTATATATATCTTTTACAACACCCACGACAAAAAGTCGAATACTATCTCTCCATATAATTTCCTTGCCTAGCGGTTTGTCGAGTTCGAAGAGTGTAGCCATATTTTCTGTGATGATCACAGATTCTTTCATATCCGTTTTGGAGTTCTTTATGAAATCACGACCACTGGTCAGTTTGAGATTGAATGTGTTCAGGTAATCATCACCTACTTCAATGATATCGACCTCGGATTTTTTCAGTTCGTGCTCCACAGCTTCATGCATTCTGAATGCTCCAATGGTACTTTTAGCACCCGCTATAGATAGTATTTCCGGGTTGCTTTGCAAAGCATTCCGGTACGTGTCAAATTCGCTTTGATTATTAACCGGGGCGATTACCGAGCCGCGAATATCAAAACCAAGATCATACTCCCGTTGGTAACGTGCATTTTGTAAGAATGCAAACGCACTCACGATCGAGATCAACGAGATTGCAAACTGAAGACATAGCAGAATACGCGTAAAGTAGTTTGTACCCCCAAACTTGAGTTTGCCTTTCAGTATACTTACCGGTTGAAACTTGCTGATATAAAATGCCGGGTAACTCCCCGCCACAATACCCGTGATAAAAAGTAACGCAAGAATAAAGAGTAAGAATGAAGGTTGATTGAAGTAATTTACTTCAAGGTGTATATTATTCCCAGTCATCAGGTTCCACCCTTCTACCAGAAAGCTTGTCAGGGCGAGGCCAACGATCAAAGCAAGAAGACATGCACAGGTTGTTTCACCTATAAATTGAATGATGAGTTGGATGCGTACACTTCCCATTACTTTACGGATGCCGATTTCTTTCAATCGTCTGGAAGAAATAGCGATGGCCGTATTGGTCAGGTTAAAACAAGCGATCAGCAAGATCAGTCCGCTCATAATAACGGATCCGATGATGGCCGCTACCGGTGGAGCTCCCCACGTTTGTGCGCGAATGTCCTGGTCACGGTCGCGATGTGCCATCGTAAGAAACGGATCAAGCGTGAATTCTGCCAACTGAAAATTTTCCTGTACCTCGTTGTTGTTTTTGGTATAGGGTTGCAATTGCTTATATACTATATCTTTTCGGTTCAAGTCATTGATCTGGATGTACAACGTTCCTAACTGGTGCCAGTCATTTTCAGTAGCCTGCGGAAATTCATCTTTATAGTTTTCAAAATTCATGAATGCCGATCCGCCATGTTTATGGAAAGAAGAGTTCATGGGAGGATCCTGAAATATACCGGCAATCTTTATCTCCTTCAATTCCTGTCCATATACCTGTGTCATGGTTTTGCCAAGAGCTTCTGCAGGGCTGTTGAATAAACGTATGGCGACAGATTCGCTGATCAATACATTGCTCTTGTCGTTCAGTGCAGCCGCTGATCCGGCAATGAAATTGAACGAGAACATTTTGAAGAAGTCAGGCTCTACATACGAGACACGCGAGGCAAACAAATCATCTTCGCGCTTGAAGTTGGAGTATGAATCCGTGTAGAGCGAAGAGTAGTCAACATCGTGAAAAGTCTTATCGATAATATTCCCTAATGGAAGTGATGCATATCCAAAACGTGTTCGTGTATTTTCGAAAGAGCGTATTACACTGACGCGGTAAATATGTTCTCCGTTTTTATGAACTGTATTAAAGTCAGTGTCATATTGATACGCAAGAAAACTCACAATACAGCAGGCGAGTGCGATGCCCATGCCGAACACATTGATGATGATGAAGGCTTTATTCTTCATCATGCTGCGATAGGTTATGAGTAGGTAATTTTTGATCATGGTTCCGGTATGTCAATATGTATGCCAGTGGCAGGACACTTGCAAAATAGCGATTTCAGTAAAGTATACCGTTCGATCACACACACTTTTGTCCGCGAATGGACGTACGACACTTCGCTTATGCGAGCAACGAACAATATTTTACTTACCTTTGGCTGTATATACTCAGCTTAAATGCAGGCTACAAAAAATGCTGGTGTTACCAGCGATACAGTTCAGTCAGGAGAATGGGGAAAATTCTGGGAGACTCAAAAAACAGCGTTCTATGAAGTAATGAAGATTGCAACGCAGGGCTTTGCAAAGAGACTTGTTGCAACCCTTCAGATCAATGCATCACATCACATACTCGACTATGGCTGTGGACCGGCTTTCCTGATTGACGATCTGAAGCACACCACGAACTATATAGCAGGTGCTGATATAAATCCGTTTTTCATTGAACAGGCAAGGCACAATCACCCACACTATACTTTTGTTCTCATCAGTACTGATACCGAACAAACCCGGTTAACACTGCAACAACAACTGGCGGGGAAGCAATATGACTTCATTGTACTGCTCAGCATTTCGCAATATTTTCCCGATCTGCAATCTTTCGGACAGGTTATCGATATGTTATCGGGCTATATGAGCAGCAAAGGGAAAATTGTAGTAGCCGATGTGATTGATGAAAAGACTTCATCCTATCGCGATGCATTGGCATTATTATATCAATGTATCAAACGCGGTAAAATAATTTCATTTACCCGTTTTATGCTATATGTTCTTTTCTCTTCGTATTCACAAACTTCAAAGAGAGCAAAGTTGCTTATGATATCGCGTGAAGCAATCGAGGCTGTGGCTGGGAACTGCGGGTTGAAATGTGAGTCGGTGCCGGGATTGACGATTCATCCTTCGCGGAGTAATTATATTCTTAGTACGGAGCAATAGATAGCTCCGAGTGGCTAACCTCTGACTGTTAGTTGATTTACTTAAATATACGTTTCTATTACCCGACAGAAATAGAGTAAGAAGTAATTTTATAGCAAAAGTATTTTTCTTAGATGTATAGTAAAAAAGGAGGCTATGAATGTTTGTAGCCTCCTTTATTCTGTTAGTCTTTTATGAATTTATAGAAGCCGGATCGNNGTGAGCCAGTCTTTTACCGGGTTCGGGTGTAGAACGGATGTGCTGGTGTTTGATGATTCTTCTTCTATCGCTGCTACTTCACGCGCAACGGCATTGCCATTGGCACAGGTGATGGCATCCAGGTCAAAACCATCGGAGAGGCCATCAAAGGCAAATACAGCGGTAGGGCTACACGCACCGTTCAGTACACGTGCATTGCGATCAGTTTTATCAATCACTTTCACATAGCGGAACCAGGGTAATTTACCAGCTATATCAAAGGCATGATCAAGTGTACCCTGACATGAAGCCGGTGTTGTTAGTCCTAATGATATCCAGGTAGTACCGTTCTGTGAGATTTGTACTTCAGCACGTTCTGGATTTTTGGCAAATGTAGGTTCGCCATAGGAGTATTCATGTACAATGAAGTCGTTACCTGTTTCATTGTATATATTACTGCTCATACGCAATACTATAAATCCGTTGTAGCCGAGTGAATAGTAGCGAACAGCACCAAAATTTCCGTCACCGGTATCGGGGGTGCCAAGTGGTAGTGCTGTTTTGCTGGCATCAATGTCTACATTGTAGCCATTTTTGGTGAGTCCCTGGTGAACTGAAACTACATCTGAAGCGTACGCACATGCGGGAGGATCACATAATTCTGTGCTGGCAGATTTGGTAATGCTGCGCGGTGTCCCATCCGCGTCTGTCCAACTTAATCGGAGTGTACCGGGGAGCGTAGGCGACAAAGTTTTATCAGCATAGATTGTAATATAGAATTCGCCAGCAGGTGCTATACCGAAAGGAAGTATAGAGGAAGTATAACCATTGTAGTATACTGGTCCGTAACGAATAGGAATACTAAAGCCATTAGGATTGTTGACTCGCCATGTCTTAGACATAACGTCATCGGAGCAAACCGGATGTAATGTGAACGACTGGAAAGGAGTAGTAGTGTCACGTACTACGAGCGTATAGACTTGCTCGTTAATAGTACATTCTGAAATAATGGCACTCACAGTAAATGTATAGGTTCCTGCCGTGGTTGGTGTTCCTTTGATGAAACCGCCAACATAGTTACTGTCCATAAGTGTAAGGCCGGGCGGCAATGAGCCCGCTGTTAATTCTATGCGGAACAAACTGTAATCGACATCGACAATCATATAGGGATCTTCGAAGCCTACATATTGAGAGTATACTTCGTTGATGGGGAGATAAGAAAATCTTTTTGCATCCGGAACAAAAGGCTGCGACATAAGACATGTAAAATTTTGCCCGATTGTCAACGTGTCCTGGCAGCCCTCAGCCGTAGCTCCTGCAATCACAAATTCTTCATAGCCTTCATAAAGTGCGCGCCCGGATACTTCTATGCTTCCCCCGTAGTCCCTAGCTACAAATCCAACCGGTAAATGGACAGCTTCATAGGTTACAGAATCAAAATTTGAAGTGCCGACCAGTACAAACATATTTACTCCAACCATCGTAAATCCAGGCTCACCCATAAGTACCGCTAACCCAAAAGAATCGCATGGATCTTTCTGGATGAATTGTATAACGTATTGCTGCTCGTAATACGGACAACCGTCTTTTGAAAATGCACCGATCGAGAAATGCCATGGCCCACCAAGATTAAACTTTCCACTCAGTGTATTCCCATTTAAAGTAGCTCCACTCGGTAAGGAACCTGCCGTTAGTATAAACCTGGCACTGTCGTCCGCAATCCCTGCTATACTGGCTGTGAATGTTATAGTGAAAGTTTCTTTTGAGTAATACGTATTCGATGCAACTTCTGCTGCTGTTGGCGCGATAGCATCATAAATTTTGCAAATGGTGTTCGGTGGCGACACTTCGATATAGTATGATTGCTCAATATAGACACATGCTATGGATGGATGTATGACTTTAATTTTGAAGTTATATATACCGGCTGTTGTGGGTGTGCCAATGATGCGGTTATTCTCGAAAATAAGTCCTGGTGGAAGCGAGCCTTCTGATACGAAGATGGGGTACTCTGAATAGCCGCTGTAGAAAAGTTGATTGTATGGTATACCAGTAACGCCATACGGTAGCTTCGGACCAAGCGGTGTTAACGATTCGAGGAGACCTGTGGGGCATTGGGTTTGCCAGGTATACCGAATTGTATCACGACAGCCCTTGTTGGTTTGTGCAGCAAGTATGATTTCATGCGGACCTGCGTACTCGGGGGAGCCTGTCACGGATGCTTCATACGAACCTGCCGTATGGGTGAATGAAAATCCAGGCGGTAAACTAACCGCAGTATATTGAACGGAATCAAAATGCTCGGTTTGGAAAGTAACCGATCCGCTATATCCGACCCTGGTTGGTGGAAGCTTTGATGTGGATGTTATTGCAAACCCACTGCACGGTAAATTCCACGAGACTTGCAGTGTAAACATTCTTTCAAATATAGGGCATCCCGGAGCAGACGATGCTCCAATGGTGAATGTATAGGTTCCGACTGCCGTTGGTATACCAGTTATCTTATTTCCGTCAAGTATAATTCCAGGAGGAAGTGTGCCACCAGTAACGGTGAATCTGCCCCTTAAATATATACTGCCATTTTCAGCCCGGAGCTCCATCGTGTTTTGCTCGCCAACAATGAAGCCGCTGTAGAGAAAGGACGAGATTTTGTTAACGGGTGTACAAGGTTGAGCAGACAAGGCAAACGAGAGCAGACAACATAGCGCAGTGGCTATGAACGAACTGAATAAAATTCTTTTCATAAACGAGAGTTTTTGCTTTAATGAAAAATGACAGGTGAGGTGGTTGTTTAGTACGCTATGCGAGTGGGCATAGCAATAGCAGTAAGGTCATGCAGACCCTATGGCACATAACATAATGCTTTTCATAAATGTGAGGTTGAAAAGACGAATAGTACAACAGAAGAAGGGAACCGTAGCCGGAAACAAAAGGATATCTAACCAACGCTGAAAATATCAGGATGATTAAAGACTGATATACTATAGACGAAAATTGAGGAAACGTATCGGTATGCTATACCATACACGATCGGAGTTGCGGAGTCGTCAATCCAGGTGGTGACACACCAAGCCTGCAGGCATGCCTATTGGCTGCTAAGGTGGGTTGTTGATTTTTCATATCGAGGGGGATTTTTATAAAGTATATCGAACTTAACTAAAAGGTTCAGGATTGACAATAGAAGCGTAATATTTAAAATTACAACTGCCTCCTGATGCAAAAACTGCAAATTGTTAAGGGTATATTTGTTTTTTAAAGGCTTCTGGCTACCAGTTGCTGATTCTGGCTGTTGAATATTTACCTGACCGGTATATATATAGTATGATCTGGCAGCTTGTTTTTCCTGTAATCAGAGGCCAGCAGCCAAAATGCCGATACTATATTATCCGATGAGACTTATACTGATACTATGGATCTGGCTGCAAGCTACTAGCCACAAGAACCAGTAGCCAGGAGTTTGAGACCAGTGGCGAAGACTATTCGCTTCGTAAAGATTTCACGGGATTCGCGCGTGCTGCTTTGATAGTCTGGAAACTCACAGTAAGCATGGCCATGACGAGCACAAAGCCACCTGCTATAATAAATACATTTGCGTGAATGGCTATATGATATGGGAAGCTTTCTATCCATTCGTTCATAACAAAATATACCAGTGGCACGGCTAGAAATGTAGCAATAAGAATGAGCCTGATATATTCTTTGGACAGGTGGAAGAAAATTCCGATTTCGCTCGAGCCTAATACTTTTCGTATGCCAATTTCTTTGGTGCGCTGCATCGTAGTATAGGCGGCAAGTCCTAACAGTCCGAGGCAACCAATGGCCAGTGCCAGTGCAGCAAACGTTGTGAAGAGCATACCGAACTGGCGCTCATTTTTATATTGCGCGTTAAAATAGTCATCGAGGAAAAAGTATTCGAACGGATTTCCCGGAAATGCTTTGGTATAGGCTTTCTCAATCTGCGCGATTGTCTCATGTATGTTTTTGGAATGAACGCGCAGTGAATAGTATTCCGCGTTTTGTGTGTCGCAATAAAACACGGTGGGTTGTAGCGGATTCTTTAATGATACCTGGTGGTAATCGTTCACAACACCTACAATGATAGGATCATACCAATCCGGAATAGACAGCGTTTGCCCTATAGCGTCTTCCGGATCTTTAAAGCCCAACTGTTTCACCAGTGAAGCTGTGATCACCACAGATGTATCCACATCTTGCACATGCTCTTGTGAGAATGTTCTGCCGGCCAGTAGTTTCATTTTATAGACATCTGTAAACTCATAATCCATACTGTTTGTGAGAACAGAAATAAGTTGGTCGTCACCGGTACCATAACGCTTTACATCTATTTTATACTGACGCTGTTTGCCCGGTATGGTATAAGACATACTAAACGACTCTACGGCTGCACTGCCTTTTAATTCATTACGGAATGCTTCCACCGATGCATTGAACCCTGGCAATCGTGGCCCAATCCCCGGACGCTCCACGATCATTACCTGGTCTATATTTACCCCTATATTTTGATTCAGCATGTGATTCAGCTGACTATATACAATGAGTGTTCCGGCAATCAATGATACAGAAGCTACGAATTGAACCACCACCAAAGACTTACGCAGCAGTACTCCCCTGGTACTGTTTTTCATTCTGCCTTTAACAATCAGCAACGGACTGAAAGATGATAGTATCCAGGCCGGGTAAAAACCTGCGAGCATCGTACCACCCATCCACAGTATAAATAGTAAAACCACAAACCAGGGTTGGAGTAAATAATTTACATCGAGTGGTAATCCGGAGATAGAGTTGAATACAGGTAGTATAGCGCTCACCAGTGCAAGGGACATCGCAATACCGGCAAGATTGATAAGTCCTGCTTCTGTAAGAAATTGTTTTACGAGTTGGACTTTCAGCGCCCCCATGATTTTACGAACGCCTACTTCGCGTGCGCGTTCCATGGCCTGTGCAGTAGCCAGGTTTACATAGTTGATTAAAGATATACCCAGTACGAACAAACCAATCAGTCCCATGAAATATAGGATGCGTCCATCGCTGTTCAGTTCGGCTTCGTCTGCCAGTTGCGAGGTAAGGTGTATATCGCGCAGTGGTTGCACCGTGAATACATTTCGTTGTTCACTTTTCTTGACATTTGGATTATACTTTTCTTCGAGTGTGTTAAGACGTTTGGTGAAGTCACTTACGTTTGTACCAGGACGTAGCTTCACATAAGTATACATGTCGTTGCGAGTCCAGCTCAGGTCGAAGCGCGGTATGCCTCCATATGCATAATAGGTTGGATCGCCTTGCCGCGCGAATAGTGTTTTATAAGAGAAGAGTATATCGAATTTCAAATGCGTGTTGTCGTGTGTCTCATCCACTACTCCGGTTACATGCACGAGTTCATCGTTGTTGTCATCATCGTGCATGTGTAATGCTTTACCAATCGGATTTTCATTACCGAAATATAGCTTTGCATACTCCCGGGTAATCACCGCTTTGTTGGGCTCAGCCAGTGCTGTTTTAATATCACCAGCGGATAACGTATAACCCATTACTGACAGAAACGAAGAATCGGCATAGAGGAATTTTTTTTGCTTGAAGGCAACCGGTCCGTGCGAACCATGCTCATTCGTGATGATTACGTTATTCTTATAGCCTAAATTATAGGCACGTGTAACATCCAGAACTTCGGGAAGATCAGCGAGTGCATGTGTAAGAGCCGGATAGTTCTCGGCACTCGCCTGTAAACGTTCCTCGTTCCGGTATACTTCCAACGCGATGCGGTAGATGGATGATGCAGATGGATTAAAATCTTCGTAGCTGCTTTCGAATTTTATATATAGGGCAATAAGCAGGAAAACGCTCATGCCGAGGGCAAGTCCGAATACGTTGAGAAGCGAGAAGAAACGATTTTTCTTAAACGTACGCACAAAGGTCTTCAGGAACATAGGTTTGGGTTTTGCATTTCCATTGCAAGCTTAATGCCGCAGATAAAATATTGTCGTTCAACGGAATAGCTATACTACGCTGGCCGTTTGCGGACGAAAATGTTCGGAAGCGAAAAAAAGTTGCTGGCTGCTGGTTTCCAACTGCTGACAGAACAAGAGGCAGGTGGAAGTGGTGCTTGCTATTGAGGCTCCGGATTTTTGAGACAACGATTTGTTAGCAGTTTCATGATCGAAAATATGCATTTTTACCAGTAGCTTGCAGCCTGAAGCTAATGACATTTACTATACTATAAATTAAAACATATACATGGGCTTGTTCGATATTTTTAAAAAGAAAGAAACGCCATCTTCTGCACAACCGGAAAGTAAGATGCTGCTGGCGATGCCAATGTTTAACAATGGCGAACAATATAATTTGAACAGCGTTATTGAGAACCTGAAAAGTTTTTGGGGATTAAATGTTACCGATGTGCAAGGCGATGATAATACGGCTGTGTTCGGCATTAATGGCGAGATGGTTGCCATTGCCTATATGCCTGCTCAAATACCTTCGGGTGATATTGAAGGGACCGCGCAGTATGCTTACAACTGGCAAACCGCTCTGCAGGATTTAAAGGAACACAACGGACACGCTATTGTTTCTATGATGTCGGGTAAGAGGAGTGCCGTGGAGCGCTACCAGATTTTTAGTAAAGTACTTTGTGCTATCCTGTCTACATCTAGCGCTGTTGGTGTTTACCAGGGAAGCCAGACGTTGTTGATTCCCAGGGAACAATACCTTGACTTTGTTGAGGATTTGAAAGGTGATGGCGCTCCTATACCGTTGTGGATTTATATTGGTTTACGCGGTGCACAAACTGGTAACAGTGTATATACGTATGGTTTGTCCTGGTTCGGAAAACAGGAGATAGAGGTAGTTGATTCAAAATTAAAACTGGAAGAGCTATATAATTTTATTCTGAATATTTGTGCGTATGTTATTGTGAGTGATGTTACGCTTCGAAGTGGTGAAACGCTTGGCTATACGAATGATCAGAAGATAAAGATCACCTCGTCCAAAGGTAAATTTATAGAAGGAGAATCGTTGAAACTGGAAATGTAATTCAGGCAATCGTATCAATCAAAAATCAGTATATAAACCATGAGCTGTCTGGGTGTATTATTTTCATTGGATAAGAAAGCAGTTGATCATTTGAAATCATTTTCGGATGATGAAGAGCGACTTGATTATTTACAAGGCGATATTGAAGAAGTATACTTCGAGGATCACCCCGAATGGGTGTGCGAATTGGACAAGACCTGGGATGCCATTCACAGGACATTGACCGATGGAAAACTGGAATGGAAAAACGGTGGGTATCCTTTGAATCATTTTATACTGGCGGGAGAAATTCTGTATTCAGAAGATGATTATATCATGTCTCTCAAGTCACCACAGCAGGTTAGTGACATCTATAGCGCTCTTGCTAAAATCACGATCGAGCAATTCAAGCAGAAGTATTTGCAAATCGACAAGGAGGTCTATGAGACATCTGATGAAGATCTTGAATATACCTGGCAATGGTTTGATCAATCCCGTGAGTTCTGGAAACGTGCTGCGGCTGATAAACGCTATGTTTTGTTTACGGCAGATCAGTGAGACAGCAGTTGTTAGTTTGTGGTGAATAAAAATTGTGGAAGGAATATGCTGGATTTAGTTATAGGTGTTAAATTTACACATAATACTAAACCAACCCGATGAAAGCAGTAAAACAAGCAATTATATTCCTGACAGTAGTGTATTGCCTTGCAGCGTGTAAAAAGAACGAGCCCGAGGCTGTTATAGAGATCCCACAAACATTTTGCAATCCTATTGATATAAGTTACCGATTCTGCCTGGACGAACCTTCACGAAGAGAAGCGGCCGACCCAAGCATCGTCTGGTTTAAGGATCGCTACTTCTTGTTTGCATCCAAGTCGGGAGGGTATTGGCATTCGAACGACCTGGTTGATTGGACATTCATTGAAACCAATGAAATACCGGTGGAGGAATATGCGCCCACTGCCATAGCGATAGAAGATACACTATATTTCCTGGCGTCATCCAATGAGAAGAGTACGGTATATAAATCATCTGATCCGCTCAGTGGCAAATGGAGCATAGCACGTGCGCAACTCGAACGACCAGTCTGGGACCCCGGGTTCTACCTGGATGATGATAAGAAACTATATCTATACTGGGGATGCTCGAATGTAAATCCTATATATGGTGTGGAGGTTGATTACAAAAAGAACTTTTCATTTATAGGACAACCGAAAGAATTGCTTCGCGCGGATACCGCCAATCATGGATGGGAAGTGCCGGGCGATAATAACACGTTGAAGAAGCAGGCTCCGTGGATTGAAGGTGCATGGGTAAATAAGCACAATGGTAAATATTATCTGCAATATGCTGGTCCGGGTACCGAATACAAAAGCTATAGCGATGCTGTTTATACAGGCGATAGTCCGTTAGGACCATTTACGATTCAGGCGCACAACCCGTTTGCTTATAAGCCCGGAGGTTTTGCCACGGCTGCCGGTCATGGAAGTACATTTGCGGATGCCTATAAAAATTACTGGCACATTGGTACAAGTACAATTTCGGTAAAGCACATGTTCGAGCGCAGGCTGGTGCTATATCCTACATTTTTTGATGCACAAGGTACACTGTATGCTACAACCAAGTATGGCGACTACCCGATGATTATGCCGAAGAAGCAGATCAACAATTTCGAAGAAATTTTCCCGGGATGGATGCTGTTGTCGTATAATAAACCTGTTCAGGTATCATCGTCTATTGATTCGCTTCCTGCAAGCTATATAACGGATGAAGATATGCGAACATACTGGTCTGCACAAACCGGAAATGCTGGTGAGCACATTATACTTGATCTGGAAAAGACTGTAGATGTATATGCTGTCCAGATCAACTTTGCCGAACACAACACAAAAATCTTTGGCAGACAAAAAGATATCTTCCACAGATATACTGTTGAATATTCTGACAACGGAACCGATTGGACAATGCTGATCGATCAATCAAAAAGTGAAACGGATAAATCACATCCATATTTTCCGTTGAAACAAAAGATAGCGTTCCGGTATATTAAACTTTCAAATGTGCAGGTGCCGGGTGGTAATTTTGCTGTCAGCGGACTGCGAGTTTTCGGTAAAGCCAATGGCGACCTCCCTGCGAAAATCACAAACCTGCAAGCTCAACGTAACGCGAACGATAAACGCAGCGTAACCCTCACATGGGACAAAGCCGCCAACGCCACAGGCTACGTTATCAGCTACGGCATCGCCAAAGACAAGCTATACCAAAACTATATGGTATACGATGCCACTACGGTAACGATCAATAGTCTTAACGCAAGAGAGAAGTATTATTATACGATCGAGGCGTTTAATGAGAGTGGCATTACGAAGAGCGAGGCGGTATTCGAATAACGTGTTTACGTGTGTACGCTAACGTGTTTACGTGTGTAGGTGGTTAAGTGTGTATGTACGTTCAGTCTG
>DJFR01000194.1:2191-13197 GCA_002432545.1 Flammeovirgaceae bacterium UBA5867 | reverse complement strand
CATCATTGAAATATATACCTACTTGCAACAGACTATTTACCAACCACCAGCTCCTTCAAACACTTAATCCAAAGCGGATGATCGTTAAGACTTTCTACTAATTGAACTTTCTCACCTCCGTGTTCGGTAAAGATTTCCTGGTATTCATCTCCGATCTCGATAATGGTTTCTAGACAATCGGCAGTAAACGCAGGTGAGAATACGAGGATTTTCTTCATCCCCTTATCACCACACTGACGAACTACTTCATCGGAGAATGGCTTGAGCCATTTTTTATCGAGGCGTGATTGAAAGCAAACTGTATACTTCTCTTCAGGTATATTTAGTGCTGCTGCCAGCAAACGGGTAGTAGCATAGCACGTTGCTTTATAGCAATATCTGTTCTCTTCGGTTACCTCATGTTCACAGTTATGTCCTGAACACAAACCATTGTCATATACCTTATCAACCTGGCGCTCAGGCAAACCGTGGTACGAGAAAAGCACGTGATCGTATTCATTGATATTATATTTTCTGCCACGCTCGGCAAAGGCTTCTATATAGGATGGATGATCGAAGTACTGACTAACAAATTTAAGCTCCGGTATAACCCACCATTTACTTACAACACGCATTACTTCTTCAAGCGCTGAGCCTGTAGAAGCAGAAGCATACTGCGGAAACATCGTAACAACAATAATACGCTCATAATTTTTCTTTCGCATCACTTCCAGCACATCGGGTATGGAAGGATTTTTATAGCGCATTGCGAGATGAACCTGGTATGTTTCGCCTAACTGCTCCTGTAAAAGATCTTTAGCACGCTCGCTGTAGTATAGCAAAGGCGATCCCTTCTCCGTCCACAGCTTCTGATAAATCTTGGCCGACTTCGGTGCGCGGAACGGAACGATGATGAGGTTCACCAGCATTTTGCGCAGCAACCACGGTATATCAATCACACGTGGATCGTTTAGAAACTGGGAAAGATAAGAACGCACATTACCTACAGAAGGACTGTCGGGTGTGCCGAGATTAATAAGAAGAACTCCGGTTTTATTCATGACTGAAAACTTCGCGTTGCAAGTAAGCGAATAACATTATGTGACAAAAGAAGTTTAAGGAAACGAGAAAACTTCTACACCTATTTTAAAATTGGTGCGCGCCTGAACGGCTTCGTTTCATCAAAAAGTTTACGATAGGTGGCGTGACGTTTTGAAACTTCTGCTCCCACCTGTTCGACCACCAGTATCATCTTCGGATTGAAGTCTCCGATCCAGTTCATTTCGTATTGTTCGTAGCGGGCATTAGGCTGCAGCACGTCACGTGCATTGATGATCATAGCGCCATCAAGACCTTTACCCTGGTGCTCGGGAACAACACCGAATAGAATACCAAATGCTTTTTTGTTGGTGCGCCTGAACGTATGCCAGACAAATTTTAATTTACCTAACCAGTCAAGTTTACCATTTACATACTTGAAGATCTGGTTGATCTCCGGCAACGACAAGAAGAACGACACCGGCTCGCCTTTGTAGAAACCAAAATATAGCAGCTTCTCATCCATGATAGGCTTCATCTGCTTGACGAGTATTTTTGCCTGTGCCATGGAGAGCTCCGGATTTTCCGAACGATTAGCCCACGCACGATTATATACCGTCATGAGATATTCCGGCAGCTTATCAAATTCACTTTTACGCAGGTAGCGAAAATCATAGTCAGGATCTCGCCTGGCAATCTCAGCCTTCTCAGCAAGACGTGGAGACAGCGGCCCCTGTATGCTTCGTGCGTATGTAAACTGATAGAAATATACCTGGAAGCCGTATGCTTCAAAAAAATCCTTGTAATACGGAAAGTTGTAGTTGCACTGGTAATTGGGTTCACGATCGTATCCCTCAATCAACAAACCCCACCAGCGGTCGCGGCTTCCGAAGTTAACGGGGCCATCCATCGCTTCCATGCCTTTACTTTGAAGCCAGGCTTTACATTGATCGAAGAGCAAAAATGCAGCATCGCGATTGTTAATGCATTCAAAGAAACCCATTCCGCCAGTAGGCTGGTCGTTGCCTTTGTGAACCGTCTTTTCATTTACGAAAGCTGCCACACGGCCAATGGTTTCACCTGCGGTGTTCTGAAGGATCCATCGGATGCAGGTGCCGTGCCGGAACGTTTTATTTTTCTCAGAATCAAAAACGCTTTCAACGTCCTGATCAAGCGGACGAATCCACGCAGGTTCATTCTTATAAAGCTTTACAGGCAGCAACAGAAATTCGCGCGCATGCTGCGGTGTAGTTACTTCGGTGATCTTCATTCGTGTTCTTCTACAACTTGAGATTTGGATGCAGGCACAAAACTACTGATCCTGTTAGGAAGAACAATACTAAAACGTGTTCCCTGGCTTACTTTACTGGCCACAGAAATCTGGCCGCCCAGTTTTTCTACTGCATTCTTAACGATATATAGCCCTATACCGGAACCATCGGATTGCTCGGTGGCACGGTAAAACATTTCAAAAATCTTCGCCAGGTTAATGTCATCTATACCAATACCATTGTCGGCAAAAACAATTTCTGCATGATGATTATCCACCCGTATTTTCACGTTGATCTCGGGTGTGGTAATATTTAACTGGCGATACTTTACTGCGTTAGAGATCAGGTTACGAAAGATCTCCGATATCCTCCACGGATCGCTATAGAATTCAACACCCTCGATGCGTACATGGCGAACCATCTCTTTGGCACCTTCCAGGTAATTCAAATCTTCAAAAGTACGATCGATGATATGTTCGAAATCTACCTTGCTGGTAGTAACATCCATTTTCAGGTTCTTGGAGTGACTCAGCACATCGCCAATGAAATGATCGAGGTGCTGAACTTTCTCACCGATGATATCAATATAATCCATCGGGTTATCCGTATTACCTGGCAGTCGCGCGAGATTAACCAGGCCGAGTATAGATGAAAGTGGCGCGCGCAGATCGTGCGATACTTTATAAACAAAATTATCAAGCTCGGTATTCCGTATCTTCAGTTCCTCTTCTACTTTTTTGCGATCGGTAAAATCTACGTATACACCATATATACCTATAGTCTGGTTATCCAGCATTACCGGCATACCGTATAGTATAACATTTACCAGCTTCCCGTTTCTGTTCTTGCGTATAGTCTCAATGCTAACAATACGATTGGCTGTGATGAGATTGTTCAGATCTACACCTTCGTGTACGAGTTCTTCAGGAACAATAAAATCATTTATACTCTTGCCTTTAAGTTCGTCCAGCGTAAAGCCGAACATTTCTTCAAAGCCTTTATTTACCTGTTCAACTTTACCCTGTTCATTCAGCAACACCACTGCCATGGGTATATTTTGAAAAAGCTGTGCAAGCAGTGTCTCATTTTTCTTGATGCGCTCTTCGGTCTGTTTACGCTCGGTAATATCGCGGAAGATTACCTGCATGCATGGTTCGCCCTGAAAGGTAAAGGGCGATGACATGGTTTCCACATCAATCACTTTTCCGTCCATGCGCACATACTTTTGCTCTACCATGGGCGCAAGCAGTCCTGCAGTCTCCTTCATTCTGCGTGCTATACGCTGATGATATTCAGGATGTACAAAATTCAATACTTCTGTACCGATCAACTCATCCGACTTTTTACAAGCCAGTATCTGATAAGCCTGCGAATTTGCAAAAACAAGTTTGCCTTGCTTATGTACAACTATACCGATCGGCAACCTGTCAACCAGCGATAAATAACGTTGCTCACTTTCGCGTGCAAGCTCTTTACGCTCGGTTATATCCTGTATTACACCACGCCTGATGATGATACCATCGGGCCTTAATTCATGATTTGATTTTACTTCCACCCAGATTATATTTTCCTTTACCCGCATGCGCCCTTCCCAATTCCAATCTCGGCTCTCTTGTATGCTGAGTGCTGAAGTCTCCTGCTGCGACTCACGATCATCTTCATGAATGATAGAATCCAATATGGATGCATCGGCAAGTATTACTTCCGGTGCGAGTCCCAAAATGCTTTCGCTGGATTCACTCACATAAGTAAATCTGGGCTGACCATCTGGGTAGATTGTATATTCGTAAATGACCGCGGGGAGATGCCTGATAAGATCCTGCATATATGTTTATACTGGCAAACTCGTTGACATAGGTTGATGACAGGGTCTTGGCTTTGGGTTCAAGCCTTGCAAGATAATTCTATACGCCTAACAAAACAACGGCCGGTTTTTACTTTATCAAACTTTTATGCGGTACAAAGGTCTAAAACGAGGCATTTTGTTTTGAAAACGGGATTTTTGAAATGGATACTGAATAAATTTACCTCGATATATTTTTTACCAATGAAGGCGCCTGTTAAACAAGTGTTTAAAGCAATACTGGAAAACCCGGATTCTCCCATGGACACCGCCTATGTGTCCATTCCATTCGATGTCGAAAAAATATACGGCACCAAAGGCCAGGTAAAAGTAAAAGCGTTGTTCGATGGCGCTCCATATCGCGGCATATTAGTAAACATGGGTACGGGGTGTCATGTGATTCTGGTGCGAAAAGATATTCGTGTTGCGATCGGCAAAAACGTTGGCGATACAATTCGTGTAGAGATTGAACCCGATACAGAAGAACGTGTTGTTGAGATACCGGAGCCACTGGCCAGGTTGCTCACTAAAAATAAAAAGGCTGCAAACTTTTTTGATTCACTAAGCTATACCAATCGAAAGGAATATGCGCATTGGATACGTGACGCAAAGAAAGAAGAAACGCGAGCAAAACGTCTTGAAGCAACACTTGAAAAATTGTTAGCCGGTAAAAAGAATCCGTCAGAGAAATGATGAGCAATACTTCTATAGCGATGTCATCTTTCGAAGCCAGTGCCTTGCTTCGCGCATCGACTCAAAATACTGAACGGTCATCACACGCGGGTCTTCGGTCATCTCGCGAATAGTCATCTGGGTAAATTTGCTGGCAGGCATTACAATGGCGAGATAGCGAATTCCCGCACGTTCCATAGCCGGCATCACATTCGTTTTGAAGTAGTGTACATCTTCATCCAGCACAGGTCCTGCCGTGCGACTATCGGTAAGCATATGCAGTTTAGGATAGTTACGGATTTCCTGGTGCATAAGCTCGAGTCGCTTTTTCTGCACAAAATTATAGTGCTCGCTGTAACGCGGAACACCATTTAACGTAAGACGAATGCAGGGAACTGAGTCGTCCAGGTCGATGGTAGCGTATTCATCTTGGTAAAATGGTTTTACCATACATTCAGAACTACTAAGGGTTGGGGCAAATTGTGCAAAGCTCATATGTTGCTTTGATTACGTAATTTTAACGACAATTTACGAAGACGTAAAACGCTTGGTTACAATTGTAACCCAACTGATTACAAAGCGTATATTAAGAACTTTATACATCCGATCGTTCACCCGAAAAAAAATAGTTGGATCATGGGATATGTTGAAATAGGACCCAAAATCAAGGAAGTGTTTGACCATCGCCAAATGAAGCTTACTGATTTTGCCGATGAGCTGGGAACCGTGCGTCAGAATGTTTACCGTATTTTCCGCAAGCGCCATCTCGATACCGGCTTGCTCCTTCGCATCTCGCAGGTGCTCAATCACGATTTCTTTCAATACTATTCAAACCTGCCTGAGCAACTCGCTGCAGAAAGTAAACTTCAGGCTCCTCCGGAAACCGAATACCAACGGCAACTGGAGCTCTCGCGCAAGGAAATTGATTACCTGCGCAGAATCATTAAACTGATGGAAGAGAAATCGGTATTGCTCGGTTAACCTGTAACTATAAAAACAAAGGCCGCTCATCATGAATGAACGGCCTTCACATATAGGTATATATTTACCTTACTTCAAACGCTCTATACGTGTGGCAAAATATTTTGTATCGCCACGCCACGGGAAAAGTGCATATCGTTTTACAAAGTATAGATTTACCCGCTCGCCACTCAGCGCTACGGCCTGCAATTCCTGAATCAGATCTTTATCACTCTTCTCAACCGAAAAGTCAAACGACTCTGCTATAGGACTTGTTCCTTTCAATGCCCCGAACGTTTCAAGATTGATTTTCCCTTCGTAGGTTTTGAACATTACGCCTTTCTCGCTAATGCGCAGAATCTTGCCGGCCATTACGCCATCTTCGTATGTGCCCCAGTATAAAAATGAAAAGGTGATAACACCACCCAGTATCACCAAGATGATTATAGCGCGGATCACTTTTTTTGTTGTACGTTTTACTTTTTCGCCAAAGGTTTCCATAACAGTAAGGAAGTAGATTACAGGTTAAAGTTAATCGCTTCGCAGCGAATCATTATGTGCTGTAGTCATAAATTTGTTTATAGCGGGTGCAACGAATAGTAACGCTGCGTTATCTTTGCGGCCTATGTCTGAGAAATATCGTGTGGCAATTTTTGCTTCCGGCAGCGGAACCAATGCTGAAGAGATCTTTAAACGTTTTAAAAATCATCCGTCCATTGAAGTTGTTCTTTTGCTGAGTAACAATCCGCAGGCGTTTGCATTACAACGGGCGCGTAACTATGACATTGAAGCAAAAATATTTGACAGACCGCAGTTTAAAGACAGCACCATTGTACTGGACTGGCTGCAGGAAAAAAAAGTAACACACGTTGTACTGGCCGGCTTCCTCTGGCTTATACCCACATACCTGATACAAGCATACCCGCATCACATCATTAATATACATCCGGCACTGTTGCCAAACTATGGTGGTAAAGGTATGTATGGCATGAAGGTACATGAAGCTATTAAACTTGCCGGTGATACAAAGACCGGTATAACTATTCATGCTGTGGATGATAAATATGATGAAGGCGAGATTATCTTCCAGGCATCCTGCCTAATACATGCCAATGATACACCCGAGCAGATTGCACATAAAGTACATCAGCTTGAATATGAACATTACCCTGCTGTAATTGAGCAATGGGTGTTGAGTAAAGATTAAGCTTTCTTCTCTTCGCGAATGATCCACTCGAATGTAGCAGCGCGCGGAAATTCACTGAAGATAGACTGAACAAACTCATCCGGTGTAACCAGCTTTCTTTTCTCAAGGTCAAGCCAGGCCCCTTCCACGGTAACATTAGCTGCCAACGTATTATCGTGCTTCAGAAAATTATGACGAAGGCTCCAGCGAGCGAAATCTTTGGTTGCCTTGATCAGTTCTACATCGAGTGTGAGCTTATCATCCAGTGTAATTTCTCTTTTGAAAACTGCTTCCTCCCGAAACAGAATCGGGCCGATTTTAAGTGACTCAAGTTTCTGTGTAGTGATGCCATGCTCCGAAAGAAAGATCATACGCGCCATTGCACCATAATCATAATATGCAGAGTGACGCAGGTGACGGTTCTGATCTATATCAGCCCATCGTATTTGAATCGGGAGACTAAAGTTTGCCATATCGTTATATTCACTATTCGTTGCAAGGTATATATTTATTCATCAACCTATCAGGCTTGCTACAAAATACCAACACATCACAAAGCATACAATAAGTTTCAGCAGTGTACCAAACAGGAAACCGATGAACGATCCAAAGGCTGCACGCAACGCCTGCGATGAATTTGAATTCGCGATTACTTCACCAATGAATGCTCCTATAAAAGGCCCTATAATTATACCCCAGGGGCCAGTAAATATACCCACCAGCAAGCCGAGCGTACACCCCCATGCACCATACTTGCTGCCGCCAAACTTTTTGGTTCCGTAAAGTGGTATAACATAATCCAGCACCGTTATAACAACCGTAATTACGCCCCATATAATCAGAAACTTTGTAGTGAACGGAGGCTCTGTTCTTAACTGCAGCAACAACATACCAATAAAACACAACGGTGGGCCTGGCAGTAATGGAAGAATACAACCGGCTAACCCCGCCAGCATGAAAATTATCCCGAGAACGATCCAAAGTGTATCCATGATGAACAAAAATTAATGAAATTTAAGTTGACAATTACTACGCATGCTGCAACTGCAAAACATACACCACATCGCCATCATCTGCTCTGACTATGCTGTGTCTAAAAAATTTTATACCGAGGTGCTTGGCTTCCGCGTGCTCGGTGAATATTATCGTGCTGAACGTAAATCGTATAAACTGGATTTGGCATTAGGTGATCGCTATACCATTGAACTGTTTTCCTTTCCTGATCCTCCACAGCGCGTATCGCGACCGGAAGCACGAGGCCTGCGTCATCTCGCGTTTACGGTGCACGATATTGACTCCGCAGTGGCGGAACTAACAGCACACAACGTAGTAACCGAACCTGTCCGCATCGATGAATTTACCGGCAAGCGTTTTACATTCTTCTCTGATCCTGACGGCCTGCCACTCGAACTATATGAACAATAGTCAATCATGAACACAATCAACCTTCAATCCTATACACCGGATTTTCTACAGCTCTTTGCTCATCTGCAAGGTATAGCTCCGTGGGACATCACCACATCAGCATCCGTACATATCTTAGAAAAGATAAAGATGCTCTCCGGAGATTATACTATACGCGACCATGTTGCTATTCACAAGGATGCGCGTATTGAAGAGCATGTTATTACAAAAAGTCCTGCGATTATATCGGCCGGATGTTTTATAGGAGCACATGCATACCTGCGAGGCGGTGTATATCTCGGAGAAGGTTGCAGCATCGGACCAGGATGCGAAATAAAATCGAGTTTCATTATGCCACATGCAGCATTGGCTCACTTCAATTTTGCAGGCGATTCTATTATAGGATCCAAAGTAAATATGGAGGCAGGCTCAGTTATTGCCAATCACTACAACGAGCGAACCGACAAAGAGATCAGCATATTGATTGATGGTAAAAAGCTAGCCACGGGCATCACAAAATTCGGAGCGCTGGTTGGCGATGGAACAAAGATCGGAGCCAACGCAGTGTTATCGCCCGGCACAATTCTTTCAGTCAATTCTATTGTTAAAAGACTTGAGCTGGTCGAGCAGGTTAAATAAGTATACAGAAGAGTTTTTATAGTACACAAGATGTTCTCGAATCGAAAAATTATACTCATCATCCTACTACTGGTAACACTGAGCATTACAGCTTATGTATTGATTGTATATATACCTACACAGGTTGCACAGCGTAGCTACGAAGGAGCCAGGCAACTTGGTCGGGATTTCAAAGAAGCTTTTCAATTTACACCCGAGGTAACGGTTAACAACACGGTAGTGCTGCAACAGCAAACACCTATACTTGAACTGGCCACTATATCTCAGAAATTCCAGCACAACTACGCGTGGACGAACACCTGGCTGAAGAGCACGAAGACCATTACCATTACCGGCACCTTCGAAGCGAAGGCAGGTTTCGATCTCAACCAGAAGTTTACAATAAACATCAATGAAGAGAACGCAACCGTTATACTCCCGCATCCAAAATTACTGTCACTGGAGTCAATGGGCGATATTAAATTTAAAGATGAGCATGGATGGTTGAACCCGATAAGAGCAAAAGATCGTACTGCGGCTATCAACGCATTTAACAACGATGCGAAAGGATACGCTGCACAGGCAGACTTTGTTAAAGATGCTCAGCAAGCGTTCGAAACTAAAATCCGCGAGATCATGAAGGCTCATGGGAAGAATGTTACCATTGAATATTCGGGTGGGGAGAAGATTTATCTTCCATAGTGACAAAAAAAATTCCCGTGAAGTTTAGCAACATCTACCACCTCACGGGAATCAAAAAGTCGAAGTAAGTATACTATACTACCTTCTTACGAATAAGCTTAGCATACGTTCTGCTTACCGGGAAGCTCTTTCCATTCTGCATCTTCACCACCATACCGCCATTGAAATGTTTTTCAATTTCTTTCAGACTGTTGATGTTGATGATGGTACTTCTATGTACGCGGATAAAAATCTCCGGATTCAGAATCTCTTCGAGTTTACCTATACCGGATGAACTTACAAACTGATCGTTCTTGGTAGTAAGAATCGTGTAATCACCGGAAGCCTCCAGGTATACTATTTCATCCACAGGAAGATTCAACAACTTCTCAGACTTCTGCACGAATATATGCGAGTCGTACGAAGTTTTGTTTTCAGTTTTGAGATTGCGCAGCAGTTCGCCTACGTTATTCTGCTCCATCTTCATACGCGCTATAGCACGCTCAACCGCGAGCTTGAAGCGCTCCTGGTCGAGTGGTTTCAGAATATAGTCAACTGCATTTTTTTCGAATGCTTTCAGCGCATACTGATCGTATGCCGTACAGAATATCACGTATGGATCGTGTGTAATTTCATCCAGTACATCAAAGCCAGTCATGCCCGGCATCTGTACATCCAGAAAAACAAGATCTGGTTTCTCCTTATCAATTAACTCTACAGCATCCTTTCCTTTCGAGCACTCACCGATAACCTGGATGTTCGGCATCTGTTGCAAATACTCTTGTAAAAGGTCGCGTGCTAATTTTTCATCATCGACAATAACACAAGTTATGTTCATGTATAGATATAGTTTAATAAGTTACATTGCTTTGCTTTTCAATTCTTCAACTATTTCCTCGTACGGAATAAAGAAGCTGACAGAATATCCCCACTCGTTGGAGTGAATTCGTAAACCCGAGCCCGGACCAAATATACTTTTCAAACGCTGATCGGTATTTTTCATACCTACACCGCTGGAACTTCCATCCATTACCTTCTTCGCTTTTGAACCGAGTCCATCATCTTTTACTTCAAAAAAGATCATGTTGTTAAAACGCTTCACAGTAAGGATGATCGTTCCGCCATCTTCCTTCGGGGCAATTCCATACTTCACAGAATTTTCAACGAGGGGTTGAAGAATCATCGGAGGGATTTCAACATTCAGACAGGA
This sequence comes from Flammeovirgaceae bacterium UBA5867, assembly GCA_002432545.1. Classification (GTDB taxonomy): domain Bacteria; phylum Bacteroidota; class Bacteroidia; order Cytophagales; family Cyclobacteriaceae; genus Ohtaekwangia. Next base: position 2,335 of record DJFR01000194.1, on the reverse strand, counting down.
GAAATCCACCTGTTTTACAAACTTCAGGCGATCTCCAAAACGAACCTGCTGAATACGTATATAATTGTCGATAAAGTCGAGCTCGTGAATAAGCTTTACCATCTGGTCGCCATGCGAATCAAGCGCATACCGGAATATATCCGA
>DJFR01000194.1:0-2102 GCA_002432545.1 Flammeovirgaceae bacterium UBA5867 | reverse complement strand
ATCACATAATATACCCCTACGGTAATTATATACTGATCGTGAAAATGTAGTCCTTCCCATTTGAGCAAACCTATGATGTGCGCCTTCCAGAAATCCCAGCCAATATAGCCTTCCACGTAGTCCTCCAGATAATAGGACAGTGTACCCATAATCATAAAGTGCGTCATGGCACCGGCTGCGTGCCCTGCTACCTGGAAATATATTCTGAAACGAAACAGCCAGTTGGCATAGAAGAAAATACCGATGATAAGAATGCAGAGAACTTCAAACAGATATAGGGCATTCCAGAAAATGTAGGTATTAGGGTTCTCCAGCTTCCACTCTATAAAAGTACCGACACCATAATTGGCGGCAAACCAAAGGCAGAGTAAGAGGTAGGCCTTTTTCCAGACACGTGGTATTTCTTCTATAGACTTCAAGACCGGCAAATTCATAATTTAAAGTTACACAATGAAATACAAACCGATCAGAATTGATTATAGGCGATAAATCTTCAATTTAAAGGAATATCCTACGCATTGTTTGAAAGCCGGGAGTTAATGTCCAATTTGACCGTCCATTTCCCCTGATAAATGCGATTTATCATTGTTTTTATACTCCTTATTGGCTTTTTCAGTGTCTCTGCGCAGAAAATAACACTTTCGGGCAGAGTTACCGATAAAGCGACTGGCGAGGCGCTTCCTTTTGCATCGGTCGTAATAAAGGGCAAGCCGATCGGAACAATTGCCAATACCAATGGCGAGTTCGATTTCCATTTTCCTTCCGAATACCGAAACGATATTATCGTAGTCAGCATGCTCGGCTACGAGAATTTTGAAGCACCGGTCTGGTCATTGAGTTCAGGAACAATAGCACTCAATAAATCGGCAACCATGCTCGAAGAAGTTGTTGTGACGGACACTGTAGCAAAAGGCGGAGAGATATTTCGTATAGCGCTTTCAAAAATTGAACAGAACTTTCCGATGGAACCGTTCCTGATGGATGGATTCTATAGAGACATTAAAAAAGTAAGCGGCACAACGATAGCATTGCTGGAAGCTGCTGTAAAGATATTTGACGAAAACTATGCTAAACCCAGAAACCCGTCCAAGCTGCGCGAACATGTAAAGCTTGTAGAGGTACGCAAGAGTTTAGGATATGAAAATAAATTTGCTGCATACTTCGATCAGAAAAATCTATTGGAAGATCTGCTGCTTCACAACACCGTACGCTACCACCACGATATAGCGGAAGAAGTATTTGAGAACATGCAACGCGAAGAGGACTCACGTTACAACGACCGCGAGATATTTGTAGTGTCGTACGAAAAAGACTTCAAACTGAAAGTGTTTATTGATAAAGAGGATTACGCCATCATCCACATTGATTTCGAAATAGAGTATACAGGTGATAACCTNNATGTACCTCAACTATATCACCGTAGTTACCCAGGAGAAGTGGAACGACATAACCACAAAAGCTCTGAAGTTTGAAACCGAATTGGTACAACACCTCCTCATTAACCAGGTAAGTGCCAACACTACCGACCGCATACGTTCCACCGAGAAGATGCGCAACTACGGACTCCAATACCAGGACTATCCTTACAACAAAGAATTCTGGGCCAGCTACAACGTGATCAAAGAGACAGCACTTGATCGGCAAGTGATACGCGATCTTGAGAAAGATGCACCGCTTGAAGAACAGTTTGAAGATTAGCTATTAAATAGTTGCTGGCTACGAGCTGCTAGCTTCTAGACTGAGAGTGGTAATGAAACGTTTCCACGTAGTAGTTACAAAAAATTAACAGCGTAGCTTATTCTATACTATAAAAGCAAAGAACCCTGAGCAACGCTCAAGGTTCTTATTATATACTTGGTTCCTATTCTTACTTCTTACTTCTTACTTCTTACTTCTTACTTCTTACTCCTGCCTTCTCACTTCAGCGTTGCCAGCGTTTCCTTCAGTCTCTTCAGGGCTTCGCGCAGGTCGCTTTCGGAAGCTGCGTATGAAAGTCTGATGCAGGCTTCGTCACCAAAAGCACCACCGGGGACTAATGATACGTGTGCTTTCTCCAGTAAGAACAAGCAAAGATCATCGCCATTCTTGATTGTTTTTGTTCC
>DJFR01000010.1:153-4182 GCA_002432545.1 Flammeovirgaceae bacterium UBA5867 | reverse complement strand
AATGCAAATGGTTTGGTGTGTCGGTTATAAATCGGGAACCGCTCCATACTTTTATGAAAGAAGTTCAATCCTTTTTTAAAGGTGCCAATCCAGACTATGCCGTCCGGGTCTTTATACATCGTTGTAGCGGCATTGGCACTCAGCGTTGTACTCATATCAGAATCGTGCGAAACATTCCGGATTGAAAAATCTTTTTTATCCAGTATATCAATGCCTGTGCCGGCGGAAGAAATCCATATATACCCCTGATCATCCTGCACGAGTCCGGAAATCAGATCAGAACTCAACGATGTTGGTGTAGAATTTTTCTTGAAATGGTATATTTTATTTTGACTTGTTTTGTAGTAGAATACACCCTCATCAAGATTGGATATATACCCCCAAAGATCTCCATCGCTGTCAACCATCAACTCTCCGATTAAAGATTTATTTTCCTGCAAAGGATTCCGCAAGAAAGACATCCGCTTCACCACCTTGAATTTTCCCGCCTTGAACACCGCATTCTCCATAACGCCATTGGCATGTGCTATCCAGTAACTTCCATCGGGATGATGTACGAGCGATGTGATATTGTTCGTACTAATGGTCGCATCATCGCTATCAATATGCTTTACAGACTGTGTTGTCTTCTTTACTTCATTATAGCACACCAACCCATTGTTTTCCAGCAGCACCCAGTAATTGTCGGCATTGTCGTGAACTATATTTACAACATCAGCCGGATTGACTTTTACATTTTTATCGAGGAATCGAAATTCTGTTGAGAACGTTTCATTCGTTGAATTGTAGAAGCAGACTCCGCTACCGGTTATAACACCAAGCTCTCCTCCCGGTGCCGCGAACAGCCGCGCTATATAATCGTTTGGCAGCGATGAGGAGTCAGCCGGATCGTTGCGGTATATCTTGATTGAATAACCATCGAAGCGATTCAAACCTGACTCCGTTCCAATCCATATGAAGCCGGTCGCGTCTTTATAGATTGACTTTACAAAGTTATGAGACAGGCCCTGGTGACTATCAATATGCATAAAGCGCTCTTGCCCAATTGCTGTACTGCCTGACAAAACCGACAGCAATACCACCAGGAACCAACGAGATCCGAAAAAACTGTTCTCTTTCACGACTTCATCGAATAAGTTAAAAATCAAACTAATGCTATATTCAGCAGGACACCGGATCATTGAAAAAATCCGGTGTCTTTACTAAAGATACAAATTGTTATTATTCAATACTGATAATCCAGGTATCGCGGAAGGTATAGCGCGACATTCGTCTGTATTTATTGCAAAGTTTTTGCGCTTCTTCCTTCGTTGGAGGCGCATCATTCATGTGAACTATATAGTAACTTTTTTCCGGATAATAGGCAGCATCTGCCGGATAACCTGCACGCCTCAGATTAAACGCATATTTTTCTGCATATCCAGGCGCACGGAATACACCTACCACCACATAATGGCCTGGACGCAACCCTTCTCCGGAAAGTGATCGTACAACCTGTTTATGTTGCCTCGCTGTGTCTGCTGATGTAGCTACAGTAGCAGGTACAGGTTCTGACTGTCTAGCCTCTCGTTGAGGTTGGTCGGTCCCGGCAGGAGTTGTCAACTTAGGTGTTTCAGCTTTTTTCTCTGGCTGCACCGCCTCTTTCTCCTGTGGCGCTATGTCTNNCTTCATCTGCGGTTCTCTCTTTTTCCCAAGTCGCAGAATTAACTGTACCTCGTGTGTGCCACTACCCAATGCGCTTTTTCTGCCGGCTGCAAATTCGTAGGCATATCCTACTTTCAATTTATCTTTGATATTCGTTCCAACAAAAGCAGCAGCGCCATAGTCCTGGCGATACGATGCACCAACCCACGCTATATTGTTAATCTTCAATGAGCCTAAACCTTCCAGCTGTGCACTTGTATTATCGCTCGTCCGGTATATGATCATCGGCTCAAACATAATTCGCTGACTAAAATATATACCATAACTTGCTGACGATATTGTATTACGCACCTGGCTGATACCAACTTTATTAAAGCTGTTTTCTGATGCAACATACGTATTGAAAAGTCGCGGTATAGCAAAAGCAAGTTTAAAATTACCACGTTGATAATGCACACCAAACTGACCTTCCAACGATGATGTTGAGCCTACCACCGGATCGTTTGCATAACCATCGCCGGAACGAATTGATGCGCTCGTTATACCGGCAGACAATCCAAACGCGATCTTGTGATTATCATGAATGTTATTGCCCAGGTATACCTGGTAGGCAAAGGTTGCCAGACCCGTAGTTGTTTTTAATACACCGGCTTTATCCTGATAACCCGTAAAGGCAAGCCCCGCACGATAGCTTAGGGGTAAATGGACGCTCAACGTTCCCGTTGTAGGTGCGCCCTCAACCCCTGCCCATTGACTTCTGTAATTCAGATATACTTCGGTATATCCGTCAGACGCCACGAACGATGGATTGTATAAAAAAGGATTCAGAAAGTAATGACTATACACCTGGCTTTGTTGCGCGTGTAGGGAGTACGTTACCGTGAGTAACGTACCCAAAACTAATATTCTTAAAAGTGATTTCATTTCAGTCGGGCAATCGTTACGCTACCAGTTTGTTTTGAATTATCAGGATGACGGATGATATAGAAATAGGCACCATCCGGAAGCGGCTTCCCGTTTGAAGTTCCATCCCAAGGGGTAGTATACCCGGTAGAAGAATATACTTTCTGTCCCTGACGATTGTAGATTACAATTTCGCAGCCTTCCAGCAGGTAAGCATTTTCAATGTTCCATGCTTCGGTGCTCATATCACCGTGGTTATCCGGAGAGAACAGCTTGGGAATTTTTAAAGCAACTTCATCTATACCCTGGAAGTTAGCCTGAACAACCATATCACCGTTCACGGTTACAGTTTGTGAAGCATCGGTTCCTGCTATATCACCACTCCAGCCGGTAAAAGTATATCCCGATGCAGCAACAGCTTCTATAGTTACCACTGAGCCTGCTGTATAGGTACCTGTTCCGGTTACAGAACCACTTGCTGCAGGTACAACGGTAGCACTAAGCGTAACGCTGGCTACACTGAAGTTTGCTTGAACATTTTTGTTACCATCCATTGTTACTGTAACAGACGTTGCCGTTCCGGTTACATCACCACTCCAGCCTGTAAAGGTATAGCCTGCTGCCGGAGTTGCAGTAAGTGTTGCAATGTCGCCAGCGTCATACGATCCGGCACCGCTTACATTACCACCTTCCGATGGCGATGTTGTTATAGCCAGGGTATATTTCGTGGGATTGGCTTGCACCTGAAAATTTGCTGTAACATTTTTATCTCCGTCCATCGTTACCGTAATGGAAGAAGCTGTTCCTGTAGCATCCCCGCTCCAACCCGTAAAGATATAGCCCGCTGCCGGTGTTGCTGTAAGTATCGCTGTAGAGCCAGATGTATAGCTTCCATCTCCGCTTACCGTACCACCCGCTGATGGCGAGGCCGTAGTAATAAGGGTATATTTGATTGCCGCGAAGTTTGCAGTTACAGATTTATCACCATTCATTGTTACCGTAGCAGTAGTAGACGTCCCGGTGGCATCACCACTCCAACCGGTAAAGGTATACCCTGATGCTGGTGTTGCAGTAAGTGTTGCTGTCGAGCCTGAGGTATAGCTTCCGCCACCACTTACCGTACCGCCTGCTGACGGTGAAGCTGTAGTAACAAGAGTATATTTACCAGGCTGGATCACCTCGAAGGTAGCCGTTACCGACTTATTGCTATTCATGGTTACGCTGGTAGAAGTAGTTGTTCCGGTGGCATCACCACTCCAGCCCTTAAAGGTATATCCCGCTGCCGGTGTTGCTGTAAGCGTTGCTGTACTTCCCGAAGTATACGATCCTGCTCCATTCACCGTACCACCCGCAGATGGCGATGCTGTAGCGGTAAGGGTATATTTGATAGCCTGGAAGTTAGCTGTAACAGCTTTATTACCGTTCATGGTTACCGTAGTAGAAGACGCGCTTCCTGTAGCATCGCCACTCCAACCCGTAAAG
>DJFR01000010.1:0-147 GCA_002432545.1 Flammeovirgaceae bacterium UBA5867 | reverse complement strand
GCACCGGTAATTGTACCACCTGCGGATGGTGATGCTGTTGCTGTAAGCGTATATTTAGTTAGCTCAAAGTTTGCTGTAACAGATTTATTTCCACTCATGGTTACTGTAGTGGAAGCAGCCGTTCCGGTTGCATCACCACTCCATCCG
>DJFR01000187.1 GCA_002432545.1 Flammeovirgaceae bacterium UBA5867 | reverse complement strand
CGAATGACGAGATTGCCGAAAAGACTCAGTTATCATCTAAAGCAGTAGAATACCACATCACACAGGCTATAAAAAAACTTCGCACCCGTTTAGCTATGTTTCTCTCGTAGCGCATTATTTTTTCTAGTCACTTTTTTTATAGTACTACTCCTTATTNNAATTTTTTTCATAAACCTATTTAGGGATACCTCCTGTGGCGGCCGTCTTTGCTTTTGAGAAGCCAATTTCTCAATCAACCTATGAACCACGAAGAATTAGCCGAGCTCATTAAGCGTTATAGATCCGGAACCGCTACACCTGAAGAGATAGCCTTACTCGATAAAATTTGGTCTGAAGCCCAGACAGAAAATTCGATTACATCAGATCATACTGATGAGCAACTGCAGGAGATACAGGGCCAGATGTTTTCCGCTATAAAAAATGAGATACAAAAGAAGGAAGATGAGCGTGCTAAATCAGTTTCATATATACCATTACTCTATAAAGTTGCTGCATCTATACTGGTTGTTATCGCGGTTTCATTCTGGTGGTATAGTTCATCCAATCGCCTGCATGAAATTCGTACGGGGTTCGGAGAGCAGCGCATTGTTATGCTTCCTGACCAATCCAAAGTAATACTCAATGGAAATTCTGTGCTTCGATACGCAAAAGGCTGGGATAAAAACACCTCAAGAGAAGTATGGATCGAAGGCGAAGGATTTTTCTCGGTGATCCATACCAAAAATCATCAAAAATTTATAGTGCATGGTGTTAATCAACTCAACGTTGAAGTACTCGGCACAAAGTTCAATGTAAACACGCGGCATTGCTCATCGGAAGTGATGCTTACCGAAGGAAAAGTAAAACTTGAACTTGAAGGAGCCGATAATAAACAACCACTCTTTTTAAAGCCGGGTGAACTGGCCACNNCAAGCAACGCTATACATCGTGGCTTGAGAATAAACTGTTTTTTGAACGCACTCAGCTGCGTGATATATCCGGTATACTGAAAGATACCTATGGTCTGAATGTTACATTTTCAGACCCTTCCCTTGAGACCAGAGAACTCTCTGGTGAAATATCAGCTGCTACGGTAGACGAGATATTGTATGCCATTGGCGAAACCCTTGATCTCCAGGTTGAGAAACAGGGACAGTTGGTTACGATATCATCGAAACACCATTAGTATATATAATACAACTAACAAACCCAAACCAATCATGATGAGACATTACTTATTTAATCGTTACTTAAGATGGTGCTGTTTTACTATAGCACTTCTAAGTTCTGCACAGGTGATGAATGCTCAAGGGCATTTATATGCGGATGCGAAAAGAGCCAACGGTCTTTCATCCCAGGCAAAGCGATCTCTGCACGAAGTACTTTCAGAAATCCAGACTCATTTTAAAGTCTCTTTTGTATACGAGTCAACTGTAGTTGACGGCAAAGAGGTAGCTGGAAAAATTTCGTATACCAACAATCTTGAAAAGACACTGAATGCAGTGTTGGCTCCGGTTGGATTAAAGTATAGGAAGATCAACAAGTCTACATACTCCATCGTACCCACCTCTGCTTCATCAGGTATCCGAAAGGAAGCGGATACAGCGAAGACCGACAATAGCGATAGGGATCTTGTCCTGGAAACGTATGTTGATCAGACCAGTAATTCAAGTCCGGATACAGATATAGCTATACTTGTTAAAGGCCGCGTTACCGATGAGAATGACAGTCCTATACCAGGCGCCAATATCCTGATAAAGGGAACAGCAGTAGGAACAACAACGGATACAGACGGCAGGTTTTCGCTCGAAGTTTCGGATGAAGCTTCTATACTGGTGATAAGCTTTATCGGTTTTGTATCACAGGAAATAGTAGTAGGTAATCAAACCAACATCACGATAGCGTTGAAACCAGATGTTCAGCAGCTGGGTGAAGTTGTTGTTGTTGGTTATGGTACCCAGAAGAAAGCATCTTTAACCGGGGCTATATCATCAGTTTCTGCCAAAGAGATCAGTGCGCAACCCGTAGTAAATGTAGGGCAGGCTTTGCAAGGTCGTATAGCCGGTGTTTCCGTTACTAACAATGGTGCACCCGGTGAAGCTCCAATCATCCGCGTAAGAGGTGTGGGTACCATTAACAACGCTAATCCTTTATTTGTAGTAGATGGATTTCCAACATCCGATCTGAATAGTTTTAACCCGAAGGATATAGAGTCCGTGGATGTATTGAAAGATGCAAGCGCTGCAGCGATCTATGGCTCCAGGGCATCCAATGGTGTTGTGTTGATCACAACAAAAAGTGGATCGCTCAATAAGAAGCTTACGGTAAATTTTGATAGTTATTACGGAGTGGAACAGGCGTGGCGAAAGCTCGATCTGCTGAACACGAATCAATATATAGACTTCGCCACGGAGTTAATGACCAATGCCGACATCTATAAGAATGAAACCAACGGCAGCGATCCGGATGTAGTGGTTGGCTCCGGTGTTCCAGACAGAATTGAGTTGGGAGGATTGGACCAACCGATCAACTCATCTACCTCGCAGACGTTCAGACAAACCAATACAGACTGGCAGGATGAGATGTTCAGAACAGGTCGCATTCAACAGCATAAAGTGGAACTATCAGGAGGCTCCGCTGCATCAAAAATGTTTGCATCCTTTGGTTACTTCGAACAGGAAGGGATCATGTTGGGTACAGGATATCAACGCGGTGATGTGAGATTAAATACAGATCACAACGTATCGAAGCGGGTAAAGGTAGGACAGAATTTTTATGTTGCTTATGACGAGCGTAAAGTAGAACAGCAGTCTGGAGGAAGAACACAGTTGCAGCACATGTTTAGAAGCTCGCCTTATTTCCCGGTATATAATCCGGATAACTTCGGTGGATTTTTTGGCGCGCAGAGTGTAGATGGTTCTGATCCGGAAAACCCGGTACGAATTGCTTTACTGGATCAACAAAATCAGCAACGATTAAAGATACTGGGTAATGCGTATGTAGATGTGAAGATCTTCGATTTCCTCACATATCGGTTCAAGGCAGGTGTTGACTATGTTGCGTATACACAACGAAGTCACTCGGCAGCCTATAACACCGGTGGATATTCAAACCGCGCAGCAGCATTGGTAAATCAGAATCGACAGGACTTTACATCTGTACTTCTTACCAATCAGTTAACATTCGATAAAACTTTTGGAAAGCATTCCATCAATGCAACAGTGGTTGCCGAACAACAGACTAATAAATTCTCACAGATTACAGGAGCCGGTGAGAATGCGATATCGAATGATATATATCAACCCGTTGGCTTATCAAAAATAAGTTTCAATGGCGACAAATCGGAGTCCGCGTTAATCTCCTATATAGGAAGAGTAAACTATGAGTATGCTGGTAAATATTTACTCGGAGCTTCTTTCAGACGTGATGGATCGTCACGCTTCAGCCCAGCGAACCGATGGGGTAACTTTCCTGCTATATCTGCCGGATGGCGTATCAGTGAAGAACCGTTTTTGGTAAATAATGATATAGTTAGTGATCTTAAGCTTCGTGCAAGCTATGGCGTAACAGGTAACAACAGCAGCGGAGACTATGCATGGATGTCGACTATATCCAGTAATCAGATCTATCAAATCGGTGGTGCTGCTGTAACAGGATATACAATCCGGGCACTGGCTAATTCCAATCTTACGTGGGAATCAACCTATATGACAAATATAGGTCTGGACATGGGCGTACTCAATAACCAGTTGACGTTGTCAGTTGAGTACTTCAACAACAAGACTAAAGACATGATTATATCACGCCCGATACCGCTGTCATTCGGCTATGATGTAAATCCGTTTGACAACGTTGGTGAGGTTGAGAACAAAGGCATCGAGGTTGAACTCGGTTATGAGAAGTCATCCGGTAATTTAACCTTCGGTGTTTCCGGAAATATATCCTTTATCAAAAATGAAGTGCTGAGCTTAGGCGAAGAAGGCACGACCATTGCGCAAGGCGACTGGTATGGCGATAACCTCACGCTCACAAAAGTAGGTGAGCCCATAGGCTATTTCAACGGCTATGTAGTGGACGGTATATTTCAGGAAGGTGAACCGCATCCCATGCAACCTAATGCACGGGCTGGAGATATTCGCTTTAAAGATGTTACCGGTGATGGTATACTGAATGCTGAAGATAAAATGAATGTTGGACACTTCCTTCCCGATTTTTCGTACGGTGTAAATTTCTCTGCCAACTGGAAAGGATTTGATGCTGCGCTGTTCCTGCAAGGCGTTTCCGGAAATGAAATATATAGTATCGTAAAGTATGACCTGGAAGGTATGACCCGGTTGTTCAATGCCGGAACTGCGGTGTTGGACCGGTGGACTCCTGAGAATCCTAACACAAATGTACCGCGCGCTATATCTGGTGACCCGAATCAAAACGCAAGAGCTTCGGACCGCTTCGTGGAGAATGGTTCGTACTTCAGAATCAAGAACCTGACACTAGGGTATAACTTTTCGTCACCGGGTTCCTTCACAGCGGGTGCTGTAACCAGACTGCGAATATATACCACTATGCAAAACCTGCTTACGCTCACCAAGTATAAGAGCGGTTACGATCCGGAGATTGGTAACCGGAACCTGAGTACAAACGGCCTTACAGCCGGAATTGACTACGGCCAGTTTCCGCAGGCAAGAAGTATTGTAGTCGGAATACAGGTAGGGTTTTAAAATCGGTTTTCATTTGATTCATTAATAAGCATTACAATGAAAAGAAAATTAATACTATCACTGATCGGGACATTGGCGTTCGCGTTTTCGTGTAACGACAGTATACTGGACAAGAATAATCCAAACGAGTTCACACCGGACTCATTTTACAAAAATGGCGATCAGATCGTAGGCGGTGTAAATGCAGTTTACTCAAGTCTGCAAAGCCTTGATCTTTTTTGCCGCGAGTATTTCTTCCTGCACGATATGCGTGGTGATGATGTAGCATCGGGTGGCGGCCAGCTTGAAACACATCGTGGACAATTACTAACCGGAACCCATGATGCATCGAACGGTGTACTCATGCAGGTTTGGCGCGGCTGGTATAGACTTATCCATCAAGCCAACCAGGTTATTGATAACGCACCGAAGGCTACTGAAAATGTTACTGAAGAATTAAAACTGCGCGTGGTAGGAGAAGCTAAATTTTTAAGAGCATTGGCTTACTTCGATCTCGTAACGATATGGGGCGGAGTGCCCTTGATGGAGACCTACGCGAAAGCAATTGGTGAAGATAAACCTCGTGCATCGGTAGATGAAGTATATACCTTGATCATCTCGGATCTTGAGAACGCTATAGCAAACCTTCCGTTGAAATCAGAATACAATGCCAGCAATGCAGGGAGAGTCAACAAGGAAGCTGCTCAAAATCTACTGGCGCGGGTATATATGCAGCGTGGACAATATAACCTGGCTGAACCTTTGTTAGCAGCCATTATCAATGGCGGAACTTTTAGCGATTGGGTAAATATTCCCTATATCGAGAACTTCAGAGAGGAAAATGAGTTCAATGCAGAGTCACTGTTTGAAGTTGCTTTCACAGAAGCCAATGGTGGATCGAGCTGGGATGCCTCCGGACAAGGAACGAGCACGGAAGTTACTTTCCGTGGACAAGAGTACGGCCCGAACGCATGGCGAAACCTCATACCATCAACCTCTTTAATGGAGGAATATGAAAAAGTAGCAGACGGTGATCCGAAGGATGATCCAAGGTATAATGATAATTTCTATTTTATAGGAGACAAATACTCGAACGATACCAAGGTACTTGAAAACTGGGGCTGGAAGAAATACCAGAAAATATATAAGGCCGATAACGAAGATCAACGATCAGGCATCAACATGCGAGTTATGCGCTATACTGAAGTGCTGTTAAA
>DJFR01000123.1:18444-26303 GCA_002432545.1 Flammeovirgaceae bacterium UBA5867 | reverse complement strand
CGTGCTGTCTTGCCCGTCTAATTCAACAACAATAGAGATCGAATTGTTTTTTTCTTTTCGAGTATACGGCACATTAGCCTCTTGTACACCGCTATCCTGGTAAAGCGAGAAAAAATTGAAATTCAGAATCTTGCTGATCCTTTCAAGCTGATCTGTTTTGATTTCGCTTCTTTCGAAAATATCATAAACATTACGTGAACTTGTGTTAAGTCTTTTAGCAAATTCTGAAAGTTTAAGGCCAGATTCTTTATATCTGATTTCAATTTCCCGTCCGATATGTAACGCCATGTCACAAACTTAGAGCGCTTCTTACATACCGTGCGATTCCGTGCATGTGAATTTTGTTCGCTAAAAATGTGATCTTTTTGCGCGTTGTGCTATAATTACAGGTAAGTATGAATAATCGTATCTCAAAAAATTAGACTCTGAACGGAGTTTAAACATATAACCGCGAACGAGAGCCCATTTCTAGACAGTGATTTGAAGCTTAGTCTTAACAGGATATACAATCCCATCGAACCTGATAGCTTTCATTTTCCACAGCGGAACCAAAGGCACTTCTTCACTCGAATGAAGTGCCTTTTTTATTGAAATTCACCATAAATAATTGCTTATGCGATTTCACGGTTTTTTTATCAAAACGCCCTTCTATACATTTGTTCACTTTCTCTAAAAAACCATGGACAAATATTCATACATCTCAAATGCAGACGTTGGTTATGTTGATCAACTGTATCAAAATTATAAAAATGATCCGACCTCTGTTGATGCCACTTGGCAAAAGTTCTTTGAAGGATACGACTTCTCGCAAGAACGTTATGGTGACAAAGCAAATGGCAGTGGCGCAGCTGTAGCGACTGCAACAGATTCGCTCTCGATAAAAGAGACACAGGTACGAAACCTCATTTTCCAGTATCGTTCTTTTGGTCACCTGAAATCAAAAACGAATCCGGTACGTGAAAGAAGAAATCACAATGTAAATCTTGATCACAAGAGCGTTGGATTAACCGATGCTGATCTGGATACCGAGTTTGATGTAGCTGCCGAGATTGGTATGCAACGCTCAACACTGCGCAAGATTATTGAGAAACTGGACGCAGTATATTTAGGACCAATCGGTTTTGAGCATAACTTTATTCGCAATGACGATGTGCGTGCATGGTTGTATCAGAAAATTGAAAAGGAATACTATACCTATAACCCGGCACAAGACGAGAAGAAACGTATTCTGAATAAACTCAACGAAGCCGTTGTATTCGAAAACTTTCTTCATACAAAATTCCTGGGGCAAAAACGTTTTTCGCTGGAAGGCGGAGAGAATACTATACCAGCGCTGAACACGGTAATTACTGTAGCAGCCGAGCTGGACGTAAAAGAAGTTGTAATAGGTATGGCGCACCGCGGTCGCCTCAACGTACTGGCTAACATACTTGGCAAAACGTACGAACAGATCTTTACCGAGTTTGAAGGAAACGTAAGTCCGGAAAATCTTACGATGGGCGATGGTGACGTGAAATATCACTTGGGTTACTCAAGCCACATCAATACACCTTCCGGTAAAAAGATATATGTAAAGCTTACGCCTAATCCATCTCACCTGGAAGCGGTTGATCCATTGGTACTCGGTTATACCCGCGGACAAATTGATGATGAGTATAAAGGAGAACTTTCAAAAGGTATGGCGATTCTCATTCACGGAGATGCTGCCGTTGCCGGACAAGGTATAGTATATGAAGTAGTGCAGATGTCGGGCTTGCCGGGCTATACTACGGGTGGAACAATTCACTTTGTGATCAACAACCAGGTAGGTTTCACTACCGACTATGATGATGCACGTACCAGTATATATTGTACAGATATAGCAAAGATTGTTGATGCTCCTGTACTGCACGTTAACGGTGATGATGCTGAAGCGGTAAGTTTTGCTGCTAAACTTTCTGTAGAGTATCGTATGAAATTCGGAAAAGATATTTTCATCGATCTGCTTTGCTACAGAAGACACGGGCACAACGAAAGTGATGAACCGAAATTCACACAGCCTAAACTTTATAACATTATTGCCAAGCATCCGAACCCGCGTGAAATCTATGTGAAGAAACTCATTGAGCGTGGTGATGTTGATGCAGCACTGGCTGATGAAATGGATAAGAATTTCCGTAACCAGCTTCAGGACAGACTCAACGAAGTAAAACAAAAGCCGCTTCCTTACAAGCCACAGAAGATTGAAGAAGAGTGGGAGCAGATGCGCTGGGCAAAACCGGAAGATTTTGATAAATCGCCAGAGACCGGAATCAAGGAAAGTATAATTGAAAAAGTTGGTAAGGCACTTACCAATATACCGGAAGGCTTCAAGCCGCTGAAGCAAATTGAAAAATTACTGAAAGACAGAACAACGGCTTTCTTCGAAGAGAAAACATTAGGATGGGCTGAGGCAGAATTGCTGGCCTATGGTTCTATGCTTCTGGAGAAAACTCCGGTGCGTATGTCAGGACAGGATGTGAAGCGTGGTACATTTTCACATCGCCATGCATACTTCTTTGATGCCAATACAAACGAGGCATTCTGCGGACTGAATAATCTTGACAAGAGCCAGGCTAAATTCCATATATACAATTCACTGTTATCAGAGTTTGGTGTATTAGGTTTTGAATATGGTTATGCCATGTCATCACCAAGTGCATTGGTTTTGTGGGAAGCACAGTTCGGTGATTTCGTAAACGGTGCACAGGTTATTATCGACCAGTTCCTTTCAAGCTCCGAATCAAAATGGCAGCGCATGAATGGTCTGGTAATGTTACTGCCACACGGTTATGAAGGTCAGGGACCTGAGCACTCAAGCTGTCGCCCGGAAAGATTTTTGCAACTCGCGGCCGAGTATAATATGATTGTGTCTAACCCGACTACACCTGCTAACTTCTTCCACTTGTTGAGAAGACAGGTAGCGTGGCAGTTCCGTAAACCATGTATCGTGTTCTCGCCTAAATCATTGTTGCGCCATCCGTCTGTAATTTCTCCGCTCAAGGATTTCACAGCAGGTTCGTTTGCAGAAGTACTGGATGACCCGAATGTAAATGCGAAAGAAGTAAACCGCGTGATTCTCTGCAGTGGTAAAATATATTACGATCTGGTAGAAGTACAACAGAAGAGAAAAAACAAAGACACAGCCATCGTTCGGTTAGAACAACTCCATCCGTTCCCGGAAAAACAACTGAAAGCTGTGCTCAAGAAGTATAAAGATGCTAAACTTGTATGGGCGCAGGAAGAACCGGCCAACATGGGAGCACAATCGTACATTGTTCGTATGATGCCGAAATACGATCTTGAGTTCGTATCACGTAAGGCAAGTGCATCTCCGGCAACCGGCTACCTGAAAGTACACAAGGTAGAACAGGATAAACTTGTTAATAAAGCTTTTGAAATTTAACTGATAGCAAGATTGACGTTGGAAGAGTATATTTCTGATGAAGTATAAATTCCAGCGTCAGTTGAACAATCCATAAAATCAACCAATCGAATGGCATTACAGATAAAAGTACCCGCAGTAGGCGAATCAATTTCGGAAGTAACTATTGCAAACTGGTTAAAGAAAGACGGAGATACCGTACAGCTCGATGAAGTTATAGCCGAGCTGGAATCAGATAAAGCAACCTTCGAACTCACGGCACAAAGCGCAGGTGTTCTGAAGATCGTAAAACAACAAGGCGATACCGTACCGATCGGTGATGTTATTGCCGAGATCGAAGCTAACGGGCAGGCTACTGCTGCGGCATCGAAACCTGCAGCTACACCGGCTCAACCGGCAGCACAGGCACCGGCTGCTGCTCCGGCAGCATCGGCACCAAAAGCAACGGGTGGTGTAAAAGAAATGAAAGTTCCTGCGGTGGGTGAATCTATCACAGAAGTAACCATCTCTACCTGGCTGAAGAAAGACGGAGACTTTGTTTCTACCGATGAAATTATTGCCGAGGTGGAATCTGACAAAGCAACGTTCGAGCTACCCGCAGAAGCAACCGGTATACTGCGCATTGTTGCTAAAGAAAAAGAAACACTTCCTATTGGCGGACTGATTTGCAAAATAGAAGTAGCAGAAGGCGCGCCTGCACAAACAAAACAAGCGACTGCTCCTGCTGCCACAACTGCAAACGCTGCTGCTGATAAAACTTACGCTGCCGGACATCCATCACCTGCTGCTGCAAAGATCCTGGATGAAAAAGGAATTGCTGCTAACCAGGTTGCAGGTTCAGGTGTAGGCGGAAGAATTACCAAAGAAGATGCACAGAAAGCACAAAGCGCTCCTGCTAAACAGGAAGCCAAACCTCAGGCCGCTTCAGGCCCTCCGGTAATTACCAGTGGCGGTGGACGTGGTGAACGCAGAGAGAAAATGACTTCGTTGCGTAAAACAATCGCGAAACGATTGGTTGCTGTGAAAAACGAAACAGCCATGCTTACTACGTTCAACGAAGTAGACATGAAGCCTGTCATGGATCTTCGTTCGAAGTATAAAGATCAGTTCAAAGAGAAATACGGTGTAGGGCTTGGCTTCATGTCATTCTTTACAAAAGCTGTATGTACTGCGCTGAAAGATTTCCCTGCGGTAAATGCATCGATCGATAAAGATGAAATTATATACCACGACTATTGCGATGTATCGATTGCCGTATCAACGCCACGCGGTTTGGTTGTGCCGGTAATTCGCAATGCCGAATCACTTTCATTCAACCAGATTGAAAGCGAAGTAATTCGTTTGGCAACACGCGGCCGTGATGGTAAACTTTCAATCGAGGAAATGACGGGTGGAACATTCTCCATCACCAACGGTGGTGTGTTTGGTTCTATGTTGTCAACGCCAATCATCAACCCTCCACAATCTGCTATATTAGGCATGCACAACATTGTTGAGCGCCCGGTAGTGAAGAATGGTGAAGTAGTGGTTCGTCCGATTATGTACCTCGCACTGTCGTACGATCACCGCATTGTAGATGGAAGAGAATCGGTGAGCTTCCTGGTGAGAGTAAAAGAATTACTGGAAGATCCGGGAAGACTTATCCTGGGTGTTTAATCAATAACTATATATAGTTTCATTGCTAAAGACATGAAGTATAAATTATTCAAGGGATGCCTGAGTGTAATTTTTATTTCATGTCTTTTTTTCTACTCTGGCTGTATCGATGACTGCGATGGCCAGGAAGGCGAGCCCACCCTGTATATAAGCTTTGCTACAGCCAAAAGCTATACTCGTGTGTATGGCTTGAATGGTAAAGCAAAAAATACCTACGATTATCCAAGTACACAATGGAGTGTACCGATGTCGATCAAGAATGACTCCACCATTGTTGTGTTTGAATCAAACAGCGGTAACGATACACTTACTGTACACTATAGCCGCACCGTTAAAATGGAATCTCAACGATGCGGTTTCAGAATTTTTTTCGATGATTTTGAAATAGTTGAGCCCACTACATTTACACGGCTTCCTGATTTATCGGGTGTAGACTATAACAACGAGCTTTATGTTTACATTGACGAATAGAAAGCCGTTGATATATACCGCCTTGTTGCTTTTGCTGGCAACACTAGCGCAGGCTCAGTCGTACGATACACATCGTTTGTACTTCGGGCTTGATCTTCTGCGAACCTTTCCGCTTGTGTTTGAGCGCGGGTATGTGTTCGAACCTTCCATCATCTATAAAACCAACACGCATACAACTTTTGATGTTGCCGTTGGTTTTAACGACATCCGCAAAGATGAACTTTATGGCAATATGGATTATGCCAACACAGGCCGGTACTATAGGCTTGGCGTAGGACAACTGCTTTTTAAAGAGCGTAAAAAATTTAATGATTTTAACCTGCAGTTCGGACTGATATATTCTGACTTCACAGAGAAAGGGACGATCGTATTTAAAGGTGATAACTATGGCGACCTGGTTGAGGTTAAAAAGCAACGCAACCAACTTCTTGTGCTGGAGTTACAACCTAATTACACCCTGCCTGTATCTGATAGAATTTCTGTAAATTTTCAGATTCGTGTTAACTATGTTGTGAGTACTCCGAAGGAAGACCAGTTCCCGTTGTACTATGTGCCGGGTGCCGGCATGATGCAGGTGTTTGATGATAATGATGAAGGGGTTCACAACAGCAACAGAGTGACACAAGGGATTTCGATTCGGTTAGTTTATAAATTTTTAGAATTATAATTATTCATTTATGCAATACAACGTCATTGTTATTGGCTCAGGCCCCGGAGGATATGTAGCAGCCATCCGCTGCGCGCAGCTTGGATTTAAAACTGCTATTGTTGAAAAGTATGATACCTTGGGAGGAACATGTTTGAATGTAGGATGTATTCCTTCCAAAGCGTTACTCGATTCTTCTGAGCACTTTATTAACGCGAAGGAACACTTTGCAGAACATGGTATAGATATACCTGCACCGAAAGTAAATTTCACGCAGATGATCAAACGGAAGGGCGATGTGGTGAAGTCCAACGTAGATGGTATTGCTTATCTGATGAAGAAGAACAAGATCGAGGTTCACAAAGGCATAGGATCATTCGTAGATAAAAACACGATCAAGGTAACGGCAAAAGACGGCAAGGAAACTACCATAACTACCGAGAAAGTAATTATAGCAACAGGCTCAAAACCCACACCGCTTCCATTCGCAGCCTTCGATAAGAAGAGAATTATATCGAGCACCGAAGCATTGGAGTTAAAAGAAGTTCCGAAACACCTGATCGTAATTGGTGGAGGTGTAATTGGTATGGAGCTGGGTTCGGTATATGCACGCATCGGTTCCAAAGTAACGGTGGTTGAATTTCTGGACAGCCTGATACCAACCATGGATGGTACGATGGGCAAAGAACTCGCACGTGTTGCAAAGAAGTTGGGTATCGATCTATACCTCGGTCATAAAGTTACTGCTGTTGAAAATACCGGTAGCGAAGTCGTTGTAAAGGCAGAACCAAAGAACGGAGGTAATGCGTTGGAACTGAAAGGTGACTATTGCCTGGTGAGCATTGGCCGCAGACCGTATACCGATGGTCTTGGTCTTGATAAAATCGGAATTGAAACTGTAAAAGGACAGATTCCGGTCGATGATCATTTAAAAACTAAAGTAGACAACGTATACGCTATTGGCGATGTAGTGCGTGGTGCTATGCTGGCACACAAAGCGGAAGAAGAAGGAGTATATGTAGCCGAGCAACTGGCAGGACAAAAGCCCCATGTGAATTACCTGTTGATACCGGGTGTGGTATATACATGGCCTGAAGTTGCCAGCGTAGGCTATACCGAAGAGCAACTGAAGCAGGATGGAAGAGCCTATAAAACCGGAAGCTTCCCGTATAAAGCTTTAGGACGTGCCCGTGCCAGCATGGATACTGATGGTTTGGTAAAGGTATTGGCCGATAAGCAGACGGATGAAATATTAGGTGTGCACATTATCGGGGCACGCGCTGCTGATATGATTGCAGCCGCAGTAACAGCTATGGAATTCAGAGCATCCGCAGAAGATGTAGCCCGTATGTCGCATGCACACCCTACCTATATGGAAGCGGTGAAGGAAGCATGTCTGGCAGCAGCCGACAACAGGCCGATACATATTTAGTGTTTGAATACTATAAAACTGCAGGCTTTCTGACTATATTGAGAGCCTGCAGTTTTTTATTTTAATAAACCCTCTCCCTCTATGAACATTTTCCATCCGGGAAACTGGTCACGCTATAGTCGCGGATTTTCTGGCGATAAAGAAAGCTTACGTAAACATAAACGGGTAATTCTGCTATCGCAGTTCGCCATGTTCGGCACTGTGATTGGCGTGCTGCATGCGCTGGAAGACCTGGTGGACGGATTACTCTT
>DJFR01000123.1:0-18434 GCA_002432545.1 Flammeovirgaceae bacterium UBA5867 | reverse complement strand
TCGTTTCTCAATATATTCTTCTTTGTATACTCATCGCTCGCGCATCATGGACTTGGTATATACCTGTATTATTTTGCCTGGGTAGGACTTGCAGCGGTTGTGTTTGAGATCAATGAGAATTTTTATCGCTTCTTCTTTATTGGTTTATCCATTGTGCTTACCATTGTTTTGTTTGCGACAAACTTTAATGTATTCGGTGAATTTGAATTTGGTGCTATCGACCTGGAACGTTCATTTATTATAAATTTTGTCTCCAGTATAATCGTGCTGGTATTTTTCATTGTGTTTATGGTAAACATGAATGAGCAGTCGGAGAACAAGCTCATCAGTTTGGCGAGCGAGATTAAAACCAAAAACACCGAGCTCGAAAAAGCTAACCGCGAACTGGATCGTTTCTTCTATAGTGCCTCGCACGATCTGAAAATTCCGCTGATGGATATAAAAGGTGCTATCAACACGGCACTTGCAGAAAATAAAAATGAAGAAGTACTCGCATACTTTGAAGTGCTGAAAGAGCGCGCACAAACACTTGATAATTTTCTACTGGATATTATCGATTACGCCCGCAATAGTCAGACTGGTTTGAGACTGGAGCCGGTAAATATAGAGGCACTGGTGGATGATGTAATACGTAATTTTGCCTTCACGAAAGATGCTGACAAGATCAAGTTTCAAACCGATGTAAATTGTGATTACCAGGTTGAGACGGATCGCGTTCGACTCATTGTTATACTTAACAACATCATTTCAAATGCTATAAAATATCATAGCCTGGAGAAGCGCGATCCGTGGGTAAATATACAGGCATACTACAGGGAACGTAAACTTACGCTCATCCTATCAGACAACGGGCAGGGTATAGATGCGGAACTGCTTCCTAAAATATTCGATATGTTCTTCCGCGGAACCAACCAGTCGAAAGGATCGGGCCTTGGACTATACATAGTAAAGGAAACGGTAGAGCGAATGGCCGGGGATGTAAGTGTTCAGTCTGATTTTGGTAAAGGCACTATCTTTACACTTACTATACCCGCTACACTCACCACCACGCCTGTTGTCAAACGCAGTCGTGTAACCGTTCTTTAAACTGTTCTTCTTAATCTATACTGTGAAAGCGAACGCACTGCCATCATGATAACAATAGGTATCAGCGATAGATTTAATTTCTGCGGAAGCACAGGCCATAACGCAAGCGTTAGCACGGCAATAATACCGGCAATCAGAAAATATTTCTTTAACCATGCCGGTTGTCTCACAAAAGCAACCACGGCAACGATATGGGTAGGTAACGCCCAAAGTAAATTGAAATTATAGGCTGATTTATGATCAGTGGCAAACCACAAAAAGGCAAGCAGTATCCCGATGATACCCGTTACTGAAAAGATGATTACATCAAACCACATTGATAATTTTTGTTTTTTGAAATCCAGAGCAGTGATAAGGATTGCAATGGCAGCCACAGCACCGAATATATAGAGCGGGTGAGGTAATCCCTTCGGAGCATCTTCCGGGCGAGCTTCATATACAATTCGTTTTTGTTTTACCAGCGGAACAGCGACACCGTTTTGCTTAATGGTAGCGTGATCAAATCCTGACTCAACATAGTCAGGCAGAAACATATACTGATACGGTGTGGCTTGTTTGTCGATCTCCGCACCGAGCCCTATATCTATACCCAGGTCGCCCCACGGCTGCTGGCCCAGGTAAATATCTGTGAGCTCACGAATGGTATAATCTGTTTTTATATACGAGCCATCAAACACAACGCTGTCACCAAAAGCACGCGTTACAATACCTGGCATTTTGGTAGCGCAGTTGTCGTAAAAATAATCGTAGCGGTAATTTTCATTTTCAGGCAACGCATTCCATTGTAAATAATCGTACATCTTTTGTTTCTGTGCCTGCGTCAGGTTAAGCACCTGCTCGTGTATATAGCGGTTGTAGTAAATATATATATCACGAAAGCGGTTATAATCATACACACCCAGTTTGTAGTACATATAACCGCGCGCAAAGTTCAGGTAGAAGTTGGGTTGGTCGAAATCAAATACACCATAATTATAGGCTTCGTCAATGCCCTGTGCCGGGTCGTGCACACGAAAAGCACTGTGGCCAAAGGCCGAATATAGTTCGCCCTGCCACGGTCCACACGTTATCACCGAAATAGTAGCCTGCTCGGAAAGTTGAACGGATTGAGCGTATCCGGTAAACGAGATGCCAAGCAGCAGAAACAGAATTTTTTTCATAAACACAGATGAATTTCGAAAGATAACTACATTACGATAATCCATCCGATACTTTTCGCGAGTATCTTGCAGCATGATGCGTGCGTGGAGAGATCAGTTGAACTTTGTTTCCGGCTTAACGGTAAAACGAGCCTGGAATGCCGCGCAGATTGTGAGCAGTTATCACCGCGCGCGCTTCTCGGGTATTCCCACCATTCATGGTCTGCCCATCAGTATTTCGTTCGAGCCAACAACATCATGCAACCTCCGTTGTCCGGAGTGCCCCAGTGGTTTGCGTTCGTTCACACGGGCTACAGGTATGTTACAGCAACCGTTGTTTCAGAATGTTATCGATCAGCTTGCACCCACACTCAGCTACCTTACGTTTTATTTTCAGGGCGAACCATACCTGCATCCGCAGTTTCTGGAAATGGTACAATACGCTGCAAGCAGGAATATATATACTGCTACATCTACCAATGCGCATTATTTGAAAGATGAGAACGCGCGGTTAACAGTAGAATCAGGATTGGACAGGCTCATCATTTCCATTGATGGTACTACACAGGATACCTATCAATCGTATCGCGTAGGTGGGAGTCTGGAGAAAGTTATAGAAGGTGCACGAAACATAATTGCCTGGAAGAAAAAGCTGAAGTCAAAAACGCCCCACGTTATGTTTCAGTTTCTGGTAGTGAAGCCAAACGAGCACCAGATACCCGAAGTATATTCGCTTGCTAAACAGATTGGTGTTGACCAGGTGGTGTTAAAGACAGCACAGATATATGATTACGCCAATGGTTCTGATCTGATTCCGGAGCAGGATCAATATTCACGCTATCGTAAAATGAACGATGGTTCCTATACTATAAAGAATAGTTTGGATAACCATTGCTGGAAGATGTGGCACAGTTGTGTGATTACATGGGACGGTAAAATAGTGCCGTGCTGTTTTGATAAAGATGCACACCACGTGCTGGGCGATCTTACTAAAAATTCATTTGAAGAAGTCTGGAACGGTGAAGCCTACCATGCATTCAGAGCATCGTTGCTGCGTTCGCGAAGTGAAATAGAGATTTGTAAAAATTGTACGGAAGGAACAAAAGTGTGGGCCTGAGTTAAAGGCCTTTCTCGCGAAGTTGCTTCTCGATCTTATTGAAATCCACAGCACCACATTTGCCGCAGCCCGAGTCGCATGCAGATTTTGCCTGGAAACTTTTATAGATAAGTCTGCCCACATACCCCAATGCGAGAAGAAACACTAAGCCGACCAGAAGACTCTGCACCATAACTTCAAAGGTAATATAGTTTGGAAACTATGTGCAACGGAGAAAGGTTCTGACTGTCCGGATTTTTTGTTCGCACCCGGACGCACCCGAACATATCTGAACAAGAGTTTTTATAGCAAATCGCGATAAGCAAGCTGTTTTGCAAGAATGCCGTGCATGGCACGATGTTGAGAGTGAACGGATACTCATTTACTTAGTTTATGCTAAAAAATTATCTGAAAACTGCTATCCGCAATCTGCTGCGCCAAAAAAGTATTTCGATCATTAACCTTTCGGGGTTAACGTTAGGCATTACCAGCAGCCTCGTGTTGTTCCTGATGGTTGCCTACATGAGCAGCTACGATAACTTCGTTACCAAGCGCGATCGTATTTACCGTGTGGTGAATCAATCAAAAGGGAACAACGGCACTGATTATCAGTCTGGTGTCCCGACCGTGCTGCCGGAAGCATTCCGAAATGATTTTCCGGAAGCAGAAGAAGTAGTATTTATATCAGACGGATCCAGCGAACTGGTTCTTATACCACAACGCAATGGCGAGGTAAAGAAAATTCAGCAAGACGAGGGTATAGCTTTTACAGAACCTGGTTATTTCAAACTTTTCGATCGTACAATAATTCAAGGTATAGCAGCCCAGGCTATTGATGAACCGAATGAAGCTATTATATCCACCGGTTTTGCTAAAAAATATTTTGGTAAAGAAGATGTAATAGGTGAAGTGCTTAAGTTCGAAGATGCCGAATATACTATCAAAGCGGTAATGGAAGATGCACGTCCCAATACCGATTTTCCTTTTGATCTTCTGCTATCTTACAGCACCATTAAGAAGCAACGCGAAGAAGCAGGGTGGAATAGTATATGGAGCGGAGAACAATGCTATTTTCTGTTGAAAGAAGGAGAGTCTATAGCGAAAGTAGAGAGCCGCCTGCCTGCGTTTACCAAAAAATATATAGGAGCAGACGATCCTGATAAAACCGAATTTAAAGCGCAGTCGCTAGCCGAAATGCACTTCGATGAACGTTTCGATACATACTCATTCAATACCGTTTCGCGCACAACCCTGGTTGCGTTCAGCATTATCGCGCTTATACTCATCGTAACAGCAAGTATAAATTTCATTAACCTTTCTACAGCTGAAGCTATAAAACGCTCCAAAGAAGTAGGCGTTCGTAAATCATTAGGCAGTACGCGCGGCCAGTTGATACTTCAGTTTTTAGGAGAAACTACACTTGTTACAGTTGTTGCTGTTCTGCTGTCACTGGCGCTTACCGAGCTTGCATTAACATTCATCAATCCCTTTATGGAAATGAAGCTCGCGCTGAATTTTGCAACCGATACTGCACTATGGGTATATATAGTATCTGTTACAGTAGTAGTGTCGGTCTTCTCGGGCCTATATCCTGCATTTGTAGTTTCCGGCTTTAAGCCAACACAGGCTTTGAAAAATCTCATCAATAATCGTAATTCTTCGGGCTATGTATTGCGTAAAGGTTTGGTGGTAACCCAGTTCTTTATATCACAACTTCTCATCATAGGCACCATTGTTATCGTTGGGCAGATGAAGTACTATCAGAATAAAGATCTTGGTTTTGCAAAAGATGCTATCCTGATGGTACCTATACCTGAAAAAGAAAAGCCTTCTGCTACCACAGGTGCGTCCAGCAAAATGCGAACCCTGCGCGAAGAGATGGCACGTATACCGGGTGTTGAACTGGCAAGTCTTTCAAGCGCACCACCTTCGTCAGGCAGCGTATCGGGTACCAACTTCCATCTGCAGAGCAGTGATGACGAATACTCCACGCAGGTAAAACAGGTTGATGGTAACTATTTAGATCTATATAAATTACAATTGCTGGAAGGGCAAAATTTAGCTGACCTTGATACTGCAACGGGTTTCATCGTAAATGAAAAACTCGCGCATATAGCAGGTTTCGCAAATCCGGTTGATATCATGGGCAAGGTAATACATGTGTGGGGTAAAGATTATCCGGTGGTGGGTGTAGTAAAAGACTTTCATACGATGTCATTGCGTTCACCGATCGAAGCCACAGTACTTTTTAACCGCATAGGTGGTTTTGAAAATTTAGCAATGAAAGTAAATATGAGCGAAGCACAGAATATAATCGCTCAGTTAAAAACAAAATGGGAAGCTGCATATCCGGAGCATCTGTTTGAATATGAATTTCTGGATGAAAATATCCGCGAGTTCTATGAAGGCGAACAGCGCATGTCTATATTGTTAAGTGTGTTTACCGGCATGGCTATATTTATAGGCTGTCTGGGTTTATTTGGATTGGCAACATTCATGGCAAACCAGAAGACAAAAGAGATTGGTGTACGCAAAGTTCTGGGGGCTTCGGTAGAAAGTATAATCATGATGTTCTCGAAAGAATATCTGAAGCTTATTCTGTTAGGTTTTATACTCGCAGCACCGGTCGGATGGTTTTTTATGGGTAAGTTTTTAGATGAATTTGCCTATAAAATTGCTGTAGGTCCGCAGGTGTTTGCGCTTACACTCGGCATTACCTTTCTCATTGCAATCGTTACGGTAGGCTATAGGTCATTCCGGGCAGCTACAGTAAACCCGGCAAGCTCGCTTCGATCCGAATAAGTGTATTGAAACGCACGTAATGAAAAGCCCTCGTATGAGGGCTTTTTGCTTTTCAGACAACAAGTTACGCTTTCCACTTACTCAAAACATTTCCCACCTGCTCATTCATAGTGAGACACCTACAGGAAGCGTGGTAATCTTGCAACACTTTATCTGTAGACCCCATGAAATTAAAACAACAAATCACCCTTCTCATCAGCCTTTCGCTGCTGCTGCCTTCTGTACTGATCAGTTCAGTGGCGATCTACAAGATCAGATCGAAAGCCACTGCTGATATTGAATCCTTTCGTGTAGACGAAATGGACAAGCTAAAGCTATACGTTAAGCACATAACCGATATAGGATACGGTGTTGTTGATGTTAATTACAAGCATCTTCAGGATTCGTTGAAGATCATAGCAGCAGATACACTGGTCTCAAAAGGTGCCGTTGAAAAGAAGATGCTCGGCAAGAGCCTGAGAATGCTTTCAGACATTCGCTTTGATAAAGGTGAAGGCTATTTCTGGGTAACCGATAACAAGCTGCCTCACCCTACCATGCTGATGCACGCTGAGAAAAAAGATCTCGCAGGCGTTACACTGAGCGATGCCAAGTATAACGTGGAAAAATATACCAGCAAGAATATATACCAGTTGCGTTCGGAATTGTGTAATGCAAAAGGCGAAGGCTATGTAGAGTATACCATGAAGAAACCGGGTACAGACCTGGTGGAGAATAAAATATCATACTCACGCTTGTATGCTCCACTGGGCTGGATTATTTCAACAGGTATGTATACCGACCAGATTGAACACGCTGTTGCTGCCAAACAGGAAGCGGCTGCCGAGCAAATCGGACAAGTGGTTGGTGCAATCATTCTTATTACCATACTGGTTCTGGCTATAGGTTTATCGATATCGTATTACTTCAGCACAAAACTTACGCGGGCGATCATCACCATTAAAGAAAAGCTGAAACAGCTTGCCCGTGGTGAACAAGCCGATGAGACAAAAACAAGACGCAAAGATGAGGTAGGGGATATGATCGTATCGCTTAACGGCCTGGTAAACGGCCTGCGCAGCTATACTTCTTTCGCCAAGGAAATTGGTCGTGGTAATTTGGCGCAGTCTTTTGAGCCGCTCAGCGAAGCAGATATACTCGGTAACGAATTACTCGACATGCGCAACAATCTGAAAAAGGCTGCCGATGAAAAAAGTATACGTGACTGGGTTAACGAAGGTATGGCGCATTTGGGCGAAGTGCTTCGCAGAAACAGTTCGGATACAAAAGAACTCACGCATGAAATTGTGAAGTCACTCATTAAATATCTCAATGCCAACCAGGGAGCATTGTTCATGATGGCTGAAGGCGATAAGCATGGCGATACATACCTGGAGCAGATGGCTACTTATGCATACGACCGCAAAAAGTATGTCGATAAAAAAGTACAAATAGGCGAAGGGCTTGTAGGACAATGTGTGCTGGAGAAAGCTACCATTCACCTGCAGGAAATTCCGCGTGACTATATTTCAATAACTTCAGGTTTAGGCGCTGCATTACCGGAAACAATTCTGATCGTACCGCTTATTCACAATGAAGAAGTATACGGTGTAATCGAGATGGCTTCTTTTGGCAAGATGAAAGAACACGAAGTACGTTTTGTTGAAAAAGTAGCCGAGAGTATAGCCAGCACGATATCAACCGTGCAGATAAATGAACGCACCAAACGCCTGCTTTCACAAAGCCAGCAGATGTCGGAAGAGCTGAAAGCGCAGGAAGAAGAATTACGTCAGAACCAGGAAGAACTTCAGGCAACACAAGAGCAGATGCGCAGACGCCAGGTTGAGCTTGAACGCGAAAACGAAATGCTCAAGCATGGTAAGACTATATCTTTTGGTAAAGACGAACCCGCTAATGACGACTATATGGATTCATACACCAGACAAGCAGTATAATAACGATGAAAAAGATATATATACTGCTGATGATATTGGCGCCAGCATGGGTTAGCGCACAGGAAAATTACTGGATCAAAACCGATAGCCTTTTTAAGTATGTGCAGCCTGTGGCAAGTCTTCAGTTCTGGAGCACTTATACCATGGGTGAAAAGGCGCAGCTTGTGGATGGCGGGCCGATGGAAGCCATGCAAGACCGGCTTAATTTTATGGTACGCAGAGCCCGCATCGGTTTCAAGGGAAAGCCTTATAAAAAACTTAGTTATGCTGTAACGATTCAGTATGACAATATGGGTAAAGATCGTTTTAGCGGTGTGCGTGGCTCCACCAACACCGGCCAGCTGGGTATACTTGATGTATATGCAACGTGGCGTATTAGTAAAAGTGATCTCGCGTCTGTAACGGTTGGTTATTTTCACCCGCAGATAAGTCGCGAG
This sequence comes from Flammeovirgaceae bacterium UBA5867, assembly GCA_002432545.1. Classification (GTDB taxonomy): domain Bacteria; phylum Bacteroidota; class Bacteroidia; order Cytophagales; family Cyclobacteriaceae; genus Ohtaekwangia. The sequence continues at coordinate 9,940 of DJFR01000123.1, read as the reverse complement.
TGTGTTACGGGCGACTTGCTTGTAAACTCGTTTGATAAAGCGCCAACACAAGGCTATATCCGCCAGCACATAACAGGCAAAGGTTACGGGCGCGCTACGGGAGTAAATTTAGGCGGCCTTACCAATAAACATCGCGTTACGATCGAGTATAACGTAGGTATATTCAACAACAACACAACATCAGAAGAATTTACAGAAACATCAGGGCGTTACTGGAGTCCGTTGGTAGTAGACAGAATTACGTTTACCGTAGGCGATACCGAGCGAAAAGGCTATGCTATTAACTACGATGCCAACAATTACTATAGCAAACGCAAAGGTATTACCGTGGGTTTGAACAGCTCCATGCAAAGTAAAACCGATATGTTTACTTCCAACTATGCCGGAGGTTTTGATATGCTGTGTAATTATAACAACTGGAACATTGATGGCGAGTGGATGTATATGGAGCGCCACACCGAAGGGCAGATCTATAACATGAAGGCCGGCCACGTTCGTGCAGGCTATAACATTATTGTGAAAGATAAAATATTTCTGGAGCCGTGCTTTATGGTATCGATGTTCGAGGGAGATCCGGGTGCACAATTTTCAGGCGAAGACAGAATGTATGATGTTGGTATAAACTGGTACCTGAACAAAAAGAGTTGTAAGCTCAGCCTGCACTATATGAAACAGGAAGGTAAAGGTGATAATACCTATACCGATGAAGAAACTTTCAAGAAAGGTGATTTCGCAGGATTGGCTTTTGTTCTTCTGCTGTAGTACATATATCAGCAAGTATATATAGCTAATTATACCGGACAAACGAAGGCGGGTTGACAAATCGCCCGCTATATTTCAACCGTACATTGGTAGACACTTTGAAACTGAAGTGATCGACACCATCGACAGCGGTAGGGAAGTAGAACGCGCGCAGCTCAATCGTGCCGAAGATAAGGTTCTCGTTGCGTATGCGTATACCACCCGTAGTTCCCCAATAGAAATTACCCAGTATTTTTTCTGAATGGTAATTTTTCAGAAAAGCATTTTCAAGCGACATAAAAGGAGCAAACCGGAATCCGGCAAATTTCAGGTTTGTAAAGAGTGTTGATTCAAAACGCAGGTATAGCCGCTTGGTGCCATAAAGACTATCCGGAGAAAAACCGGTGAGTTCATCATTCAGCGTAAGTAACTCACGTGCTATTACCTGCTGTGCCTGTGCATAGCCACCCTGCACCAGGTGACGAAGTTTTACTCGCCTGTATTCATAAAGTTTGCTATAGTGTGTACCGCGTATATAGTAGAAGGTATCCGAAGTTTTCTTACGCTTAAAGAATGTACCTATACCAGCTTCGATAGTTGAAAAACTTCCATTCTTGTTTGCAAATCCTTTCAACACGGTAGTACCCGCATACATTCGCTTTTGTCCCATGGCTTTAGACCAGCCCGTGGTGAGCGTTACTGTTTTACCATAGGGCACGTCTTCCGTTCGGCCAAAGCCGTATATATACCTTGTTTTGTAGAAGTTTTGATTATAGAAGGTCATCTCCCCCAATACAAATTTTTCATCGTTGTAAAGCGGGTTAAGCGTTTCTCCGGGTTGTGTAGGTTGAAGTGAATAATGTTGCCTGTAATAACGGATCGCTGCAAAATGGCGATCGCGGTTTCGCGCCAGGTTGCCAATACTGAAGTTATANNACTGTTTGAAAAACATTGCGCGACCAGTTACGACTTACTTCCAATCCTCCTGCAAGTCGTGAGTAGGGTGACACCAGCGGTCGCTCTAACCGAATAAAGTATGCATACTCATTCTCCTCCCCTAAACTTCGCGCGTTGTCCAATTGCGTATAGCCTCCCGATGCATTGATCAGTGTACCACCAAGACTTGACTTCCTGTAAAATATATCAAAGCCTACCGAGGGCGATCGTCCGCTTTCAAAACCAAAATCAGTTTGCACGCGCTGTCCCATACCAAACAGGTTGGCATCGTACAAGCCAACGCGGTAATCGGTGAGGCCGCCAGCCGATACACGTCCACCCAGACTGAATACATCTCGCGTTACAATTTCAATATCAACCGAATCAGGCGAATTCTTAATGCGATGCACAATGATTTTAGAGTCGAGTATAAAATCAAGATCGCGAAGGTAACGTTCATTATCGGCTACGCGGTATGGATTGAGCGGGCGGTTCTCACGAATAAAAAGATTATCGCGGATAACACTTTCGCGCGTGGTATAGTGTAACGCATCGGCAATTTTAGTAATCTGGTTGCGGAACCTGCGTGATGAGTCGTACATCGTTCGTTCAAACCCGATGTGGTTAATAACAATATGCCGGATGATCTTGCCTTCATACGGAAGAAAAGGCGCTTCACTTTTTACATTAATCGCGGAGTCGGGGCTGGACTTTCTCGAAATTGTTTTGATCACTTCCTTGGAAAGCCTGTTGTCCAGAATTTTTCTGCGGGTAGTATCCGTCTGTGCCCATAGCGTTGTGTATGTGGTCAGGATCAAAACGAACAGCGCAAACAGCCTCATGCAGACATTGAAAATAGAAGGATACAAAAAAAGACTAACGGTGGAAGTAATATAGGTATTGAATCGACAGTTTGAAATTTTATCATGTGGAACACATAAAAAATCGTTCCAGTTTTTTTGGATTACTTACCGGTCTTTCGCGATTTCGGTATGGCAGGTATTTTTATTCTGACCACAGAAATGTACACATCACCGGCAAATGATCGGAAGGATAATATGCGCCATGGTGATCGGTGATTACCTGGTAATTTTTAGGTGTCAGTTCCGCAGTATAAAAAATATAATCAATCACCTTGCAGGGCGCAGCATTAACAGCAAATGTGCAGAATGTTCCCTGCGACTCGCTGCCGGGACGGGAATTAAATAATTTTAACGCTTCCCCATTCAGCATCGTCAGGTAGGGAGCGTCCGTTGGCTCGCTGTTAAAATCACCCGTAATAATAACCGGGAGTTGCTGGTGTACAGCTGCTATTTTTTCTTTGATCAGCGCAGCACTTTTTTCGCGTGCTACAGCGCCAATGTGGTCGAAGTGCGTATTCACAATGATGAATTCTTTTTTCGTAGGCAGATCGCGCAGTGAAGCCCACGTGGCTATACGTGTAATGGCGGCATCCCAGCTTTTGCTTCCGGCTACCTCGGGTGTCTGCGAAAGCCAGAACGTATTTTGTTGCTGAACAGCAAAGCGATCTTTCTTGAAAAGTATAGCCGAATATTCTCCTTTTGTTTTTCCATCATCGCGCCCGACACCAACCGAAGTATATTCCGGAAGATTTTTGAGAAGATCCTGCAACTGATGATGCAGTGCTTCCTGTATACCCAGAATATCCGGATCATATTTGCGGATAAGCGCATATACTTTGTCGGTTCGCTTCGGCCATTGATTAACACCATCAGAACTGTGATCGAGCCGGATGTTGTATGTCATTACCTTTAGCGATTGTGCTTGCATAGTAAGCGTGGTGGCGAAAGCTATAGCCACACAAAATATTCGGATCATGGTGAATGCTGATTGTTATGGCAAGTTAACAGATACAAGCCAATTTGGTTTTAATTTTTCCGGAACCTGTTGATAACGGGCAAAAAGTTGCGTAGCTTGGTATACTTCAATCAGCTCCGCGTATCCGGTTACTATGTGTGCAAAAAATAACGAGCATTTTGAATTCCACCCCACACTCGTTGAACTGTTAGTACTTAAAAAATAAACCCTCTACCGCTATGAAACATTATTCAACACATCATACCCTTCGCTTGCAAACCTGATCGCATCACACAGATTTTGTAAGGCCCATCGTTTTTTTTCGTCATCCTTCGTGCAGCTACCAGGCTGATCTGTTTTGCATTACTGTTTGTCTGTTCGTTATTTATATTCTGTAATACCAGCATCGCTATATATTTCCTTTACTACAGATTTACCCGCACGATTAACGGATAACAGTTAACCGATAACGATATATACCGCTCAATCTCAATTTATGGATACCCTCATTAAAACTGCTATAGCAGAGCTCGGCCAAAAGGAAGTGCCGGGTGCAGATGATAATGCCGCCATTGTGCGCTATGCCCACGAGTCAGGTTTCAACTGGATCAACGATGATGAAACACCGTGGTGCAGCATCTTTGTAAACTGGTGTGCTAAAAAAGTAAATCTTAAAGGAACCGGTAAAGCAGATGCCCGCTCGTGGTTGTTTGCCGGTCAGCGTATAGATAGTCCAGAGCCAGGTGATGTCGTAGTATTCTGGCGCGAGAAACCCGAGTCGTGGAAAGGCCACGTGGGTTTTTTCTTTGGCTTTTCGAAAGATGGTTTACGGGTATATTGTTTAGGTGGTAACCAGGGCAACCAGGTGTCTATATCGGCTTTCCCGGTAAATACTATATTAGGTTTCAGACGACTTGCACCATCAGCCACCATCATTTTACCCGATGCAGTGCTTCGTGTGGGAAATACCGGCAATGCTGTTAAGAATTTACAGGATGCATTGAAGCTTGCAGGCTTCGACTGTGGTACTTCTGATGGGGAGTTCGGTAAAAAGACTGAAGCTGCTGTTAAATCGTTGCAGACTACACGCTTTGGTTTGCGCGTAGATGGTATATTTGATGAACCTACGCGGGTATACCTGCTCGAAATTTTAAATCAATAGTGTATGTCGCTCTTTGCTATACTTGACCTCGTTATCGGATTAATTTTCATTTACTTTCTTTTGAGTCTGGCGTGCTCGGCTGTGCAGGAGATCATCTCCAGTATTCTGCGACTTCGCCCGAAAGTATTGAATCAATGGATTCTTGATACTTTCAGCAAAGGAAATATAGGGGAGGCTATATTAAAGCATAAACTTATTGATGGACTCACCGCAAAAGGCCGCATGGCTGCCTATATACCTTCCGATAAATTTGCACGCGTGCTGCTGGATATTATTCACCATCGCCAATTTGGCGATAAACCCTATACCATCGATTCGTTGCGTCAGGCTATAACAGCAACCGATTTGCTTGACGATGACTTTAAGCGCTCACTGCTGCAATCTATAGCCGAAGCATCGGGGGAAGTAACACGGGTACGTCAGCAGGTTCAGGCATGGTTCGATCAGGCTATGGAGCGCGTATCAGGCACCTATAAGAAAAAGACACAGACTATAATTCTCTGTATATCTATAGTGCTTACCGGTTTGCTGAATGCTGACACGATTGAGCTTGCCCGATATCTCTATGAAAATCCGGCAGTACGCCAGAGTCTGGCCGATCGTGCTGAACAAATCGCGCACGATTCTACCTATAGAGAAGTCGTAAATAAAATCAAACAAGCCGAACAGGATACATTGCGCCCCTGGCAAAACGCAGATGAGGCGATCGATAACATCAACCAAAATGTAGCACAGCTCAAATCTCTTAAAGCTGAACTGGATGCTACAAAATTACCACTGGGCTGGAAGAACGAAACGCAAAACTGGATCATCAAAATTCTCGGACTGATGTTTACGGCACTTGCTGTTTCACTCGGTGCCCCGTTCTGGTTCGATATGCTCAACAAACTGGTAAACCTGCGCAGCGTTGGTAAAAAGCCGGCAGCAACAAAGGTGGAACCTGAGCAGGAAACGCGATCGTAATACAACGTTTATGTAAAGTATATATAGTATAATTCTGCTACCCTTTAATGATCTGTACCTAACCGTATTTTTGTTATGAATAATTTTATTGTAGACCTGCACTGCCACCCCGCCATGAAACCGTATGGCAGAAGTTTTAAAGATTCTTCTTCAACCGGCACCAATAGTTCAAACCCTGCTGATATAACGAGCATCTGGCATTACGATCAACCCTTGCTGAAAGATAAACTTCTCAACTATGTAACAGGTCTTACCAAGTTCAGACAGGCCGATCTTTCGTCTGCGCTATATGGGAGTGTTAAAGTAATGACAGCATCACTCTATCCATTGGAAAAGGGTTTTGTAAAAAACAGACTTGGCAGCGGCCAGCTTTCTGATGCCACGCTAAACCTGGCTACCGGTTTAGGCGATGAACGTGTCGATTTTTTGCAGAAGATGCCAGACTATTTTACGGATCTTCAGAATGAGTATAATTTTTACCGCCAGCTTCACGATACAACGGTAATGGTAGACGGCAAACCGGTTCGCTATAGATTGGTGCGTAACTATATGCAACTGGAAGAGGTGTTGCAAACCGCAGATGATGCTATACCTACCATCGCCATCATTCTGAGTATAGAAGGAGCACATGTGTTTAACTGCGGTCTGAGTCCTGAACAAAAACCGGCTGATCGTGGCGAGATTCTGAAGAACATCGAGCACATGAAAAAGCAATGGGAGTTTCCTCCGTTCTTCATCACGTTTGCGCATCATTTTTATAATGAACTGTGCGGACATGCACGCAGCTTAACCGGTATTATGGCACGCGTACTCGATCAAAGCTATAAACTGGATACTGGTTTTACACCGCTGGGATTTGAAATAGCAAAATGTCTTTTGTCTAAAAAGAATGGCGCGCGTATACTGCTGGATGTAAAACACATGAGCCCGGTAGCACGCAGAGAATATTATGCATGGCTTGATAAAGAGTTTGATAAAGATCCCGTTCCGATTGTGGTGAGCCACGGTGCAGCCAATGGTTTGAAGGCGTACGATAATAACTATATAGCGGTACGCCCTACGGGTGCATGTATGAACTCCGGCTCTATCAATTTCTTTGACGATGAATTGGTACGCATCGCGCGCAGCGGTGGTATATTTGGTTTGCAAATGGATGAGCGAAGAGTGGGCAGCAAAGAAGCATTGGCTCAAGCCCGCGGACATGTTGATCGCAGAAAAATTCTTTACCACCGGTCTAAACTGGTCTGGAATCAACTCGAACATATAGCCTATGTACTTTCAGCAGCCGGTATATCTCCGTGGGGACTTGCCGCGATTGGTTCTGATTATGATGGCATCATCGATCCGTTAAATGGTTACTGGACACACGAAGACCTGCAGTTCATGGACGATTACCTGCTGAAGCACGCGTATAACTTTATGCAGGGTAACGGCAAAAATTTACCGGTAGGGAATAACACCGATCCGGAAGAAATTGTAAGCCGTGTGATGAATATTAATGCCATGGAATTTTTTAAACGAAATTTTTAAGACACAGCAAAATGTTCCTGCTGCGCTGATCTTGTCAATCCGGGCAGCAGGTTGAACGAACAATCCCGCTATATATATATAGCGGGATGAAAGATGTTGGCTTTTAATTGATAACCGGCTTTTTATGAAATTGCCTGGCTTAACAAAAAAATTCTGGATAGTTATCGGTACGATAATTATTGTAGGATTAGCGTTTGCATATTACCTGCTCGTGTATGTTGGCGACAGAAGAGCAGATGTTGTAGCACAGAATTACAGGATGCTGAAACGCATTGGTGATAATTCTGTCGAGATGATGAAATACTACGAAGTGACCATCCGAAACTACAAGAGTATATTTCCGGATAAATCACGCCTGAAGAAAAATTCTGCTGACAGTGCTCAGCTTCGTCAACTTTTAAAAGCACAAGACCTGCATTGTGTTCCTCTCACGAATGTGTCGCATTCCGCGGAAGACTTGAATTGGATTTACTTTCAGGAGCGAACAAGAGATGATTGTGTTGTAAGAACATCCGCGGCAGAATTTCTGGCGAAGGCGATGCCGCAGTCTTCCTGCTTCGATGATTTTTTCCTGGTCAGAATTATCAAATCAAAAAATCCGGCAGCATCGGATAGTCTGTTCGGTATAGCGTATCAGACATTCTATAACCGTATCGAGATAAAGACGCGCGACAGTCTCTTTAGTGTCGACAATGGTTTGGAGAGTACACCGGTAATTGATGTTCATCTCTTCGGTATACCATACAAATTGTTCACCAGCAGAATACAAATATCAAACAATGAATCATGGGTTTTGTGTGGCGCTGTAAAGGGGTCAACGTTCAATCGCAAGATTCACGAAGTGGATACCTATACCATCAGCATTGCCATTCTGGTGTTGTTGTTTGTTTTGCTTTCCATGCCGATACTCAAACTGGTTGTCATGAATGCGGTGGAGCGGCTTCGTATTATCAATGTATGGTTCACAGGCTTCTCGATTATTGTTGGTACCGCTGTTATTGTACTTATACTCGTGGCTGGCAATCATTACTTTAGTCACAAAGGCGTTGTGCGCGATGATCTGATGAGCTTGTCCAATACCGTTAAAGGACGATTACTGGACGAATTAAACTATATATATACGCAGCTGAATTCTATACAGGCTAAAGCTGTGATCCCAGATGGTAATAAGGTGGTTGCTTACGAAAACTTTTTTACCAGCGATGCATACGCCATTAAACTGAAAAATAAACCACAGGAGGTTCTGGAAAGTAGAATCGATACGGTAAAGCTGAATAAAAATTTCCGTTATCCTTTTACCAACCAGGTGATGTGGCTCGATGCGCAGGGCGATCAGCTTTTTACCCTGGCAACACAATCTGTCAATAGTTTTAATCTCGGCACGCGCGAGTATTTTATAAAAGCAAAGAGCGGAGATGTATGGACTCTTCCGGGTAAAGATGCAACGCGAAAGTTTTCGCTGCAATCAATACGATCATTCAGGAGCGGCCGCAATGCAGCAGGTTTTGGTATACCTGTAAAAGAAAGTCCTGCACGTGTACTGGCAGTATCAACTAAACTGCATTCAATCATGGCCCCGCTTCTTCCTCCCGGTTTTGGTTATTGTATAATTAGTGGTAATGGCGATGTATGGTTTCATTCCGACAGGCAGCGCAACATGCAGGAGAACTTCTTCGAGGAAACCGAGCATGATGAAAAAATGCGTGCTGCCATAGCGGGACGAATGAAGATCGGGTTGGATGCACCGTATAACCACCGTATGCACCAGATGTATATCCAGCCGTTGGATAACCTGCCGCTATACCTGGTTACGTTCTATGATCTTGATTACTATAAATCTCCGTTAGTACTTACTATGGGCTATGCATTTATGCTCATGTTCCTGATGTTCGCGCTTATTGGTATACAACTGGTGTTACAATTTGTAAGTGTATATCGCCCTACAAAGCTGAAGATAAGACGTTTCTATTTGAGCTGGCTGCGTCCGCGCAAGATGAATGAAGAACAATCAAAGGAATTATGCGAAGAGATGCGCGAGAAGTATATCCGCTCGATTTTGTCACTAACCCTGCTCACGCTCGTGCTGGTTGTTTTTCTCTGCATAAACCACAATGCATCCTTTACATTTGGTTTTTTAGTGTTGCCTTTATATATACTCGTATTTCAATATTTACTCTTTGAACGAGAGAACATTTTGAAGAAAGATGCTGATGCTAAAATAATTCGGCACTCGTTCGTGGTGCTTAGTGTTCTTCTCATGGCATTGATTAATTTCTTTATAGCACCGTTCGCGGATAGTTATTGTATTGCCGGGTGGATACAATTGCTTTTCATAGCTGTACTGCTGGGTGGTTATTTTATAGGTGGTATGCGAAAGATCGCAGCGAGCGATTTTGTTCGTCATCATCAGCAAAAGTTATACTTCGTTATGATTTTCTTATGGCTTGCAGTGGTTTCGGTTTTGCCGGTTATTGGTTTTTACAGAATGGCGTATCATGAAGAATCGCTTACCTGGACAAAGTATCTTCAATGGAATATTGCTCAGAACGAAGAAAAACGAAATGCTGATCTGAAGAAAGAACTTGTTACCTACAAGCATGTAATTGATTCGCTTGGTGATGAAAGTAACTACCTCGCGGTTACCGGTAATTTTAAGAGAACAAAAGTATTGGACAAAAGCTATACGGCAGATTCATCGAAGAACCGGTATACATTTGAATTTTTGGTGCGGCCTCCGCTGAGTGACATTCTGAACAATACGTTCCCGATGTTGCAGGCATCAGCCGGTGA
>DJFR01000261.1:21869-30257 GCA_002432545.1 Flammeovirgaceae bacterium UBA5867 | reverse complement strand
GATATCTTTGTATAGAGTACAATGCCTTTTGGGTCCGCTATATTTAGTTTCGGTATATATAGCAATCCGAAATCATCGGTGGCGCGATATGCGGTCTTGGCATCTTCCAGCGGCCCCGTGAATTTTTTGAATATAAATTTCGAAGAATCCGGAGTGAACAATGCAGACTCATCGATATAGTGTACTACTTCTTTTTCAGCATGCTTGTCCTGTTCTTTGGCGATATATACCAGCAAACCAATAATGGCAGGAAAGATGAGAGGGATGAGGATGGTAGCAATGAGAAACGATTTTTTCTGAACGCGATTCAGAAACTCGCGTTGTGTGATCAGCCATATCTTATTCATCGGAACCTCCTTTAACTAACGTTATAAATATTTCGCTCATAGTGGGTACTTTTTCAACGAAGCTGTGCACCTCGGTAACTTCGGTGAGATCGCGTATAAGTTGATTGGGACTTGTGTTTTCGTTTACCTTTATTAAAGATCTGAAGTAGGTGTCTTCGAGGTTCTTCTGTTCCAGCAATTCATATTTCGCAGGTACATTAAATGCTCCTACATGTTCTACAGCGAATGTACCGGTGCGATACGTTGCCTTTACTTGTTTCTTGGAGCCTTCGAGAATTTTTTTCGATTTGTTTATCAACGCGATGTGGTCGCAGAGATCTTCTACGGTTTCCATACGGTGTGTAGAAAAAATTATAGTACATCCCCGCTCTTTCAATTCGAGTATCTCGCGGGTGATGAGTTGTGCATTTACCGGGTCAAAACCAGAGAACGGTTCATCGAGAATGATGAGTTTGGGTTCATGCATCACGGTGCTGATAAACTGGATCTTCTGAGCCATACCCTTGCTCAGGTCTTCTACTTTCTTATTCCACCAGTCGGTGATCTCAAATTTTTTGATCCACGCTTTACTTTTGTCAACAGCTTCTTTTTTGCCAAGACCTTTTAACTGGGCGAAGTAAGTAAGCTGTTCGCCAACTTTTAGTTTTTTATAAAGACCTCTTTCTTCGGGCAGGTAGCCGATGGTGCCAATATGCTTCGCGTTGAGTTTCTCTCCGAAGATCGAAATCTCTCCGCTGTCGGCAGTAATAATTTGATTGATGATGCGGATGAGTGTGGTTTTACCGGCTCCGTTAGGGCCGAGCAATCCAAAAATGGTTTGCTTCGGAATGGTAAGACTCACGCCATCAAGCGCTATATGATTGGTATAGCGCTTTGTTACATTGCTGGCAGTTAATGCTTCCACGTAGGTTGAGTGTTAATACTGATGTGTTAGTATCAATACTCGTGAAAGAATTACTGAACCGGAAATGAAAACGTAAAAAACTTGAAGAGTGGCAGTGTACGCGCTGCCAACTATGGCTGACTTTCTTTGAAGATAATGTTACCCATAGAAACATCCAGATCGAATGTCATGGCATTCTTGGCGTCTTTGCTATAGGCTGCATTGGCAAAAGTATCATCGCTGATCTTGGTGAGGCTTGCAGGCACTTTTACACTACATAACCAAGAGTCATGGATCTTCACCAGCACGGGAGTTTCTTTGTTGGGAAGGATGATGATAAGATTGCCTGCACCAACACTTCCTTTCACTTTGTTTTTTACCAGCGGCTTATGACTGAAATCGAGGGTCATGTTACCAAAACCTACATCGGCCATTACTACGCGGGTGCGCGACAGGTTTAAATTTTTAACATTAACAGATCCCAAATCAACTTTAACAAAAAAAGTATCCATGTCGATCTGGTTCTCCAGGGAAGAAGCATAACCAACATTGACATTGGCGCTGCCGGAGTTAATCTTTAATTTTTTGATTGCTAAACCAGAAAGGTCTACGTTAGCATTGCCCACACCGTAATTCAATTCAAGGAAATAAGGCTTCATGTCCGTGAGATACATTTTCCAAAGTTTATCTCCGGAAGTTTTTTCTGCAGCACCAAAAAAGTTAGCCGATATAGATTGACCTAAACTCTCCGTCTGGTTTTCTTCCAGGTTGAGTTGTACTTCGCAGGTCTTGCCTTTTACTTCTTTTCTGAAATTATGAGCGTAAGCCGTTTCCGTCTGGTTACTGAAAACATTTAATATTTCCGGATTCTGGCTCGGTTTGATATAGCAATTACCACTGTTAGCTTTTAAGCTAAGCTTGATATTTTCGCACGATTGGGTGTCTTCTACAGTAAATTGCTTCTTAATCTGCCCGCATACCGCCACCGTCAGTGCAATTCCGCAACATGTTAACCAAATCTTCTTATGCATGCTGAATAATTACGGCCTCACTGTCCGTAGGTTACATGGTGTAAGGTTAAACGTTAAATTAAAGCAAAAACCCCGCTTTAATTTTTAGTTAAAACGGGGTTCACATATAAAAGGATGGATATTTTCTAATTAAAATACTCTTTCATTCGCTCAAAAAAGCCTTTTTCGCTTCCATCTGGGTGAGGTTGGAAATTAGTGGAGTCACGCAAACTCTCCAATTTTGCTTTTTCTTCTGATGTCAGTTTTTTAGGAGTCCACACGTTTACGTAAATCAGCTGGTCGCCAGTTTCGTATCCATTGATGTCTTTCAGGCCTTTTCCGCGCAATCTCAGGATTTTACCGCTTTGCGTGCCGGGTTCTATCTTTATTTTTACTTTACCACTCACAGAGGGAACTTCTACGGAAGTACCCAATGCAGCATCAATAATGCTGATGTACAATTCGTAAATCAGGTTATTGCCATCACGTTTCAGGTGCTTGTCTTCCTGTTCTTCTATTACGATGAGCAGGTCACCCGCCACACCGCCCGGAGCCTCATTGCCTTTACCTGACATAGCGAGCTGCATGCCATCGCCAACACCAGCCGGTATTTTTACATTCAGGATTTCTTCTTTTGAAACCAGACCGGAGCTGTCAACACCGGCAGGACGCTTATCTATGATTTGTCCTGAGCCGTCACAATTAGAGCACGTTGTTGCTGATACCATCTGGCCCAGCATAGTGTTAACAACTTTCTTGATCTGACCTGAGCCATGGCAGACCGTACAAGTTTTGAATGTTACACCCTCTGCGCGAACGAGGCGATTTACTTTGATTTTCTTTTCAACACCGTTGGCAATTTCATCCAGTGATAATTTCAGTTTGATGCGCAGGTTTGTGCCTTTACGCTGGCGTCTACCACCCGAAGTGGCGCCACCACCGAAGAAGCTATCAAAAGGACTTCCGCCACCACCGAAGATATCTCCAAACTGACTGAAGATGTCTTCCATGTTCATGTTATGACCACCGTAGCCACCTCCATTGCCCGGCATGGAATGTCCAAAGCGATCGTACTTGGCGCGTTTGTCCGCGTCACTCAATACTTCATAGGCTTCGGCAGCTTCCTTGAATTTTTCTTCCGCTTCCTTATCACCCTGGTTTTTATCCGGGTGAAATTGGATAGCTACTTTCCGATAAGCTTTCTTAATCTCCTCTTGTGTAGCTCCCTTGCTTACGCCCAGTATTTCGTAGTAATCTCTTTTGGTAGACATGTGTTAGTATATATTAAAAGTGTTTTGATAAACGCTGATGGGTCTACGCATTAGCTGCCTACAACCACCTTTGCAAACCGAATCACTTTTTCGTTCAGTAAATATCCTTTTTCTACAACATCTACGATCTTGCCTTTCAGCTTTTCATCAGGAGCTGGTATTTGGGTAATGGCTTCGTGCAGATCAGGGTTGAATTCTGAACCTGTGCCTGCTTCCATTGTTTTTACTCCGTGCTGATCGAGTGTTTTTTTGAATTTATTGTAAATCAAAAAGAAGCCTTCCAGCTCTTTTGAATCTTTGTCTTTAAAAGATTTCTCTGCTCTTTCAAAATCATCAATCACGGGCAACAGTGCTTTCAGCAATTGCTCGTTGGCAGATTGAATCATCTCAAGTTTTTCCTTCGCTGTTCTGCGTCTGAAATTGTCAAACTCAGAATACAGGCGAATGTATTTATCCTTTTGTTCAGCCAGTTCACCTTGAAGTTTTGCTACATCGCCTTGTTCTTCTTTTGCATTTTTGGTGTCTTCTGCTGAAGATTCAGGCAGATTGTCAGCGACTTCTGCGGTGTTTTCTGAAACTATCTCTTCGTTTTGATTCATATCTTTTTCTTCTGCTTGATTTCCCATGATAACGGCCTTTAAAAATTAATTAAAGCGCAAATGTCAACAATTTTGCCAAAGGTATTTTAATGCCAAACTGACATTTTGAGATTGGGGAAGGAGGGACTCAAAATGATTTCAATCACGATCGTAGCTGTACTAAAAAAATACAGCTACCAATTAGTGAAGATGTCTCCAGATAAGATCTTTTAATTCTACTATACCTTGTTGTGTGATAGACGAAATAAAGATCGTAGGAAGATCGGTAGGAAGTTCGCGTCTTATCTCCGTCTTCAATTCTTCATCCAGCATGTCTGACTTGGAGATAGCGAGCAATCTTTTTTTATCAAGAAGTTCAGGATTGTACTTACGCAACTCGTTCAACAAAATGTCATACTCGGTTTTAATGTCACGCGAGTCTGCCGGAACGAGAAAGAGTAATAACGAATTACGCTCAATGTGACGGAGGAAGCGGATACCCAGTCCTCTCCCTTCAGCAGCACCTTCAATAATTCCGGGTATATCTGCCACTACAAAAGAGCGATCATCTCTATATTGTACAACGCCCAGGTTAGGCGTCAATGTAGTAAAAGGATAATCTGCAATTTTAGGTTTGGCTGCAGAAACAACCGAGAGCAATGTAGATTTACCTGCATTCGGAAAACCAACAAGACCAACATCGGCCAGCAATTTTAATTCGAGTATAACCCACTCTTCAATACCGGCTTCACCGGGTTGAGCATGTTGAGGAGCCTGATGTGTAGGTGTAGCAAAGAATGCATTACCCTTACCTCCACGGCCGCCCGGAGTGAGTATAAATTCCTGGCCGTCTTCAGTAATCTCACAGCGTATGCGGCCAGTCTCGGCATCACGCGCTACGGTTCCGAGTGGTACCGATATAATTTCATCCTTACCATCGGCACCAGTGCGATCTTGTTCTTCGCCCGGATTACCATTAGTGGCAATTACGTGCTTCCGGTATTTTAAGTGAAGCAGTGTCCAGTGCTGTGAATCTCCGCGAAGGATTACGTGACCACCACGTCCTCCGTTACCACCATCAGGACCACCCTTCTGTACAAATTTCTCGCGATGGAAATGCAAACATCCTGCACCACCATGACCCGAGCGCGAACAGAATTTAACGTAATCAATGAAGTTGGGAGAAGACACTGCTGCTTATCTAAATTATACCAGTAAACTTTTATCTATTTCAGTACAGATGTTTTTGAAGATATCTTCAATATCGCCAACACCAATTACTGAAGCATATTTGTTATGCTCTTTATAGTACTGCGCAACGGCAACCGTTTCAGCTTTATAAACAGCAATTCTGTTTTCAATTACTTCAGGCTTTGCATCGTCAGGGCGATTTTCTTTCGTAGCGCGGTCAGCCAATCTTTTCTTGAGTTCTTCTTCCGGAACAACAAGTTCGATCAAAATTTTTATAGGCGCCTGCTTCGATGCTAACAATTTATCCAACGCTTCTGCCTGTGGAATGGTGCGCGGAAAACCATCGAAGATTGTTCCACTGGTAGAACCACTGTTTTGTATCTTGTCATCAACCATGTCAATCACTACCTGATCCGGAACAAGATTACCTTTATCCATATACCCTTTAGCCAGTTGGCCAAGCGGAGTTCCTTCTTTCAAATGTTTCCTGAAAAGATCTCCGGTGGAAATGTGTGTGAGCGAATACTTCTCAATGATCTTGGTGCTCTGGGTACCTTTGCCTGCGCCCGGAGGGCCAAAGAGAATAATGTTAATCATTTCTGCTTACGGTTATTAGTGATTGAGATGGGTTTTAGATTTATTAAAGCTGACGAAGATAAGGAATGATCTTTCGATTTTTAAATGCACGGTATACGATTTTTTAAGCTTCGCCGGGTGTTGCAGGCTCTGCAGCCGGCATAGCCTTGTAAATTTCTTTCAGGTTTCGGCCCAGACCATCGTAATCAAGACCATACCCCACTACAAATTCGTGATCAATTTCAAAACCTACATATTTTACGGTAAGCATCTTGTCGCGTGCCGGCTGCTTGCGTAGTAACGACACCACTTCAACTGATTTTGTACCAAGACCTTTCAGCTCTTCAATTATTTTTTGAAGCGTAAGGCCGGTATCAACAATATCTTCTACCAGGATAACATCCTGATTAAACAGGCTTGCTTCAAGACCGATCAATGTTTTTAACTGACCTGATGAACTAACGGCACCGCCATACGATGATACCTTTACAAACGACACCTTGCACGGCACTTCAATATGCTTTATCAGATCGGCGGCAAAAACAAATGAACCATTCAGTATTGGCAGAAACACAGGTGTTTTGTCTTTATAATCGGCATTGATCTGTGAAGACAGTGTTCTGATTTTTTCCTGAATTTTCGATTTGTTTATGAACTGCTTAAACTGTAAATCTTTGATCTGCATACACACCCCTTTGGTTAAGGGAGCGCAAAGATAAAAGAAATTGGCAGCAGAATTTCAGAATTTTAATTCATCCGAAATTTCAGGTTACACAGCAAAGTATACCTTCATCTGCTTTAGTATGTATCGTTTGTTGCAAAATCATTTTTACGATACATCCATTTGCCTTGCGTAAAGTCAGGTATCTCTACCGTTTCTCCTCCCAGGCGAATAGATGTTTCTGATAAAGGAGTAATAGCACTCCACGTTACAGCATCGTATACATCCTGCGGTGTATTTACTTTTCGTTTCACCGCTTCAACAAATGCGTTGAGTACAAACCAGTCCATGCCACCATGGCCGGCACCGGCAGCATCGTTACCATATTTTTTCCACAGCGGATGATCGTATTTGTCAAGCCACTCTTTTGCACTTTCCCATTGATGAGCATTTTTACTCTTGCCTTCTATATAGATCGATTGGTTTACATCCATCCAGATGCCGTTCGTGCCTTGCACTCTGAATCCAAGAGAATACGGACGTGGTAAGTTTGTGTCATGCTGCAATAATATAGTTTCACCATTCGCGCATTTAATCATGGTAGTAACTATATCGCCTAACTTGAATTCTACTTTTGTATTCGGATGATTCTCGCCTCCAACTTTTTTAATATAGTCATGAAGGCCGCGTGCTTTAGTAGAGTATGATACAAGTTCCGTTAAACGATTGCCGCGGTTTATATCAATCATCATGGCTACCGGCCCTATACCATGCGTAGGGTATAGATCTCCGTTCCTATTTACAGAATGAAGTGTGCGCCAGCTTGCTTCCGAAAATCCTTTCTCTCCAAATTCAGCACCGCCACCGTAAGGCTGCTTACCATTGTTGAATTTTACTTCACGCAAATCGTGTTGATAACCTCCCTGCAGGTGAACGATCTCGCCAAATATATTTTGACGCACCATGTTTAGTACAGCCATCACGTCTCTTCGGTAGCATACATTTTCAAGCATCATCAACGGCATGCCTGTACGCTCGGATGTATGTACCAGTTGCCAGCATTCCTCGATCGTCATGCCGGTGATAACTTCGCAACCAACATATTTTTTTGCATTCATCGCATCGATGCACATTACCGTGTGCCACTCCCACGGAGTAGCAATGATCACAGCATCTATATCTTTATTGTCGAGTAGTTTTTTATAACCATGCGGACCTTCCAGAATTATTTGTGGCATTGGTTTGCCGCTTTGTTTTACGAGGTCTTTACTCATGTCGATCATGCGTTGCTGCACATCGCATAAGGCAACCACTTCAACATCGTTTCTTCGTAAGGCAAGCTCGAGGTGATTTTGTCCGCGGAGGCCAACACCTATAAATCCAAGCCTGACTTTCGGTTCTTTATCTTTAGCAAATACAACGGATTCAGGAAGTGCCGATAGTGCAATGCCGGTAAGTGCTGCTGTTTTAATGAAGTCTCTGCGGGTTGATGCCATGGTGGTTGAAGTTTTTGCGTAATAAATTCAGGAAACAAAACAGGCTTTGCAATAACTTTTATATTTTAATTATGAATTAGTGTTTTAATCACATTCATCATGATGATGGTTTATAAAGCATTGCCCGAGGGAACGCTGGCAGAATTAATAGGCGGAACTATGTATATATCTGCATCCCGTGTTCGTGTACATCAACGCACGGTTGCCATTCTTTCTTCAAAAATGATTTTGTTTGCAGAAGAGAAAAAGATCGGAGAAGTATACACTGCGCCTTTTGATGTATACCTGGATGATCATTCCAATGCTATTCAGCCTGATATAGTTTTTGTATCAACGGCAAAGCTTTCGATCATTGATCGGTATATTCACGGTGTG
>DJFR01000261.1:20789-21817 GCA_002432545.1 Flammeovirgaceae bacterium UBA5867 | reverse complement strand
AAAAACGTTACAGGCTATTTCTATAAGGAAGGAAAGTACAGTGAAGTTGTAAACAGCACAGGTAAAATAACTTCACGTGTGCTGAACAATACATTTGAGTTTTAGCATCTCAAAGATCCTTCATTAACCAGGTATATAGATCAATCATACTTTTAATGTCACGCTTGTGTACCTTCTCATCAGGCGTATGCGGATTGTGTTGAGGGGCACCGACAAAACACCAGTCAAAAGGATAAGGTGATACCTGTAACTCACGACCATCACTGGAGCCCATGCCTTCTACTTCGAGCTGGTATTCTACTTTGCGTTTTTTGGCTATATCGATGATACGGTTTACATAACTTCTTCGGGGAATATTGCGATCGCGCATCGAAATGGCTACACCTTTACCATGATCTACACCATCGGACACCCAGGTGATATCTGAAACCAGGGCTTGCTTTACATTCCATTGTTCATATATAAATTTAGCGAGGTATGGAACTGAGCCACCACCGTGTTCTTCCCATGTGCTGAATACAATGACACCATCTTTTAAAGTTTCGGCAACTTTCAATGCGTTGTAAACACCAAGACGGTTGTCAAGATATGCAGATTCTATATAGTCTTTGCTCTCGCGAAAATTTACTTTGTAGGTGAGTTCAGTGCCGCGATCAATTTGTCTGCCGAATTTATAGAACGCGTGATTCTCTTTGTCGAATTCAAGTTCGCATTCAATCGGTCCAAGACTGTCTTCTCCTACAAGTTTTGTCCCCATCTCTGCATCCGGACTCCCGATCGGTAATAATTGATTATAATAGCGAACCGTAAAACCTATACTATCAATATGTGCAAAGATGGCCGTGCGTGGTTTACCAAACTTTAAAATAATGTTGTCCTGAAATTCGTCACCGTAATGTAGTGTAGGCTTGCCCTTCCATTTTCGTTTTTCTTTCTTGATGTAGTTCAATAAGAATTCGGTCATGCCGGTTTCATTGCCGGAGGGAGCATGTATTTCGCAAAGCTGCTGGAGTAATTTCATGGTAAGC
>DJFR01000261.1:7789-20766 GCA_002432545.1 Flammeovirgaceae bacterium UBA5867 | reverse complement strand
CTTTCTGACTTCCCGACTTCCGGACTTTCTGACTCTCAAACTTCTCAACTTCCGAACCTCTAACTTATTTTTAATTCGTATAGTTTATAGTTCTTCTGCAACTTTATCCTAAATTTTGATTAGAAAAAAGTGACATCTATGGTTTTTAACCTCAGCGAGCAAAACTCGATAGCCAATCAGTTTATTCTTGAATTAAGAGATAAGACTCTTCAGCAAGACCGAATGCGTTTTCGTAAGAATATGGAGCGACTCGGAGAAATTATGGCGTATGAAGTTTCCAGGAAATTTCAATATACCACCCGTATTGTTGAAACTCCGTTGGGCAAGTCTCGTGTCAATATAATAAAGCAACAGCCGGTATTGATTACCATACTTCGCGCGGGCTTCCCGTACTTTCAGGGCTTTTTAAATTTTTTCGATCAGGCCGAAGCGGGGTTTGTAGGGGCCTATAGAAGAGAGAGTCTGCATGAAGTAAGTATAAAACTCGATTATGTATCAACGCCTTACCTCGAAGGCCGCGATGTTGTACTGATAGACCCGATGCTGGCTACAGGGCAATCGATTATGGACTCGGTAAAACAACTGATGAAAAGAGGCACACCCGGTCATTTACATATTGTATCGCTGGTGGCAGCACCGGAGGGTATAAAATTTTTAACACAGAACATGATTGTTCCCTACTCACTCTGGACCTGCGCCATTGATGAACACCTGAACGAACAATTCTATATAGTGCCCGGCCTCGGCGATGCAGGAGACCTGGCGTATGGCACAAAACTTTGATATAGTATAACAAAGACACCCAAACACGTAACACTGACACACGCAAAAACATGTTGGAAGAAATTCTTAAGGCTATACCGGTTTATTTTTCGAGCATGCTCAAATTTATTTTAGGGCCATTAGGAGGTTATGCTGCCGGGTTAACACTGGCTACTACTATATTGATAACGGTGGCGGGTATGATGACCGTTGTATTTGCGTTTGCGTTCTTTGGTGATTTTATGCGCACAAAAGTTGTCGATCGTTTTTTCTCCAAGCGCAAAAAGTTTTCAGATCGCAACAGGAAGTTTGTAGGCATCTGGAAGAAATATGGATTGCCCGGTGTTGCTGCGCTTACCCCGGTATTATTAACACCTATCGGAGGAACTTTGCTGGCCATCAGTTTTGGTGCACCCCGTAACAAATTGATCTTGTATATGTTTATAAGTGCCTCTATATGGTCGGTTATCTTTAGCGGTGCCGTATACTTTTTTGGGAATGAAGTGCTACCCGATGTTATTAAACCGGATCCCATTCCGTAAGAATGTTAACATTCTGCTAAGTATAGCCGGGCATAATATTTACAAGCCGATCACCAGGTAAAAACCAATAGCCGAAATGAGAACCCTGTTTGTAGTAAACCCGGTATCAGGAGCAACCAGCAACGATAAAGCTATTTTGTGTATTCACGATAAAGCCGTTGCTACTGAAACTGATTTTAAATTTTGCTATACATCGGGTAGTAACGATACCGAAACTATACTTGAACAAATTGAAGATTTTAAGCCCGATCGTGTCGTAGCAGGCGGAGGTGATGGAACAGTTCAATTGGTAGCGCGTGTGTTGATGGGGAAAAACATTCCCATGGCTATATTGCCGCTGGGTTCAGCAAACGGACTGGCTACTGCGTTACAAATTCCATCTCGCATTGAAGATGCTGTGGAGTTAAGCATGACGGGTGAGAATATAAAACCGCTGGATGTGCTTCGCTTTGATGGAAAACATTATTGCACGCACCTGGCTGATATGGGAATTAACGCCCGCATGGTAAAACGTTACGCAGAAGAAGGAGGAAGTGGTATGATGGGATATATGAAATTTTTACTTCAGTCGATCAAGGAAAGCCCGTTGCTGAAGTATACTGTTAAAACGCCTGAAGGTATATATCATAAAGAAGGGTATATGTGTGCTTTTGCCAATGCGCACATGTATGGCACGGGTATACATATATCCAAAGGCTCCGTGTCAGACGGTAAATTTGAGATTGTTAATGTGGAGCGTGTCGCGCTTGATGCCGCGATTAAGGCAGGTCTTACCAAATTCAATGTTTTTATAGATAAGGATATGTTTTCGGATGTGATCAGTTGCACGGAAGCAGAGATCACGATCGATAAACCGGTAGACTTTCAGATTGATGGCGAATACATGGGTGAGATCAGCCGCCTGCACATCGATATACTTTCATCGTATCTGCGTATTGTAATTCCTTAACGCGTGAGCAGAACTTCACCTATATTGTTAAGCTTCTATGCATTGTCCAATGGCAGTTCTGTGATGGCCATCGGGCAGCTAACGTATTCTTCTTTGCGCGATTTCAGTTTCAGAAACTATGGCAGACGCAAAACATTTCGATCTATACTGGCTTTATACCGTACGCGCTTTTTCGATCATGAAGCTATTGAACTTGTATTTGATAACGGTACCTATAAAACGATTACCGATGAAGCAGGTTCGTTTTTCCTGGAAGTGAATGATGCTGCCAATATACGTGAGCTCAAATCGATTAAACTGATTAATGGACAATCGGTAGAACTTGTAGACGGATTATATACCCAGACTGTCCACACCGTGCAGTCATCAGAAATAATTGTATCGGACATTGATGATACCTTACTTCATTCGCATATCTCTAACAAACTTTTAAAATTCAGAACCCTGCTATTTACTTCGGTGGAGAAACGCAAGGCTGTTAAAGAGATGATGAAAGTAATTCATGATTTTGCCGATACCGGTATAGAACCTTTTTATCTCTCCAATAGCGAACAGAATTTATACCCGCTCATTTATCGGTTTTTAAGAAATAATAATTTTCCACGCGGGCCGCTGTTTCTGAAACAAATGCGACACCTGCGCGATGTCTTCAGAAGAAAGGATCTATTGAAGCGTGATATTCATAAACTCACGACACTTGAAAAATTACTGCGTTTCTTCCCTGATAAAAAATTTATACTGATAGGTGATAACACGCAGAACGATCTGAAGATATACCTGAGCACCGCGCAGAAATTTCCGGAAAACATTCGAGCTGTTATTATCAGAAAAGTTATATCACAGCCGCTGGATAAAATTCTTTTCGATGAAGCTGCCGGTAAATTCAGAAATCTGGATATCAACTTCTATTACGACAAGTCTTTCCCGCAGGGATTTGAATTGAAAAGCATGGTAAGGTCAGAAGTATAGGTATATATACAGACGCTTTTTATTTAGCGTCTTCATCCGGTAACATTTCAATCGTGTGAATGAGTACTTTTTTAGCAATAGCTTGTCCTGTTTTAGTAGCTGCCAATCCACCGAGCGCAGTTTCTTTATAGCGGGTCTCCATGCTGGAGCCAATTTCACCCATCGCTTCAATTACTTCATCTACCGGTATAACACTGCTTACATTGGCCAGTGCTATCTGCGCAGAGCTATTCGCTATAGCAGCAGCGCTTGCATTACGAACAACACACGGTACTTCCACTAATCCGGCAACAGGGTCGCACACAAGTCCCAACATACACTGCACCGTAATGGCAACAGCATTAAAAATCTGATTCGTGTCTCCGCCTAAACAATATACTATAGCACCCGATCCCATGGCGGCAGCAGTTCCGGTCTCTGCCTGGCATCCGCCTACAGCACCGGCAATGGACGCACGTTGCTCCATAATCAACGCTATACCGGCAGCAATAAGCATCGCCTCCAGAATCTTTTTGTCCTCAATCTGGTGAATATCCTGTAGCGTATAAAGTACACCCGGCATTATACCGCTGGCACCGGCAGTAGGTGCTGCAACAATGCGGCCCATGCACGAGTTAACTTCTTTGGCTGCCAGTGCACGCGAAATAAGTTGTTGAAATTCTTTGGAGAGTACCGGTGTCGGGTAATTATATACTTTCTTCGCCCCGTTGTTAATCATGCCCGAGCGCGATGTCATGTCTTCTTCAAGTCCTGTGCGCACGGCTTCTTTCATTACCTGCCATGCCTGTGCAAGTCCATCGAGTGTTTCCTGTTCACTTCTTCCTTTTTGTGTGTGCTCATACTCCAGCACAATCTGGTGCAACGACATGTTGTGTTCGCTGCTATAGTTCTTCCAGCTTTCAAAAGATTCGAATAGAAAAGCCATACCGGTGTAGTTTTTGTTTTCGAAAGTACGGTGTTTACAAGAGGCCGAGCAAGTTGTATTGTGCATCTAAAACGATTTAGTAGAATAATCAGTTCAAAACTGCCAGCGGTATACGCACCATCAAAACTTATGATTATACTTGAAGTGAAATGAAAAAATATTTCCTGATTAGTTTACTATGGATAACCCCGGCAGTGTTTGCGCAAGAGCAAAACTTCTGGCAGGTGCTCGCGCAGGTCGGGTTTGAAAACAAAAAGGATAAGAATGGTTATGATGTTGAAGTGCCGGTGTTCAGCAAACATCTTAAAACGTTTCAGGGAAAGAAGATCAGGTTGAAAGGGTATATCATTCCGCTGGAAGAGATGGGCGGACAAGGTAAGTTCATGCTCTCATCTTTACCTTTTAATCTTTGTTACTTCTGCGGTGCTGCGGGACCAGAAACGGTTGTAGAGGTTGATGCCGTTGATAAAGTGAAATTTACTACGAAACAGATTGTGATGGAGGGAACGCTCATCCTCAATGATAAAGATCCGAACCATCATATGTATATTCTGAAATCTGCAATTTTGATATAAACTATATATGCGCTTATTTCTATCCTTCCTTTTCGTGATCGGAGTTGCCGGTCATACATTTTCGCAGTCGGCAGACGAGTCTTCAATCAGACAAATATATAACGAGGCACTCGCACGCGGCAAAAGTTACCAGATGCTCGAGTATCTCACTACGCACATCGGGGCGCGGCTGAGTGGTTCACCCGGAGCTGCGGCTGCGGTTGAGTGGGGGCGACATGAACTGGATAATTTTGCTGACTCTGTTTTTCTTCAACCGGTTATGGTGCCGCATTGGATTCGCGGACAAAAAGAAGTTGGTCGCGTTATCAATTCCAAAAAGCGCGGTGTAGTTGAAATGAATGTGTGTGCACTCGGTATGTCAGTAGGCACAGGGCCTTCTGGTGTAACGGGTAGTGTGGTTGAAGTAAAGACCTTCGATGAACTTAAGCAACTCGGTGAGAAAAATGTGAAAGGTAAAATTGTGTTTTTCAATCGCCCGATGGACCCTACCAAGTTCAATACGTTCGAGGCGTATGGCGGTGCCGTTGAGCAGCGTGCACTCGGCCCATCAGAGGCTGCTAAATATGGTGCTATAGGTGTGATTGTTCGTTCGATGGGATTGAACCAGGAGGACTATCCGCATACCGGTGGACTGCGCTATACACCCAATATAGCCAAGCTGCCAGCGATAGCAATCAGTACCAAACATGCAGATCTGCTGAGTAAAATATTGAAGGAAGAAAAAGATGTACAGTTTTATTTTGAATCACATTGCGAGACATTGCCGGATGCTCCGTCATTCAATGTTATAGCAGAGCTTGCCGGCTCTGAATTTCCGAATGAAATTATAGTAGTAGGTGGTCACCTGGATTCGTGGGACCTCGCGCAAGGTGCACACGATGATGGTGCCGGTTGTGTGCAGTCTATGGAAGTGATCAGACTTTTTAAAATGATCGGCTATAAACCGAAACGTACTATACGTGTGGTGTTGTTTATGAACGAAGAGAACGGCTTGCGTGGCGGACTGGAGTATGCGCGCCAGGCAGAACTTAAAAAGGAGAAACATATAGCAGCACTTGAGTCAGATGACGGTGGCTTTACTCCGCGTGGCTTTACCATGACGGCATCAGAAGCGGTGCGTAACAAAATAAAAAGCTGGAAGCCTTTACTAGAACCTTATGGACTATATGATTTTTCTCATGAGGGTGGAGGTGCAGATATAGGCCCGCTGCAAACACAGGGTGTGCCGATCATCGGATTTTTACCAGACTCACAACGTTACTTCGATTATCACCACACACAGGAAGATACTATTGATAAAGTGAGCAAGCGGGAGCTTGAACTAGGTGCCGCTTCGATGGCTTCATTGATATACCTGATTGATAAATACGGTTTGTAATCACGGAGCAATATATTCANNTGAGATATATACTTAAGTGAGATATACCTAAGTGATCATGTCCATTACAATTTTCCAGGCTCCATTTTCTTTCTTCCAGATACGAAGGTAGTTGGCATTGTTGGTCTTCTGCTGGCCTGCATCCTGCTTTACTATATTTACCGTGCCATAGGTAAATCCCATGTCCCCGGCAGATGATACGATGGTTTCTGCAGGTGTAAAAGTGAGTACATCAGAAGTCTTGCAGACTTCTTCTACCGATGAAGATGGGAATTTATTCTGCCTGTAGAATTTTATTTCCGGAGATGCGTGATGTGTATAGGCCTTCAGTATGTCGGTTGGTGCTTGTTGTATAAAGCTTTCTTCAATGGCTGTTAATTCATCTTTGAAACTTTGGGCTGATGGCTGTGCCGGTTGAGATATGGTGCCGGACGTTTTTATTTCATGTCCGTCAACATGATAGGTGTCGTGATTGATGCCGGCATCGATCAGAATTTTCCATTTGCCATCAGCTTGTTTTTGCCAAACAGTAATATACTCACCAAAGGCTGTAGGTTTTTCTTTTTTGTTCTTGCTGAAATGCCACGGACCGGTGGTATATCCAAAATCTCCGGAGGCAGAAATATCTGCATATACCGGTTGCCAATAAAGCCAGTCTGTGCCGGGCTTTAGTTTCTCCCAGAAAGGTTTCGCTTTGGTTATACCAGGCGAGAAAGATATAGATTCATCAATGAGGTTAGCGAGAAAAGCCTCTCGTGTGTTTTTCTCTTTTGCTATACTTGCAAATGCACGCTCGGCATCAATAAGCGATTGTAAATCTTTATTAGAGAATTCCTGTGCTTGCGCAAAGATGATTGTAAAGACCGTTACTGAAAGTGAGAGGAGTTTTTTCATAACGTTTTGTATTAGGTTGATTTTTTATAATCCTACTTCTCCGAGTATCACGGCATTCTCCAGAATATAGATCATCTGGTCGGGATTGCGATCGTTCAGCATCAACGTGCCTTGTATTTCAATGGGTTTCTCGGTATACGTTACCGATTTTGTGGTGAATACTTCTACAACAGTCTCAGGTCCGCCAACGCCACAAAAGAAACACGCATTTAACGGAAGCGATGATAGCATGAAGTGATTGCCTTTAATGCCGTTCTCGAACGGAACCATATAGCCTGGCAGTGTTACCTTTTTTCCATTCAATGATTTTACGGCATCGGTAAATATAGGCTTGTCCACATCGCCCAGTCTGTCTTGTGTTTTTTCAAACGTAATGTTATATAGCTTGGGCCATACCAGCGAAGGGAATCCCTTGTAGGTATTGGTCTTTTGACTAAAGCCTGATAATGCTAACCCTGTAAATACAAGCGTCACTACAAAAGCTTTATATAAAGTTGTCGATAATTTCATAAGGAATGTGATTACATACTGCATAGACTCGATCTATAAATATACAACGAGAAAACTGTGCCATCTTTATAGTCGTTGCGTGGCATTGATTAAAACGAAAAAGTCCCTTTTGCAGATTTACAAAAGGGACCTTTTATTACGATTCAATTACGCTGTAACTGATTCTTCTTTCGAAGTATATTCTTCGATCGGCAAGCAACTGCAAACCAGGTTGCGGTCGCCATACGCATTGTCTACACGACTTACGCTTGGCCAGAATTTAGCTTCGCGTACAAATGGAAGTGGGTAAGCAGCTTTACTTCTGCTATACGGTCTTGTCCACTCATCGGCAGTAATTACAGCAGCAGTGTGAGGAGCAAGCTTTAATACGTTCTGTTCTTTGTCGGCTTTGCCTTCTTCTACTTCACGAATCTCGTTGCGTATTTCGATAAGCGCATCCACAAAGCGATCGAGTTCTTCTTTCGGTTCGCTTTCGGTTGGTTCGATCATCAATGTGCCCGCTACCGGGAATGAAACCGTAGGAGCGTGGAATCCATAATCCATTAAACGCTTCGCTATATCTTCTACTTCTATACCAGCTTTCTTGAAGTCGCGACAATCTACGATCATCTCGTGTGCGCAACGTCCGTTGGTGCCGGTATATAAAATCTTGAAGTGACCCTCCAGGCGATTCTTGATATAGTTTGCATTGAGTATAGCATACTTCGTAGCGTTGGTTAATCCATCGCCACCCATCATTGCTATATAAGCGTATGATATGGTTAATATACTGGCACTTCCCCAAGGGGCAGCCGATACAGCGTGGATAGCCTTCTCACCACCGGTCTTTACAACAGCATGTCCCGGTAAATATGGTTTTAATTTATCGTTGCAGCAGATAGGGCCCATGCCAGGTCCGCCACCACCGTGTGGTATACAGAATGTTTTATGCAGGTTCAGGTGACAAACATCCGCACCGATTGTTGCCGGTGAAGTGAGTCCTACCTGTGCGTTCATGTTGGCACCATCCATATATACCAGACCGCCATTTTTATGAATGGTTTCGCAGATCTCGATGATTGATTCTTCAAACACTCCATGTGTAGAAGGATACGTTACCATGAGGCACGAGAGTTTATCTTTATACTGTTCTGCTTTTGCTTTCAGATCAGCTACATCAATTTTACCTTCTTCGTCAGACTTCACTACCACTACATCCATACCTGCCATTACCGCGCTGGCAGGGTTTGTGCCGTGTGCTGAAGCAGGAATCAGCGATATAGTTCTGTGTCCTTCCTTACGATCTTCGTGATACGCGCGGATCACCATCAGTCCTGCATACTCACCTTGTGCTCCGCTATTGGGTTGAAGCGATACACCTGTAAAGCCTGTAATTTCCTTTAACCAGTTTTCAAGGTTCGTAGTAAGTTCTGCATATCCTTGTGCCTGATCTGCCGGAGCGAACGGATGTATATTTCCAAACTCTGGCCATGTTACCGGAATCATTTCGGCAGTAGCATTCAGTTTCATGGTACATGATCCCAGCGAGATCATCGAATGTACCATCGAAAGATCTTTATTCTCAAGGCGCTTGATATAGCGCAGCATCTCGTGTTCAGAGTGATGTGTATTGAAAACAGGATGCGTAAGGAAAGCAGATTTTCTGATGAGTGCAGCCGGCCAGCCAATAGCCTGTCCGTTGAAAGTAGTGTTTGCTGCCTTTTTATTTTCAGAGGCTGCAAATATTTCAAGAATGTTCTTTACGTCTTCAGTTGAGGTTGTCTCATCCAGTGAAATACCAACGTGGTTGTCTGCAAAGTAACGGAAGTTGATTTCGCGTTTTACAGCTTCACGTTGAACAGTCTTCGTATCGCTTACTGCAACTTTTAAGGTGTCGAAGTAATTTTCATTTACTTGTTTAAAGCCGAGTGTCTTAAGACCAGACTCTAAAGATTTAGCAAGCGCATGTATACGTCCTGCTATTTTCTTTAATCCATCGGCTCCGTGGTATACCGCATACATACCTGCCATTACCGAAAGAAGAACCTGCGCTGTACAAATGTTCGAAGTTGCTTTCTCTCTGCGGATGTGTTGCTCGCGTGTTTGAAGCGCCATGCGATATCCCGGATTTCCGGAAGCATCGATGGAAGCACCTATAATTCTTCCCGGCATCTGGCGTTTAAAGTCATCCTTCGTAGCGAAGAATGCAGCGTGAGGTCCGCCAAAGCCCATCGGTACACCGAAGCGTTGTGATGATCCTACAACAACATCAGCTCCCATTTCGCCTGGCGATTTCATGAGTACTAAACTCATCAGGTCAGCCGCCATTACAGTATATACATCTTTCTCATGTGCCGAAGCATTGAAAGAAGTATAGTCTTTAATTTCACCGTTGCCATTCGGGTTCTGAACAAAAACAGCAAACAGATTAGCATCGGTCAGATCAAGTGTGTTTACATCACCAACCACGAGTTCTACGCCAATCGGTGTAGCCCGTGTTGTGAGCAGATCTATAGTTTGAGGAAATGCATTTTGATCGACAAAGAATTTATGTGCATTCTTTTTAGAAGCCTTGCGCGAAGCATAGAGTAAGTGCATTGCTTCTGCAGCAGCAGTACCTTCATCCAGCAACGAAGCATTCGCGATCTGCATGCCGGTAAGATCAATGATCATCGTCTGATAGTTGATCAATGCTTCCAGACGTCCCTGTGCAATCTCTGCCTGGTATGGAGTATAAGCTGTATACCATCCCGGGTTTTCAAGAATGTTCCGCAGAATTACACCGGGTGTTATGGTGTTATAGTATCCGGTACCGATAAATGATTTATAGACTTTGTTTTTGGCAGCGAGTTTTTTGAATTCCTGCAGAAACTGATATTCGGATTGAGCCGCAGGAAGATTCAAAGCATTCTTAAGCCGGATAGCCGAAGGTATGGTTTGTGCGATCAGTTCATCGATCGATTTTGCCTTGATGACCTTCAACATTTCTTCAGTCTGGTGCGCATCCGGGCCAATGTGTCTGCCTTCAAATTTTTCGGTGTACTGGGAGTCGATATTCATTTACGTGTTGATTTTCAGTGTACTAGGTTAATGAGCTATGAGCCTGAGTTATGGGCGCACAAAGGTAATATTTCGTTATGTAGTCCGGAAACAGGGAAGTCCGGAAGTCAGGAAGTAAATTCATAAATATTTTAAGCGGCAGTATTTCATTTCTGGAACTTTTCGTTAGCGCTTTGATTCTCGGTCTTTCCAACTTTTACTTTCCCCCGGTCTTTCAATGTTCGGTATTTCGTCTTAACAAAATCCTCTACATATTGCCGGGATAATTCAAACTCATTAGACCATGAAGAAACTTATGTGCATGGCGCTGGTACTTCTAACTGCCAGTCGCGTGCTTGCTCAGGATCCGGTCGCCAAAAAATATGGCGATCAGATTACGACTGCTGATCTGAAAGAAAATTTATCCATTCTTGCTTCTGATGCTATGGAAGGTCGCGAGACCGGAAAGCGTGGACAAAAAATGGCTGCTGCTTTTGTTAAGGCAAACTTCGAAGACTTTGGACTGGCAGCTCCTGTAAACGGAGCGTACTATCAGCCGGTAGAACTTTATACCAGCGTGCCGGGCGATATCTATATCAAAGCCGGACAAACCAAATTTTTAAACTTCCAGGATGTTGCTTTCTATGGCTCATCTGATTCAGGAGGAGAGGTGTCGTTGCCCGTTGTATTTGTAGGTAAAGGACGCAAAGAAGATTTCGACCAAGTTAGTGTAGATGGTAAAGCTGTAGTAATGCAGTTGGGCGCGGAAGAGAATTTTCGCGGACCTATATCGCTGGCGCGCGAACGCAAAGCGAAGCTGATACTGGTATATCATGATGATGCCAATGCATTTAAAGAACTTGTAGGACAGCTTAAAGACTATATGGGCAACGGTATAATGTCGTTGAAAAAACCAGAGTCGGTTGCACAGAATGCCGGTGTGTTCTTTATATCAGCTGATGCAGCAACAAAGGTATTGAACACAACCAGCGATAAACTTGCAAAAGCTATTACCGGAAACACATTGAAGAAAGTTAAGCCTGCAACCATTGCTTATAAAACTGCCATGGATGTAAAAGTTCTGAAGAGTGATAACGTGATGGGCTACCTGGAAGGTACCGACAAGAAAGATGAGCTGCTTGTAATTTCAGCACACTACGATCACATTGGTAAACTGAATGGAACAGAGGGAGACCTGATCAACAACGGTGCAGATGATGATGGCTCAGGAACGGTATCCGTTATACAGCTTGCCAAAGTTTTTGCTCAGGCGAAAAAAGAAGGCAAAGGTCCAAGAAGAAGTATACTCTTCCTGTTGGTGACGGGTGAAGAAAAAGGTCTGCTGGGTTCTGACTACTATACACAGCATCCTGTATTTCCACTGGATAAAACAGTTGTCGATCTGAACATCGATATGGTAGGAAGAAGAGATCCTCAGCATAAAGACAGCGCCCCGTATGTATATGTTATCGGTTCAGATAAACTGTCAACCGAGTTGCATAACCTGAACGAGAATACAAATAAGACGTATACGAATCTGTTATTCGACTATACATACAACGATCAGAATCACCCTGACAGATTATACTATCGTTCTGATCACTGGAATTTTGCCAAGAACAATATTCCTATTGTATTCTATTTCGATGGCATACATGAAGACTATCACAAACCAAGTGATGAAGTAAGCAAGATTGAATTCGATCTGCTGCAAAAACGTGCTCAATGTGTTTTCTATACAGCATGGGAAATCGCCAATCGCGAGCAACGCATTCAGGCCGATAAGAAATAAATATATACTTGGTATATAATAAGAAAAGCGGGTGATGAGCCCGCTTTCTTATTGACAATAAAATGATAGTATATCTTAATCCAGCGGAACGTTAACATGGCGTTCGGCATGATAGCTTGAACGAACCAACGGACCCGACTCTACATATTTTAATCCGCGTTTCAGTCCTTCTTCTCTGTACATTTCGAATGTATCCGGATGTATAAACTCCGCTACTTCCAAATGCATTTTGGTAGGCTGTAAATATTGACCGAGTGTGAGGATCATTAATCCGTTCGCAGCAAGATCATCCATAGCTTTGAATACTTCTTCTTTCGTTTCGCCCAGGCCCAGCATGATACCGGTTTTGGTACGCATACCAGCTTCGCGAATTCTTTTGATTTGTTCCAGGCTTCGTTCATACTTAGCCTGCGGGCGCACCATGCGATAGAGTCTGCCAACAGTCTCCATATTGTGCGAAACAACTTCCTGTTTACCTTCTATCATGCGATAGAGTGCATCCCAGTTTCCTTTTGTATCCGGTATTAAAGTTTCAATAGTTGTCTCCGGACTTACTTTTTTAGTTTCTACAACGGTCTGATACCAGATTTCGGCACCACGATCTTTTAACTCGTCACGGTTAACGGAAGTGATAACAGCGTGTTTAACACCCATCAATTTTAT
>DJFR01000261.1:4605-7779 GCA_002432545.1 Flammeovirgaceae bacterium UBA5867 | reverse complement strand
GTACATACATTTCCAAGAATCATAAATGTAGCCGTGCCTGCTCCCCAGCATTCGCCCATGTTCGGGCAATTACCGCTTTCACAAATCGTGTGAAGTTTATAATTGTCAACCAGCTTCCGCACTTTAGCATACTCCGGTCCTACGGGTAATTTTACACGCAGCCAGTCTGGTTTACGTTTGCGGGTCTCTTCCTGCGATATGACGGGTAATTCGATCATTGAGATGAAAGTTAATCGTTATCGGTTATCCGTGAGGTAAGCCTCCAGGTAACCGATAACGTTTAACGGATATTACTTTCCAATAAGTTCCTTGTATTGTGCTGCCGAAAGAAGTTCGTCAGTTGAGCCGGTGAATTGTACCTTGATCATCCAGCCGTCACCGTATGGATCTTCGTTTACTTTTTCAGGGCTGCCATCGAGTATTGGGTTTATTTCCAATACCTTACCGGCAATCGGCATATATAGGTCTGAAACTGTTTTAACAGCTTCTACTGTTCCAAAAATATCATGAGCAGCAACATCCTGACCTACCGTAGTAATATCAACATAAACGATATCGCCCAGTTCGCTTTGCGCGAAATCGGTAATGCCCACGGTGGCTGTATTGCCTTCAATTTTAATCCATTCGTGATCTTTTGTGTACTTCAGTCCTTCCGGGATGTTCATGATGCGTAAAAGTTTTTAGGTGCGGGCAAAAATAAGCAAAGTTTATAGGTTCCAAAACGGATTCAGGATGCAAGATTAGGCCAGTCGTAGACTGACTCGAAAATCCTGCATCCTGATACTATTTTTATTGTGCCAGGCTGAATCGCACCTGTGCACCAAAGCGCGTAGTTGCTCTGCGGAAAGAGTTCGATACCATCGGCTCGTTGATGGTGCGCTCGAAGTATAACTGTATGTTCAGCTTTTGGTTAACAACATAGCTGATGTTTGGACGAAGCTGGAAGTTAATGTTACCATTCGTAACAATATTAAGCTCTTCAATTTTTCGCTGAATGGTTTTGGTGTTGGCAACCGTAACGTTCATGCGGAATGTAACATCGTTCTTCAATACAACGGTACGCCCTTGTGATTTGAACGGAAGCTTCATGTTGTTCTTGGTATAGCCTAGTTCAAATGAAAAATCTTTACTGTTCAATTCAGTGATCTGTGCATTGGAAATGTTCAGCGCAAGGTCACGTTTTGTTTTATACTGAATGTTGGCAGAGAGTCTTCCCTTCGTACGCATATTTACTCCGATGAGCGGAGAGAACTGCTCGGAAATCATTACCTGGCTGATAACAAATACTGGCACGAATTCATTATCAACTTTCGAATTTCTTCCGTAGTAATTAATGTTATAGTCTGTGAAAGGGCGATCGATAGCAAGCCTGTTGATGTCATCCGGGTCGCTGTAATCCAATGAGTTTGAAAAATTCAATACAGAATAAGACGATTGATATGCATGCGAAAGTGTTACAGACTGAAATACTTCTTTCAGTGCATTTAGTTTATTTAACCCGGTATAATCCACACGCCAATTCGGGAGAGGTGTCTTCGGGAAAGGAGATAAACTTGTCTTGCTTACATCAGCACCGGTATAGGCAGCGATGAACGCGGGGATGATCACATCCTGTGAAGTTCGTGCATATTCATTACCTGGATTTGCTGCATCGAATTTTGCTTTTACCTGATCGAGGTTTTGCTCAAACTGTTTAAATATAGCAGACTCAACGTCATTGTTGCTGCCATCAAATGCAGTCTTTATACTAATAGTTGATATACGATAGCTGCCACTTCTGCTTGGACTTAAATCGTAAAAGAATACATCATCACCTGGCAGTGTGTCTCGATAGATAGATTGAAATGAACTTGTAATTTCTTTCTTGATATCCAATTGTATTTTGAAATCGGAAGAAGGTTCTACGTTCGCACGAATGTTAATGGTTTCATTCCTGATCTGGGCGAACGGAACCGATAACTCAGAATTTGTTGTAAGCCATCCATTCTCTGCTGCTTTTTTCCGTATATCAGGATTCTGACTTCCTAGTACAAAGCCCCACCCTGGAGCATCCCAGTCGTTATCCATTCCGAAAAACTTAGGCGTTTTAGTAAAGCCCGGTAATATAGTTCCCTCGGTAATCGAGTATGTTCCGTTGATGGAGCGCACTGACATCAATGCTCGTAGTAAACCTTTTACTACTCCCGGTATCTCGGCAGGACCCTGGGCTTTTGTTGTATCCGCTTTTTGCTGTTGTTGCGTGCGTGCCTGTTGTGCGCGCTGAGAAGCTGTTAATGGCTTCTTCGGTGTATTCAGTTCCTTCAAGAATTTGATCTTGTTATATAGTCTTACCAAGTCAATCTTTCCGGAGAAATTCTGATCGCGACTGTTTTGTATAGTATTCTTGAAGTCATAAGCATCATCAATATCACCGGATATATTTAAAGTGTCTGGATGATTTATAGGTCCCGCTTTCCAGTTATAGTTAACCTGGTAACGATAGTCTGCGCCCAGCCAATCCGTTGCAGGAATCTTGTCGAGAGGTAAAGTATAATTTACGGTGACGCTTTGATCAAAGTTCTTCATCCGGCCGAAGCGCTTTAGGTTATGCCACACGCTGTCTTTCTTTTGTTCCGTATCCAGATCTCCTTCAGGCTCATCGATAATGGCATTGGCGCGTGAGTTATACTCTACTGATAAATTTTTCGAGAGATTCCAGCGAACATTATACTGTCTGTCGAAAGTAAAATATTTCATATAGTTTGCCGGTGACGAAATGAAGCCACCTACACCATCCGGGTTCCGGTATACATTCTTGGAGAATGAACGGTTAAGGTCGAGGCGCACGCCAATGCTGCTTGGCATCAAACTAAAGTTGAAATCTTTAATAGGTTTTAACCAGGGCGATGATAATCCTTTGGAATCCTTGAAAGGTTCTATACCCGTAGCCTTTGGATTAAAGGTATAGGCTATAGATCCTTTTTGTTGTTTCTGGAATGCCTCTTGTGTGTTAAAGTTTTTGCGCACGCGGTCGCTGTAAGAATAACTGAAAGAGAAATTCTCGATGTCCCATATATGCGTAGGAGCATCCGGTTTAACTTTCGTTTTCCTTACGTTTACAAAGTTGAGACTTCGCCCAACGGTTTGGTCACGAACAATGTTGAGGTAATTGGCGCGCTGCTCCTCATTAAAGGA
>DJFR01000261.1:0-4548 GCA_002432545.1 Flammeovirgaceae bacterium UBA5867 | reverse complement strand
CCGGTTGTTTCCTCACGTGTGCGTTCAAATATTTTTGAGCTTACACCACCAAAGCCAAAGCTTGTATGTCGTACAGCACCGGTAATCGTAGCGAAGTCAGCAAGCTTGGCACTGAGCGTAGCGTTGGCTGCCCAACCCGGAGTCCGGTTGAAATCCGTAACGCGCATTTCGTTGGCCCATATACATACAGGGTAAGATCGTTTATCGTCAGAGCGAGGGTTGCGTACACCAATCAGGATTGATTGTACACTGGTAAGATCGGGGCGACCAAAGATTCTGATTCGATGCCTTCCAACTTCTCTCCCTGCAATCGGATAGAATTGATTCATCGAAACATTTTCCCGATCGCGATCGGCTTTCAATCTATAGAGTTCGTCTAACGCAAGGTCAATCTCATTTTCTTCCGGCCATACGGCACGTTCACGATCGCCAGATATAGGTGTTTGTGTTATCTTCAGCGGAATCTCGATCTCGTAAAAGTTAGAGTCAAGATCTTTACCAAGACGCAGAAAAACACGAAGCTCATCATCGGTAGCGATATCGCTGTGTCCATGGAAGTACATTTTGATACGACCATAGTTGAAAAGGTCAACCGACATATTCTTATACATCGCGCGTGCATCACCATCCTTCACATCATCGGCACAAAGCTGTGCGGATTGTTCGTTCAACTGACGTGATACAGAAGAAGTAACATCACGATCGCGCACAACGCCAGGAGGTATAACATACGGAGGCTTGTTCTCATTGCCATAACCGTTCTCTTCCAGGTTTACAACCGATACCATGAAGTCGTCTTGTGTTTCTTCATAGTCGGGCACCAATCCACCTTCCTGCAGGTTGCTGGTATATCTTCTCCAGCGACTTCCCACCATACGGAAATTTGCCATACGTAGTACGATCGGATCCTTGAAACCAGTCATCAACATACGTACATACTTGATCGACTTGAAGCCTTCTATATTTCCATATTGACGCTCCGGTACCCGCACGGGTATACGGAATAAATACCAGGTAACACTTTCTTTGGAGTTGTTATTGGTCGTGGTTATTTCATCAACTATATATTCTCTGCCAATGCGCAATTGCCCTGGCTGCAGGTTCATGTCATACTCATAATATTCTTCCAGTTCGCTAAGCGTATTGTCAGCATTCAGATCTTCGTTGTCTGGAATAGTAGTAGCTGCCTGTGCGATCAGATCGCTTCCGGTAATAATCGGAGAGTTGCCATCGAATCCGTTAAAATCTTTATAGCGTTGAAGTATTTTTGCATTCAGCCCATCGTATTCTGTATTGAAATAATAGCGGAAGTTATCTGCAGAAGGATCGCTCGCTACCTTGTCACGTTCAGAAGCAGGAACGCCAGGACTGTTAATGAAACTTTGAAATTTACCAGTCTCTTCCGTTGTTGATAATCCATCCAATCCCACATCCTGGTTTACGCGCGAATTAGGATCGTTATCAAATGAACTTGTCAGGTATTGCTGCGTTGTAACATATCCCCATTGGTTGGGAGCTACAGCACCTGTTACTTTGTCACCGTTGGGAGGAAGACCATTTTCAAAAGCATGTCTGCCATCAAGCATGATATCTTCGGATACACTTCCCAACTGAAACACGAGTTTACCGCCACTGGCACGTTTCGGAATCCCTGTACCATCATCTATAACTCCGTTGTTGGTTTGAATGAACGGATCAAGCATCCAGAACTCTATATATTCAATATTTGCTTTGTCGAAGTCTACTTCGGTACGAATGGCGGATGTTATACCTGCCCAGTTGTTGACAGGATTATTAATGAAGTTATTCAGATCAGGATTGTAATTGTACGGGCCACGCTCTTTGGGATAGTACGCTAAATCGAAAATCTGTTCGTAAAATATACCTTGATTTAACTGTCTGTTCGGAAATATCTCCTGCGGGCCAACAGGTCTTACATAGTGATTCTTCAGATCATCATCACTGATGTTATCAGGTTTGAATCGACCACCGGAACGATAGAACTGGTTGTCGACTGAATACCATGCAAGTTTAGCACGCTTGTAGCCAGACTCCAGGCTCGTCTTGTCGCGAATCCCAACGCCATATATATTGTTCGGAGTTTCCGGTGTTGTGGCGAGCTTCCAGCTTTGCGGGTTCATCAACGTATAGGGCGTTGCCGAGTTCTCGAAGTCATCGATATAGGCTGTACCTTCTCCGTCAATAACGTTGGATGTTCCCGGTAACAACTGCGCGAACTCACCTGTGATATTTACAGTTGACTGCTCTTTAGTTTGCAGAAACGGAATGGCATCTACAATCTTCGTAAGCATCCGGCTCTTCTTGTTCACATTGAAATCAAACCCATACTGCATGTTACGGGCAGGCTCTGTACCAATCTGGTTACGGCTAATGATAGGCCGTTCGTTATAGTATAGGAATGTAGAACCCAGATTTACATCTTCATTGAGTTTGTAGTCCAGACGTGTTCCCAATAAACTTCGGGTTTGGAAAGCAAATGGATCAGACTGTTCGTATTGTACTTCTATGTTTTTGCCCGAGCTGAGTATAGCATCGTTGAGGATTGTTACTTTACCGAAAGTATAGTCTACCACATAGTCTGTGCCTTCATTCAACGGTATACCACCGGCAAAAAGTTTTACAGAACCTTGAGATACGCCAAAGCCGGGAATGAGAATCTCTTTGGATGAACCGGCACTATACGTTCCCATCAAATAGAATTTATTCTTGGTGGCAAACAGTTCAGCGTCTGCTTTGGTAGTGTGATATAGTGTGTCGTATGCGTATTTCTGGATCAGGAATTGTTCGTTGGGTTCGTTCCGGAAAGACCTTCGAAGTCCGTCTCCAAAGGGTTCCAGGAAAGGAAAGATAATGGCACCGGTTTGTGTGTTGATCGTAATGTTATCAACAAAGTCGAAGTTACCATCGCGTCCCGGATCGTTCACCGGGTTGAGCCGGTCGAGTCCAAAAATTTCGATCAACTGTTTCTCACGAAGTGTAGAAGAACCATCCTGTAACTGCGGGTTGTTAACACCACTGCGCGCATCGCGGTATACTATACGTAACTGAAAGCCTTCGCGGGTAAGCTGACTTACATTCAGATTGTAAATGTTCTTCATCATCAGATCCCACGTAGGAATGATCTTCTTGAACTGATCGCGTATAGCCACTTTACGCGGACGCAAAAGTTTAAGGAAGATCACGTCTTCATCGCGAAGACTTCCATAATCTTCAGTCATCTCACCAACTTTATAGGCTCTTCCGTTATAGGTATATTCATATGCTACTGCCAGCACTTCGTCATTCTGAAGTTTGCGCGTGAGCGTTACATAACCCAGTTGAGGATGGAAGGTAAATTCAGTTTGTGATAACTTTCGTGCACCCGTAATTTTTTCGAAGTCAGTTCCGTTCACAAGGCCCCGTCCTTCCAGTGTTGTATTGATCCCATCCGGATTACGTGCAGCAGCATCGAAGGCAAGCAATTCGCGAAGTCTGTTAGCAGTGTTTACGTTTGGTGTGTTGGTGCTGGATGTCGGGTTCCCGTTAGCAGCGGTATTGTATATTCTGCGAGCTTCACCAAGGTCCATCAAGCCCACCGCATTGCGAAGTGTTTGCGTATCGTTGTTTCGGTTCAGTACATATACTTCAACACGTGTGATGTTTACATTCGATATGATCTGCGGAAGGTTCGCGATAGATCGTTCATAATTCTCGCGGAAGAAATGCCCGAGGAAGAAGTGACGGTTGTCGTCATAGTTGGATGCTATAATTTCGAAAGGTCTTCCCTGTCCGCTGGAACCCGCTCCGCCACCTATATCTATAGAAGAGGCTTTACCGCGTTGGGTTGTTGCAATTGTAGTAACATTTAATTTACCGAATTGCATCTGTGCTTTTATACCAAACAGGTTCTGTGCGCCCTGTATCAACGTGTTGTTAAGTGGAAGACTTACGTTACCTATCTCCAGCTTCTGCAGAATGTCTTCTTTAAAGCCGGTATACTCAACCTTCATGTTATTCTGAAAGTCGAACGAGTTGTTGTTATCAAAATTGGCAGTAACGGCAAGCTTCTCACCAATCTTACCAACAACACTCATGTTTATCTGCTGGTCAAACTCAAAACCTCCATTGCGTTGCTGGCGTATTGGCAGCGTTGGATTATACATTCGCTGGAACGATGCTCCGAAATCAAGCGTAACAAAACCGCGCGGAACCAATTCGATATAGCTTCCTCCGAAAATACGATCGAGCACCGGACTTAAGAATATCTTCGGTACAAAGCCTCGTCCACTCACAGGGCTTTCTCCATCCTGAGCTTTGGCGCGTCCTTTCCAGTAACTCTTTAATATCTGTCGATCCTGGTATTGCTTGAATTCTTCAAACGACATGCTTGAAGTGGGACGATAGTTCAGATCACCGATCTTCTCATATATAGTATAATTGAGCGCTGTATCAATCTCCACGTCCAGCTTCATCTGGTTGGGATCTTTCAGATAAAGCGGAGATTCGCTTTGCCGGTTGGAGAAGGGATCTCCATATCGATCTGATGGT
>DJFR01000216.1 GCA_002432545.1 Flammeovirgaceae bacterium UBA5867 | reverse complement strand
AACAAATTGGCGAATTCCCTATACCTTTTATACGCGATAGTATACCTGTCAACGGAAGGGTGCAACTGTTAAATCAATGTGTTAAGAGCATTGAGCAGAATTGCGTAACCACCTACAAAGTCGAGAGCGTTACCGACTACCCCTGCCACTGCCAGTATGATCGTAAGACGAAGCTTGGTAGTGTATGTACTTTTTCATTTAACATGGACATGTGCGATGACATGATTGCTATACCTCCGGCTGGCGGAGNNTAAACCTGCCACTAAAAAGCCCATCGTGGTATATGTACCTGAAAACGACTTGTATGTAGGAGATAAATGTGTAGCCTGTATCGAGAATTACCTCAAGGATCCTTGCTTGAAGATGGTAGCTAAAAAAGTATTGGATCCTACTTTAGCAAGCATGTTGAATAGGTTGATTCAGGATATTTTTGGTAAAAATGATAAAGTGAATTTGACTTTAATAGATGATCTTAATCCGTCATTGGATGCGCTAGGAAAAACAGATCGCCCCACGAATAAAAATGGAGTACTTAATATAGTAATTCATTTGAATCAATCACGCTTATTGTCCCGTTCTACTGAAATTGCGGCTGCAACGATTTATCATGAAGCTTTCCATGCATTAATACTATACTATGATGCTAGTTCGAATTTTACAGCAAGCGAACATCA
Source organism: Flammeovirgaceae bacterium UBA5867 (assembly GCA_002432545.1). Taxonomy (GTDB): domain Bacteria; phylum Bacteroidota; class Bacteroidia; order Cytophagales; family Cyclobacteriaceae; genus Ohtaekwangia. Next base: position 31,795 of record DJFR01000216.1, on the reverse strand, counting down.
TATACTGATTTTTGATACATATTTAGAATTGTTATCCAATGCACTTAGAAAAGCATATCCGACACTACCTCCTAGAGATGCAACGGGCTTGATATTAGTTGGTGCGACAACAGATGGTCCTGGTTCTATCAAGGAGAAAAATCCAGAATTAGCTAAGGAAATTATTACCCGCAAGGGTTTTAATGAAGATGAGTTAACAATTATTTTCGACCGATATAAGAAGAATATATCGGGAACACCTTGTGATAAAGATTAGATTTTTTAAGCCTATTACGAATTAGCTATGAGACATATTATAAAAATTATATTTCTTTCTTCAATACTATATCAATGTAGTACAAGTGATAAATCACCTTCAGATATCTTTTTAGAAGAGTTTGCGGACGAAAAGGAATTTAGTGATAAACGAATTATATATCCCGTCTACAGGGCAGACAGTCTTGCCCAAATGCTTGGTCACTATCTTGAAAAAGATACTATATCGGAATATAGAAACCATAATTTTATGGTGTTAACTGATGAAGAGAAAAATACAATTATCAAAAGTCTACAAGCGCTTAGCCCAGATAAATTACAGCTTTTGACAAAAAAATATACTACTATTCCAAGTGATACCTTAGAGGCTATATTCAATGACAGTAAAAGAGGAAGTAGCTATTTTGGTGAAAAATATAAAGCTGCCATCTACAGTTTTTCTGAGCCCATTTTTCTTCGAGGCGGTAAATTTTGTGTTTTTTACTATGATTATTCTTGTGGTGAGCTATGTGGAGAAGGAAATTTCTCCATTTACATTAAAACGTGGTTGGGATGGAGACCTTATGTTTCCATTTATAGTTGGATAAGCTAAATTGCAACGTTTCCCAAGAGTATATTGCTTCCACTATATATCATGAGACTTTTCATGCTATAGTTCATTACTTTGATAAGGATAAGTGTTTTTTTCAAAATACCCCGACAGATGACCATATTGCTATTTTCTATACTTACCTCGATCTAATAGCTTCGGGTCTTCAAAAGACCTATCCCAATCTAACTTTGCGTGAAGCACAAGGACTAATTTTGAAAGGAATGATGGATTATAAAAAAGAATGGGGAGTCTTGTTTGATAAAATCCTACTGAAAAAAAATTTACAGAAGATCAACTTCGTGATATCATCAGACGGCATAGCAGCAAAATATCCGGAACAACTTGTAATTAATCATATGAAGAATTATCATTTCCTTATCCTGTCAATATTGATGTCTTGGTCCTGCAACTCTTCGAAAGAGGACGGAGAAAATCCTAATTTCGACTCGAATGCGACCATTGCAGACATAGATAGAAGTATTCAGTATACTGTATCACGCTATCAATTCAGTGTCACTTTTTTTAAAAGAAATGATAGTAACCATGGGGGGTACAAAATGTTCGCACGTCATGGTAGCCACTGGGAAAAGATTGAAATAAGAGAAGGAGTATTTGATGAGCTCCAGATCAAAAAAGACCCCGACTACTATATATCCAGGGATATTACAACAAGAAAACTCTGTAAACCAGAAGAAGCCGAATCCTTTTTAAGCAAATTAAAAGCCTTGAATGTATTCGAACAACCTGAAGAAAGCGTGCTATTTAAAGATTGTAAAGATAGTGGTGTCACCGATTTAGGAAGTACATATATAGAAATAGTAGCTGGTGATAGAGTAAGAACTCTAAAATACTCAGGAGTTTATGAATGCTCTAACGGAGAGTGGGAGAATCTTTACAAGATCGAAAAGCTCTTCGAAAATGAGTGGTTTGAGAATACGCTTTGTAAGTGATTCAAAGAATAATTATATACATGAAAAATATATTCATTCTATCATTAATTGTATTACTGAGCTGTCGGGAGTCGGAAAGCCTGAATATAGAGTTTGAAGCAAATGCTAGTATAAATGATATCCCTGATGATATTAAGTCAACGGTGCTTGCGGAGGACTTCTGTGTGGCCTTTTTTCAAGAAATGATAGTAATTATGGATGGTATAAATTATTAACGAGGAAGGGTAATTTTTGAAAAAAAATTGCGGTTCGAGAAAATATTATAGATGAAGATCAACTTAGGAAAGACCCAGATTACTATATATCAAGAGATATAATTATAAGGAAGCTTTGCAAACCAGAAGAAGCAGAATCTTTTTAAGCAAGTTAAAAGCCTTGAATGCATTTGAATTGCCGGAAGAAAGCATTCTATTTAAAGATTGTCAAGATAGCGGTGTCACTGATTTAGGAAGCATATATATAGAATAGTGGCTGGGAATAAAGTAAGGTCTCTTAAATATTCTGGAGTTTATAAATGCTCTAATGGAGAATGGGAACGAATTTACAAAATACAAGAGCTCTTCGAAAAAGAATGGTTTGCGAATACGCTTTGTAATGATTCAAAAGATTAGTTCTTATCTCTAGCTGACGTAAGAGGGAGTTTACATAACTCATATCCCCAATCACAACAATCCCCGGTAGGTAACTTATACACATTGCCCATAACCATCTAACCTGTAGAGGGTATATTCCGTCACCGAGACAGGGTATTCTTCTGAAGAGTATAGCAAAATCTTTGTTTTCGTTGCGGAGTGAGTGAATATTTGCGGCTGCTTAATAAAACCTACCGTAAAGCAGTCGTAAGCTTATGAAATATCTTTACTCCCTTTTGATTATACAAGTACTTTTTTTTGCCGGGATCTCCGCGTATGCGCAGACGGGTAAAATTCAAGGATCTGTAAAAGACGCACAAGACCAGGTACTACCCGGAGCCACAATACTCGTGGAAGAAAGTCGTACCGGTACTTCATCCGATGGAACCGGACATTTTGAAATCACGATAAAGCCCGGGCAACACAGACTAGCCATAAGCATGGTTGGCTATGAGACTATATATAGAGATGTTGTCGTAACAGAAGGAGAGACAACCGTGGTAGATGCTCCGCTGGCAGAGAGCAAGAATATATTGCAGCAGGTTGAGATCATTGGAAGAAAGGAACAGTCTTACAAGAATACATCTTCCTTTGTAGGATCGAAGACCGAGTTGAATTCGAAAGACCTTCCACAGTCGGTATCGTTTATTACCAAAGAACTCATCAGCGATCAGGGACAGATGCGTGTCGGGGAGGTGGTGAAGAACATGAGCGGTGTAAACCAGTTTACGTTCTATGATGACATCACAATCCGTGGTTTCCGTATCAACGGTCAGAGTAACACACAACTTCTGAATGGCCTGCGTACATCATCTGGTTTCTGGAAGCAGCCGCTCGCGAATTACCTGGAGCGTGTTGAAGTATTGAAAGGTCCTTCGTCAGCATTGTTCGGAAATGCTTCTCCGGGCGGTGTGTTGAATCGCGTTACAAAGAAGCCTTTAGACTATAATCGTAAGTCGCTTGATTTTTCATTCGGCAGTTTCAATACCTTCCGTGCACTGGCCGATTTTACAGGGCCGATGAATACCGAACGTACATTGTTGTATAGACTAAATATAGGATATGAGGATGCAAACTCATTCCGCGAGTTACAGTTTGACAAGAACCTGGTGATTGCTCCATCGGTATCATTTTTACCAACGGATAAAACGCGTCTTAATTTTGATGTCATCTACAATCAATCGAACAGCAGGCTCGATCGCGGACAGGCTGTTAATACCAACGATCTATACTCAACACCAACATCGCGCGCACTCAGTTCAGCGAATGATTACCTGAATGAAAATACTTATAACATTTCAGCGTCACTCAATCATTACTTTACAGAAAAGTTATCCGTTACACTCGCGTATCTGAAGACCGGCTATAATGAAGATCTGCTCGAGCACCGCAGTGCAAATGGTTATGCTGTAGATGGTGACAGCGCTATTATTGAAGACAAAGTGGCGATGCAGGTTTTCCAGCGCAAACGCAGACGCTACATTGATAACGTGTCGGCATTCTTTAACTATGCCGCTACAACGGGTGCCCTGGAGCACAAAATGCTGGTGGGCTATGATTACTCCCAGGACCAGGTTCCTACAGGCGGTTCACAGTTAACAGCCAGTGGCTATCGCAATGCAGCCAACAACGGATTCATTGCTACCTATAATCCTGCAAAAAAATCAAATTACCTGCTGGATAAAGATGGTAACCCGGTGCCGAATGCAGCACATTTTAATTTGTCCGATCCTATAGGTTCACAATTATTAAAAGACATCAGCAAGTATTTCTTTACTCCGCGCTCGTTCGATCCTACATTCTATGAACTTCATGGTATATATGCACAGGATCTTATCAAGCTGGGTAAATTTCAGGCGTTGCTCGGTTTCCGTTACGAGAAATATATAGACAAAGAAAATTACCTGAAGGCTACCGAGAAGAAAGTAAGACAGGAAGCATTCCTGCCGCGGGTAGGATTGGTATATGAGTTACTTCCGCAGATCAACCTGTATGGAACCTATGTAGAAGGTTACAATCCACAAACTGCTTCGTCTATTTCGAATCCGAATGCAGGTGGTCCGTTTGACCCGCTGATGAGTAATATGTTTGAAGCCGGAGCGAAGAGCGAGTGGTTCAATAAACAACTGGCTGTAACGGTAGGTGTATATCGCATTGAGCAGAAGAATACATTGTATAATGCAAGCGATGCTACGAATCCTGACCTGATGCGCCAGGTTGGTAAAGAATTATCGCAAGGTATCGAGTTTGATGCTGTGGGACATATAACACCACACTGGAGTATATTGGTAACGTACTCGCGTAACGAAGCACATATTACTGACAGCCCGGTAGAGGCAGAGATTGGTCGTCAGAAGCCGAACGCTCCCAAGAACACTGCGAGCATCTGGACACGTTATTCCATTTCGCATGGTGCGCTGGAGGGACTTGGCTTTGGTCTTGGCTCGAACTATGTTGACAGCCGCGTGCTGAGTATTAACGCTAATCAAAGTGTACCAAGCTATACNNTTTGACAAAACGTATTGGGTAGGTGGATATGATTACGTTCGCCTGTTTCCGGGTAAGCCGAGAAACTTCCTGGTTACTGTAGGCTATACATTCTAAATATATAGACGGACATGGTTAAAGCGGTTCTTCTTTTTCTTCATCGGTGGCTGGGTATAATTACCGGACTCATCGTGCTTATAGTGAGTATAACAGGATCCATCTTTGTTTTTGAAGAAGAACTGTTCCGTGTCTTTCACCCGGATATAGTATATGTGAGTCCGGGCAAACAGCTGCACGACATCAACGATCTGCGCGCGGCCGCACAAAACAGTATCGGTAAAGACCAAGCTATAAACGTTGTATTTATACCCGGCTCACCCGATAAAGCGTATTGTTTTTCTGCGTTTGAAAGAGATGCAAAAAGTACAAGCCTGTGGGACAAAGATGAGATCAAGTATTACTACCAGGTATTTGTGAATCCGTATACCGGTGCCGTAACCGGAGTAGTGGATAAAGAGAACGAGTTCTTTTATGTGGTAAGACGCATTCATCAAAACCTGCTGCTAAGACGCGACATTGGTAATATGATTGTTGGTACTTCCACGCTCATTTTCCTTTTTATTCTGGTTACCGGTATTATACTCTGGTGGCCGCAACGACTCGCACAATGGAAACAACGCTTCGTGGTAAAATGGAAAGCGCGCTGGAGACGTGTTAATTATGATCTGCACAGCGTGGTAGGCTTCTATACTTTTCTCATCGCGTTTCTCATCGCTACTACGGGGCTTGTGTGGTCGTTTGACTGGTGGGAGAATGGTATTTATGCCATGCTGGGTTCATCCAAAAAAGATGCAGCCTTCCTCACACAACGCGATACAACCTATACCGCTACCAACCAGGGTATAACACTTGCGTGGAAAGATGCTTTGAAGCGGTATGATACTGGTTTCGAGCGCATCACGTTTAATTTCCCTACTAAAAAGAACAACCGGGCTGGCGCGTTTGTGCACTACGATGGTCCTTCTGCCTGGACCGACAGTGACTATATATACTATAACGGAGCCACCGGCGATGTTCAGGAAGTTATACTGCAGGATGATAAAGGCACCGGCATGAAGTGGCGCAATACAAATTACTATATACATACCGGCAAGATTTATGGCTGGCCTACACAGATATTGGCCGTGATTGCAAGTCTTGTATGTGCTTCACTACCGGTTACCGGTGTTATACTTTGGATAGGACGAAGAAAGAAAAAACAAGAGGTTCCTGCATTGCCTCAAAAAAAATCTGTAAAAACGAGACCACGGCCCCGCGTAACTTCGCGGCAACTTGCGTAGCCTTTCAACAGGTTTTATTTCCATCGTTCCCTGTTTATACCCTTCAAACACTAACTCACTACTGTTAAGTATATACTTCCGGCAGGCAGTAACCCCTGTCATGCTTTTTTCTCCTGCCATACTGCGTGCAAATATCTATTTGAATTTTATAATTTTGCAGCATGCAGAGAAGCGAGACTTTAGCAGACTTTTACAAGCGCTACCCAGCCATGTACCAAACCCAGCCGGGAGCGGTTCCTCACCAGGCACTGGGGGCGTTCAATGTAAACTCGCGCGATTCCTGCTATCGCTATGCTCCCTATAATCGCAGAGACTATTATAAGATATCGCTGATCATCGGGCAGGGCAACCTGTATTATGCTGACAAGACGATAGAAATTAATCGCACGGCATTGGTGTTCTTCAATCCGCAGGTGCCATATGCGTGGGAAGCGACCTCTGAAAAGCAAAGCGGATACTATTGCCTGTTCACAGCCGATTTCATTCATGCACACGGTAATGCCAGTATATTGGAGTCTCCGTTGTTCCAGATCGGAGGAAGCCCTGTATTCTTTATTGATAAGAAGCAAGAGACAGACTTGTGTGGAATCTTTGAAAAAATGCTCGCAGAGCGCGATTCAGAGTATATATACAAGTACGACCTGCTTCGAAACTATGTAAACCTGGTGATTCACGAAGCGCTCAAGTTTCGGCCGGCAGATACACAGCATCATCACCCGAGCGCGTCTTCGCGTATAGCATCACTCTTTATTGAATTACTCGAACGACAGTTTCCCGTTGATTCCATTGAGCATTCGTTAAAGCTGCGCACGGCCAATGACTATGCGAGTCACTTATCGGTGCATCCGAATCATTTGAATCGCGCGGTACGCGAAGTAACCGGGAAGACTACAACTGAACATATTACCGGCAGAGTTGTGAAAGAAGCCAAAGCATTGTTGATGCATACAGACTGGAGTGTTGCCGAGATTGCATACTGCCTGGGCTTTGAATATCCGGCCTACTTCAATAATTTTTTCAAGAAACAGACGACCCTAACGCCACGTTCGTTCCGGAAGTAATGTTTGAATTTTATAATTTTTAGTTTGAAATCCATAAGGGGCAGGGCACGGCAGGCCTATACCTTTGCATCATACAGGAACAACTTCTGAACGAAAGAGCCCTGTCACCTAAATCTTCCTGGAATTGACTACGGATTACCGATGCTGTAAAACCGGGAGGTGACATTGCATGCTATATATAATTTTCGCAGCCGCCATTACGGATCACAGTATCGAACTAAAACGATCTTATTTTTATTTATAGAGTAAACGAATGGTAAAGACAATTCTTGATAATCAAGTTACACATGCTTCCATTCATATATGTCCAACCAATAGAAAACGTTTTCTGCAACGTACCGGGTATACGCCACTTGTATTAACTATACTTTCAGATTTATATACATCCATGCAAAATGAAAAGCGCGCGGCCCAGGCTGCTCCACCATCCTTCCGGGTATGTGCACGAAGGATGGTGCTCGTTATCGCAACGTGTTTTACACTGACGGACATTCGTGCACAGGAAGTGCAGCAACCACTGTCGCTGGGGCAGGCACTTGAAACGGGTGTACAGAATTTCCAGCGTATACAGGCCAAGCGAAATTATGTACAGTCGTCTGAAGCCCTGACGCGTAATGCACGTAATGAATACCTTCCTAATGTTATCGCTTCGGTACAACAGAACTATGGAACCGTAAACGGACAGTTCGGTCCGTTGGGAGCTGTAGGTGTTCTGGGAGTTGCTTCGGCTGGTCCTGTTTACCAGGAACAAAACTGGAACGCAGCATTCGGTGCGCTATATATAGTCAACATGAACTGGGAGGTATTTACCTTCGGTCGTGTGCGCTCGCGCATTGAAGCAGCCAAAGCACAAGTATCGCGTGACTCTGCTGATCTTGTACAGGAGGAATTCGTACACAAGGTAAAGATCTCCGGAGCATACCTGAATTTACTCATCGCGCAGCAACTCGTACGCAGCGCACAGTCTAATCTTGTGCGTGCAGAAATAGTACAACGCACTGTACGTGCGCGTGCGCTCTCCGGATTAAATCCCGGGGTAGATTCTGCACTGGCCAACGCAGAAGTATCACGCGCGAAGTTATCACTCATCGACTTGCGTAATAACGAACAGCAGGTACGCAACCAGTTGGCACAACTGCTTGCACTGAACGGACTGCAAGCCGTATTGGACACCACGTTCTTTACCCGCGAGCCCACTATATTTAACACCGATGTTACGATTGCTCAAAATCCGCAGGTAAAATTTTACCAGGCGCGTATCAACCAGGCGGAGAAGGCAACATCGCTTGTCAGAAGAAGTATCATGCCGGGCGTGACACTCTTTGGTATATACCAGGCGCGTGCTTCGGGGTTCGACTATAATTATACTCCGCAGTATTCTGATCGCTATTCGCAACGTTATTCCGATGGTGTTGATCCTTCACGCTTTAACTATGTAGCCGGTGTAAGCTTGTCGTGGAACCTGATGAGTCCGCTCAAGGTTAAACAACAAACACGTTCGCAGCGTTTTATCAGTGAAGCATACAAGAATGAATACGATCAGATTTCCGTACAGCTTCAAAACGAATTGATACTGGCCGATCAGCGCATCGAGAACAGTTTACAAAGCATCCGCGAAGTGCCGCTGCAATACCAGGCTGCATCAGATGCCTATACACAGAAAAGTGTACTCTATAAAAACGGACTTACCACGCTTGTTGATTTGCAGCAGGCTATATATGCTCTGAACCGGGCAGAGATCGACAGAAGTGTAGCATACCTTAACGTATGGCAGGCACTTCTGCTTAAAGCTGCGGCTTCCGGTGATTTTAATTTATTCAGTAATCAGGCTCAACCTCAATGAACTTAATACGATCAGCACTTCGTAAACCCATTACCATATTAGTATTGGTAGCCGGTATGTTGTTCTTTGGTATCAACGCTGTGCGTACTATCAAGGTAGATATATTTCCGGCTATGAACCTGCCGGTAATTTATTTGTCGCACCCCTTCGGAGGGTTTACCCCTTCGCAGATGGAGGCATTCTTCGGTAAGCAGTATATCAACATCATGTTGTTTGTAAATGGTATAAAAACCATTGAGACACGAAATATACAGGGACTTACCCTGATGAAAATTACGTTTTATCCGGGTACCAACATGGCGCAGGCCGCGGCTGAGCTCAGTGCCTTTGCCAACCGGATACAGGCTATATTTCCACCGGGGTCGCAGCCACCGTTCATTATACGATTCGATGCCTCTACACTTCCGGTAGGGCAGTTGGTGTTAAGCAGTCCGACACGCTCCAACAACGAGTTGATGGATCTGGCTAACGTATACGTGCGCGCTTCCTTTACATCTATACCGGGGCTTGTTGCAGCGCCACCGTTCGGAGGAAATTTACGTACCATCGTTATCAAGGCTGATCCCGACCTGTTGCGTTCACACAATCTTACACCCGATCAATTGGTGGAAGCCCTGCGGTTGAACAACCAGACTACACCTTCCGGTAACGTACGTGTTGGCGACTATAACTATATGACGCCAACCAACATGACCATTAAAACGGTTAAAGATTTTGAAAAGATACCGTTGTTCAAAGGCGGTGTACAGAACCTATACCTGGGCGATGTTGCCACGGTTGAAGATGCCGCGGATATAACAGTAGGGTATGCGCAGGTAAATGGTAAACGTTCAGTATATCTTAACATTGCCAAGTCTGCAGATGCTTCTACGTGGGAAGTGGTGCAGAACCTGAAGAAAAATCTTCCGCGCTTCCAGGCGCAACTTCCGGAAGATGTAAAACTTTCGTACGAGTTCGATCAGTCAACCTACGTTATTAACGCGGTGAAAAGTTTGATGAGCGAAGGTATCATCGGTGCTATATTAACCGGGTTGATGGTAGTGTTATTTCTCGGAGATTTACGCGGAGCACTGATCGTAATATTGACTATACCAACTTCGATCATCTCCGGTGTATTATTTCTGCAGCTCTTCGGACAGACTATAAATATTATGACGTTGAGCGGTCTGTCGCTGGCCATCGGTATATTGGTGGATGAGTCCACGGTAACTATTGAAAATATACACCAGCACATGGCGATGGGTAAACCGAAAGCGCTCGCTATATGGGATGCATGTAAAGAGATCGCGTTCCCCAAATTGCTCATCCTGTTCTGTATACTGGCGGTGTTCGCTCCAGCGTTCTCGATGAAAGGTATACCGGGCTCGCTGTTCCTGCCGCTCGCGTTGGCTATCGGTTTCTCTATGATCACATCGTATTTACTGTCTCAAACCTTTGTGCCCGTTATGGCAAACTGGTTGATGAAAGATCATGCGAAAGAACATCCGGAAATAAAATACGATCCTACACTCGATGCAAGTCAGCAGAAGATGCACTTGCTGGCGCATGCTGAAGGCGATGGAAAAATATCTCGCTTTGAAAAAATCCGAAACAGGTTCGTGTCGTTTCTGCAGCGTATGTTTCCGTATCGTAAACCCATTGTATTGGTATATGCCGTGGTGGTGATTGCTTTAACAGCATTGTTGCTATCAAGTATAGGACGCGATGTTTTACCGAAAGTAAATTCGCGCCAGTTCCAGGTGAGGTTGCGTGCTCCGGATGGTTTGCGTATTGAGCGCACGGAAGAAAGATTAAACCAGGCTGTTGCTATACTGCAGTCGATGATTGGAAAAGGTAAGATTGCCATAAGCTCAGCTTATATAGGTCAGCACCCCGGCCAGTTCTCCATCAGTCCTATATATCTCTTCACCAGCGGACCGCATGAATCTGTATGGCAGGTGAGTTTGAAAGAAGACTTTGGTGGAACAATGGATGAACTGAAAGAAAACTTTCGCGCCCGCATGGAGAAAGAAATGCCGGATGTTAAAGTCTCGTTCGAGCCAATTGAACTTACCGATAAAATTTTAAGTCAGGGTTCACCGACACCAATCGAAGTAAGAATTGGCAGTCGTAACAAAGCACAGAACCGGGTATATGCACAAAAAGTTGTTGAGAAACTCAAGGCTATTCCATACCTGCGCGATGTGCAGATTGCGCAATCCATTAACTACCCCGCCCTGAATATAAATATAGATCGCGTACGCGCGGCACAGTTGGGTGTTGATATGAATGATATATCGCGCTCATTGATTGCGTCAACATCATCATCGCGCTATACCGACAAAAATGTGTGGCTCGATGAAAAGGCTGGCCTCAGCTATAGTGTGCAGGTGCAGGTCCCTGAAAATAAAATGACATCGGTGAATGACATCTCACAGATACCGGTGTTACGCAATGCAACCAGACCTGTGCTGGGAGATGTAGCTACGATCGAGAATGATACTATATATGGTGAGAACGATAACCTCGGAGCCATGCCTATACTTTCGGTTACGGCAAACCTGAACAATAAAGATCTGGGTACTGCTACCGCGGATGTACAGGAAGCGCTAAGCTCGTTGGGAGAATTACCGCGTGGATTAACAATCGAAACCATCGGTCTCAGCCAGGTACTTACCGAAACATTGGACAGTCTTCAATCCGGTTTGCTTGTGGCGATTGTTGTGATCTTCTTAATGCTGGCAGCAAACTTCCAGTCATTCAAAGTATCACTCGTGGTATTAACAACAGCACCTGCGGTAATTTTGGGAGCGTTATTCGTATTGCTCATCACAGGATCAACGCTAAACCTGCAGTCCTATATGGGTATCATTATGTCGGTAGGTGTGTCGATTGCCAACGCCGTGTTGCTGATCACGAACGCAGAACAGCTTCGTCTTACAAATGCCAACGCGTGGGAATCAGCCAAAGAAGCAGCAGCACTTCGTATGCGCCCGATTGTTATGACAAGTATAGCGATGATTGCCGGTATGATACCGATGGCTATCGGACACGGTGAAGGTGGCGACCAGGTTGCACCTTTGGCACGTGCTGTAATCGGTGGACTATTTGCCTCTACACTGGCAGCACTATTTATACTGCCGCTTGTATTTGCCTGGTTGCAGGAGAAAACAACGACACAATCAGTATCACTTGATCCGGAAGATAAAGACAGTAAATATTATATACCTTCAGCGTATGAAACGAAATAACCAATCGATACAATTTTTAAAAACAACTTTAGGCGTAGCACTGCTAATCACTATATTCAGTCGTTGCAACTCCTCCGAAGGAAATGCTTCCGGACAAAAAGCAGCACCACCGGAAGTACCGACCGTAGAAACATTTTCATTGGAGAAAGGCATGTTGTCTACCGAAATAAAAATACCGGGAGAGTTGATCTCGTTTCAACAGGTTGATCTGTATGCGCACGAAACAAGTTTCGTGAAAAAGCTATATGTAGATGTAGGATCGGAAGTAAACGCAGGACAATTACTCGTATTGCTGGATGCACCGGAGATCCGGTCACGCCTGGCAGGAGCAGAGTCTCGCTGGAAATCACAGGAGTCTGTTTACAAAGCCAGTAAAGCAAGTTACGATCGCCTGCTGGAGACCAGCAAAACACCGGGCACTATATCTCCGAATGATCTTGACCAGGCGCATGCCCGCATGAGTTCTGATTACGATCAACTGCAAGCCGCCAAGGCAAGCTATCGCGAGATCACCAACAGTCTTGATTACCTCGAGATACGTGCACCGTTCGGTGGTGTGATCACGGCACGTAATATAAATCCGGGGGCGTATGTTGGTCCTTCCGGAAGAGGATCTGAAAATCCGTTGTTTACTTTACAGGAGCAGAAACACCTTCGTCTGGTGGTATCAGTGCCCGAAGCCTATACTTCGTACCTTGAACAGAATGATGAAGTGCAATTTAAAGTAAAAGCATTGCCCCAGGATATGTTTAAAGCAAAAGTAAAACGTCAGGCTCGCGCATTAGATGTACGCCTGCGTGCCGAACGTGTGGAGATGGATGTATATAATAACGACAAGAAATTAATGCCCGGTATGGTGGCCGATGTAACCATACCATTGCCGGCCCGCGACAGTACATTTATTGTTCCGAAGTCGGCCATCGTCAATTCAGCGGAAGGAATTTTTGTTATTCGCCTGCAGGATGGCAAGGTGCAACATGTAACGGTGAAGCCAGGTCGCACAGCAGACGGGAAAACAGAAATATTTGGTGAACTGAATGTGGGCGATCAAATTGTTACCACGGGCTCTGAGGAGATCAGGGTGGGCACAGCGGTAGCAGGGAAGAATCAGGGCAGGAAATGAAGAATTAGAAGTAAGAAGTAAGAAGTAAGAAGTAAGAAGTAAGAAGTAAGATTTATTTGGCACCTGTTGTCTTTTTTGGGACAGCGGGTGCTTTTGTTTTTTTCGGACGGTATGGTTTTTTATGTGGATAGTTTGTGCGGGCGATCGGTCATTGCCAGTCGTAAATAATTTTTTTACTAACTCTATTTACTATGCAAACTATAGATGTTCCTATTGTAGATGAGATATCTTTCCGCGATCTGAAGGAAGGAAATTCCATTCAGGTACGCGTTACGGTGTTGAACAATGAAGAGAAACGTTTTGAAAAAGGAAATACAGTGCGTGTAACGTGCAAGGACAAGAGTGCGGTAGCCAAGATCGTTTCGGATCCGATCATCATTGATGAGAAGGCCGATAACGATCATAAAATAATATCGCTGATCGTGGAGGAAGAATAGACTAGCTATATATACCTGGCTATATATAATTTTAGATAGTATGAATTTATAACCTTACGATCCTTTAATGTCTGATAATCTTTGGTACAGGTACATCACCATTTACTCGCTGGACGTTGAGACGTTCTTTGATTCGAATGATGATGGTATTGGCGACTTTCAGGGCCTTATTCAAAAGCTTCCGTATCTGAAACAACTGGGTATAGATTGTATCTGGTTACTTCCGTTCTATCCAAGTCCGAATCGTGATGACGGTTATGATATTGCTGATTTTGTAGCAGTCGATCCGCGTCTGGGTACACTCGAAGATTTTCGGCAATTTCTGAACGAAGCAAAACAACAGGGTATATATGTGTTGATTGACCTCGTGGTAAATCATACATCCGACCAGCACACCTGGTTTCAGCAGGCTTGTCGCGACCGTAACTCTCCGTATCGTGATTATTATATATGGTCAGATTATATCCCGGAAGGGCAACATAAAACTATATTTCCGGGGGAAGAAGAAAACACGTGGACCTGGAATGAACAGGCAGGCCAGTACTTTCACCATCGCTTTTATCGCGAGCAACCTGATCTGAATATATATAATCCGAGTGTAAAAGACGAGATTCGCAAGGTTATAAAGTTCTGGCTTGACGAAGGTGTATCCGGCTTTCGTGTCGATGCTGTTCATATATTGATTCAGTTCGAACGACCTGATCATGTAAACGGAGAAGACCACGAAGCTATACTCGATGATATGAGACGATGGCTCGATGAATATAATCCATCAGCTGTAATGCTGGCCGAAGCGAATGATGATATCGATAAGCTGGCGCGATACTTTGGCAATGGCGATCGCATGCACCTGATGTTCGACTTCATTACGAACCAGCACTTGTTCCTGGCACTGGCACGGAATACAGCGCAGCCGTTGAAGGAGGCAATCGATCTTCTCTTTAAAGTACCTATGCCTCCGGGATGTGGGTATGTAAACTTTATTCGCAAGCATGACGAACTCAATCTTGGTAAACTGAAAGAAGATGAGCGCAACGAAGTGTTTGATGCCTTTGCCCCGGAAGAGTATATGCGCATCTACGGTCGCGGCATCCGCAGGCGCCTGGCACCGATGCTGAACAACGATCGCGAGCGTATGGAAATGGTATATAGCATTATGTTCTGTTTACCGGGTACATCCATGATTCGCTATGGCGATGAACTTGGTATGGGCGAGGACCTTGAGTTAAAGGGTCGCGAAAGTATACGCACGGTGATGCAATGGTCTGCCGAAAAGAATGCAGGATTTTCAAACGCACCGGCAGAGGCATTACCTTATCCGGCAGTCGATAAAGGTATATTCAGCTATAAAAATATAAATGTAGCAGAGCAGGTGAAGGAAGAATCGTTCCTGCAGTGGATGACGAGCGCTATACAATGCCGCCAGCAACTTGGTGCGACTACGATCGATAAATTTACAATGCTGGAGTCGCGGCACGAATCGATTATCGTATTCCGCTATGACGAAGGCGGAAAACGATATATACTCGTTCATAACCTGAGCGATATACCGGCTACGTATTTATTAACCGAAGATATAGGTGCTGTAATATGTTTCTTTGGTCCGGGTATACTGGGCCATAACCGCGAATTACAGCTGGGACGTTACGGCTATGCCTGGTTAAAGAATATATAGTATAAAGATGATGAAGGTAAAGATCGGATATCATGCATCGCACGAGCAGTTTCTTCCCAGTGAATTACTGCGATGGGTTGTTGCAGCCGAGGGCGCGGGTTTCCAGGGAGCGCTTTCGTCAGATCATTTTTATCCGTGGAGTGAACAACAGGGGCAAAGCGGTTTTGCATGGTCCTGGCTAGGAGCTGCCTTGCAGGCTACTTCCAAAATTGACTTTGGTATTGTGAATGCCCCGGGACAACGCTACCATCCTGCTATTATAGCACAGGCATGTGCTACGCTGGCCGAAATGTTTCCCGAACGATTCTGGATTGCGATCGGCAGCGGCCAAAATCTCAACGAACATATAACGGGCGATCGCTGGCCGGCCAAACCCGAACGCAACGCGCGGCTATTGGAGAGTGCCACCATTATACGTAAGCTGTGGGCGGGAGAGACTGTTACAACGGATGGGCTGGTGGTAACAGATGATGCACGCTTATACACCTTACCCGAAAAGAAACCTTTACTGATCGGTGCCGCCATTACTGAAGTTACAGCGCGCTGGGCCGGAAGCTGGGCAGACGGATTGATCACAACATCACGACCTGTTGCAGAATTAAAGCGCATGCGTGATGCATTTATAGCGGGCGGAGGAGAAGGTAAACCAATCTACATAAAAGTACAATTATCGTACGGCCGTTCTGAAAAAGAAGCGCGCGGTGAAGCGCTGTTGCAGTGGCGCAATAATATTTTCGATAACTCCGTTATGACAGACTTGCGAACACCTGCACAGTTTGATGCTATTGGTAAAACGGTAGATGTAAAAGAGCTGAAAGAAAAAGTATTGGTAAGCTCGTCATTACAACAACATACAGACTGGCTCGGAGAATATATACACGCAGGCTTCACCAATCTAATGCTGCACAACGTAAATCGAAATCAACAAACCTTCATCGAAGACTTCGGTGATAAAGTACTGCCAATACTAAAAGCCTTATAAGTATATATTTACCCAGCCGTATTTCTGCATTCACGAATAACGATTAACAGTGAACGGATAATGATCAACGGCCATCCGCAGGAAAAGCCATCGTACTAAGCAACGCATTTTCCGCCTGCCTGCTATCAAGCCTGGTATGCTGCACAACAATCGGAATATCAGACTCAATCACACAAGCATAGTCGGTGCCTGTAGGAACTGGCTGCGGATCTTTCAGATCATTAAACCGAACGTGTTTGGTTCTGCGTGCAGCAACCTGAATTTTATAGGGGCCTACCGGATCGCGGTCTGAAAAATATATGGTAAACGTTACGTTCGCATCCTGATCATTCGCATTCAGAATACATGCTGTTTCATGACTGAGCATTTCGGGTTCAGGTCCCGTGCTATACGGAGGTATATACCCTTCGGCAATCGCCCATACTTTATGTCCGATGTTTTTCATTGCGATAATCGTTTCGGCATATACCGGTAAAAACAATGCCAACAGTTGCGCAGTTATACTGCAAAAAGTATGCGTTCGGAAGAAAAAATGATGCTTTCGGAAACATACTTTGCACACCGGGCAGAAAGCTTCTATACTTAGGCTTTACGATTTATAGATGCATCATACCTATCCGTACGACCTTTTTATATCGCATGCTGTAGAGGACAAGATTCCGCTTGTAAATGAATTGGCAGCACGACTCGAAGCGGAAGGTATAAAAGTATGGTATACCGGGCAGGAGTTAAGTATAGGCGATGTGGTATGCGATGCCCTGGTAGCTGGTATGCAGCGGTGCCGCTATGGCATTGTTATTGTTAGCCCGAGCTATATATCGAAACTTATACCATCACCGGAATTCAATACACTGCTCGGCTATAAACGTAACGATGAAAAGGTAATTATCCCTATATTATTCGAAGTTACACAGGATCAATTGGTGGCTAAACACATCCTGCCTGAGGGTACTGATGCTATATATAGTAATGCAGGTCTGGATGCTGTTGTTAACCAGTTACGGCAGCAGATGGGCGCGATTGGTAACATGCCATCCCGAAAAAGTACATCTATACTTCAAAAGCTGGCATCGCCCGGAAATAAACTATACGCAGCACTACTCTTCGTAATCGGTTTGATACTGATGCTGTATGGCTTCAGTGTTTTACTGGCATAACGCGTTTAAAGGTATATATGTAAAGTCATCAGATCAGTCTTATTTCGCGGATATAGGTTTATTTATACCATCCCGATGAAGCACTTCGGAAAGAAAAACAGTACCTTCGGAAAAAATCTGCTGCATTCCGGAAGAAACTTTTCATTAGCAGCGCTCGCTTGTCGTATTTCATTCTATGAACGAAATGATATGCGGTTCAACAGTTATATACTCCGCACAGCGGTATTGCTTTTCTTCCTGGTTCAACTTCAGGGATGTGCCTTTAGTCAGACCGATGACCTGACGGTTTATATTACCCGTACGGGCAACAAGTATCATAAGAGTTCATGTCAGTACCTCAAACATAGTCGCATAGGTATACGACTTTCCGTAGCCAAAGAGCAGGGCTATACAGCGTGCAGTGCCTGTCATCCTGTGGGTAGTAAAAATCCGGCTGCTCCGGTTGCCCCTAAACAGCAACGTCAGCAGCAGCAGATCCAGCAAGTGCATGGCTCAGGCGAAAAGACCATGACGGTATCACATCAATGCATTGCCAAAACCAAATCCGGCAGCCGGTGCAAACGCACTACCCGGAATGCAAATGGAAAGTGCTGGCAACACCAATAAAAAAAGTATCCCCGTATAGCTAACTATACAAGGACACGCCAACTATAAACAGAATACGATATGAATTTTTATTGTGTCGATACCGATGCAACGCAGCAGGGTGATCACCTTGTGCATCGGGTCAAATGTCAATATTTACCAGTAGATAAAATTGAGCTTGGTCCGTTTCCTTCATGCTACGAAGCGATTCACGCAGCACGTAAATATTACCGGCAGATCAACGCTTGCCGGTATTGCTGCATGGAATGTTACCGTACGTGATCGGGTTATGCAAGGTTAACAGTTTTGCTGGCCGTGTTAGCTGCACCCGCTTCCTGCGGTTGTGCGAGCGCTTCTGTTAATTGCTGTGAGCACGTCTCGAAGTTTTCAAGGTGTTGCTGAATTTCGCGTAGCGTTGCGTGTGACAATGTGGAATCTTTCATCACCGCCTGGTATTCCTTCTGCGTCATAGCTTCCACAGTCGAACAGCAGTCGAGCAATACTCTGCGTTTGTAAGAGACTTCAAACTTCATCCAGCGGAGTGCTTTCCTGTATATAGTGTCTTTGGTAAGATCCAGTGCCTGTGCCGATCCATAAGCAATCAGCCAGCGTGAAAGGTGATCTTTGTTAACTTGAGATTGATACGCAAATTCGTGAAAGAGATCATGCAATGCAGCATTTTTAGAGATCAGCGCGGCATGCTTGTAAAACTCTTCGCGTTCGTGATTCGCCATGATCAGTCTGACCAGGTCGTCAACGTTCTTCACTACATTTTCCATTGGGATGGGTATAATACGTAATTAACTAAAATATCGTGCCAGGGTATTTCGNNATCGGGTCGCCACGGCCATCCTGGTTGCTTACGGCTATATATAGTCTGCCGTCTGATCCCTGCACAACATTTCTGAGTCGTCCGAACTTCTGGTGGAGGTAACGATCTACGCGCTGGATACGGTTGGCATCGGCCGGATCAAATATAGCGCGGTATAGCGCCTGGCCGCGTAATCCTGTAAATACAAACGAGCCTTGCCATTCACCTTGTGTTATAAATATACCACCGGTAGGTGCCCACGTAGTAGTATCACCGCTGTGATATACTGGTGTCTCAAGTCCGGCCTGTGTCTGACTGCCCGTAATGATTGGCCAGCCATAATTATGTGCAGGCATGATGTGATTGATCTCGTCACGGCAGCAACCTTGTTCCTGCGAAGGACCGTGTTCGGTTGACCACAATTCTTTGGTCTGCGGATGAAAGGCAAGTCCCTGCGGATTACGATGTCCGTACGAGTATATATAGGACCCGGATATAGGATTGTTATCCGGTATAGCACCGTCTGACGTCATACGCAATATTTTTCCGTTCAACGTTGAAAGATCCTGTGCAAGCTCGGGCGAATAACGTTCTCCCACAGCCCAGTATAGCATTCCATCCGGACCAAACTCCAGCGGACCGCTGTTGTGCACATAGTTACCTTCTATACCGTCCATTAGTACTTTGTCGAATACTGGTGTTTTTGTCGATGCATCTTCACGATACCGAACGAGTTTGTTAACAAGCTTCAATGGCGATTTTGAAGCAGCGTAGGTATAGCCTATATATACATATCCATTGGATGCAAATTGTGGATCGAGTGTAATTCCCAATACGCCTGATTCACCAACTTCCGCAGCAACCGAATCAAGTGCCAGCCATATTTTTACTTTACCATTCTCCACAACGCCTACGCTTCCCGGGCGTTGTGTAAAGAATAAACGTCCATCGGGAGCAAATACAAGTTCCCACGGAGTATCCAGCCGGTCAGCAAATGTTTCGTAATCAAGTGATGGATCTTCATCATCGTCATCATCATCATCGAACCAGTCTTCGCACGATGAAAGTGTAAAACAGAGAACGAGTGTAATTCCGGTAAGCAGGTAATAAAAACGAGTTAAAGTCTTTTTCATAACAAAAGTGTTTTACGGGGATACTACATGCGGGGAGATGCGGGAGCGGTATACTTTAAATGAAAAAAACTGTTCCTTGTGATTTACCTGGGTCCGCCATCGGCAATGGGTAAATTTGTACTTCAGCAGGGGAATACCGGTTAAAATTGTGGCGATGCTTTCGGAAACATAATAACAGCGTTGGGAAACAAAATATAGTGCTTCGGAAAGATGCCGGTGTTAATAATGGGTGGATGATTAGCTTGACGGACAAACGCTAATTCACAAACTTTATGGACTTTAAAGATCAGATCAAACAACTTGGTGACCGTGTTGCCAAAATGCTGCCGCAGATTCAGACGGAGGAAGCTACCAAGACTTCGCTTACGTTGCCGTTCATTCAGATTCTCGGCTATGATATATTTAACCCGGCTGAAGTAAATCCTGAATTTGTAGCCGACCTCGGCATTAAGAAAGGGGAGAAGGTTGACTATGCCATTATGAAAAACGGAGAACCGATTCTGCTCATTGAATGCAAACACTACCAGGAAAAACTTGATCCGCACAACTCGCAGTTGTTTCGATACTTTCATACTACGAAAGCCAAGTTTGGATTACTCACCAATGGTTTGCATTACCGCTTCTATACCGACCTGGTTGAACCAAACAAGATGGATGAGAAACCATTCTTCGAATTTATGTTGTCGGATATAAAGGAAGCCGAGGTGGATGAGCTGAAGAAATTTCACAAATCGTACTTCGACCTCGAGAGTATATTTACCACAGCCAGCGAACTCAAATACTCCAATGAGATAAAAGTAGTGCTGACTTCTGAGTTTAAAGAACCAAGCGAAGACTTTGTTCGCTTCTTCATCAGTAAAGTATACGATGGCAAGGCTATGCCCAAAGTTGTATCGCAGTTTACCGGTATTGTAAAGAAATCGGTTAACCAGTTGATCAGCGATATGATTAACGACCGGCTCAAGTCTGCCCTGGCGAAAGAAGCTGAAACCGAAAAGGCACGTGTTACCGAAGAAGCAGCTGTGCGCCCCGAAGAAGACAAAGCGATTGAGACAACCGCGCAGGAGCTGGAAGGATTTATGATCGTGAAATCGATTATACGCAAGAAGATTGATGCAAACCGTATTGTAGCACGTGATACCAAAACATACTACGGCATTCTGCTGGATGATAATAATCGGAAGCCGTTATGCAGGCTCTGGTTTAACAGTACCAAAAAATACCTCGGCCTGTTTGACGAAACGAAGAATGAGACACGCTACGAACTGCAAAAACTCGATGATATTTTTAATTATACAGAACAACTTTTAAAAAGTGTTGATCTGTATGAGAAAGAAGAAAAGGTAACGATATAGCACAGGGCTATAGATTTATATGTTCTTTTTAGGGCCAAAGAAAATTACCCAGGTAGAAAAGTCTTCGGTAAAATTCTGAAAGCGGTGAACAACACCGGCAGGCACAAACAGGAAGTCGCCCGCTTTGAACGGTATAATTTCCTGCTCATAGAGAAAATTACCGGAGCCTGCTATAATAATATAAAGCTCATCCTGGTCGTGCGGATTCTGATGATCAACACGATCGGGTTTATATACCTCTACAGACAATGTATCGCGTCTGAAAAGTTCTGCAAAAAGTTTGTTGGAATTCTTTAAGGAAAGGAGCGCGTCCTCGGGAGAGATTTTCATAGATACAAATGTAGTATCAAGTTAGCATATACAATATAGATTAGCAAACACTGGTTTTGCCTTGAAATATATACTATAAACCGTATGCTTAAACTGAGCCCGCTTCTGGGTTCGCTATCCCGTTTTAAATTAAGCCTGGTGATTCAACGATTTCACAAGCCACTCTTTTGCTGACTGAAGATCATGGAAATATCGGACGTGCGCGTCTGTGCTGGCTTTGAGGTCATCAATACTTTCTATGATGGTATCAGCTGCAAACTGTGCGATTTCACCTTGGGGCAAAACCGTGGCAATATAGCTTATGCCTGCGTCCGCTGCACGTGGCAGCCAGCTATCCTTCATCCATTGCAGATCCTCATCCATGAAAGCTTCTCCGCCACGCGTATCTCCCAACCAGCCTAATTCCTGATAAGCATTTTTTTTCTCCAGGGCTAATTGCAATCCCTTTTCAAGGTGCGACCGGATTTCTTCGCTCATCAGAAAACTATTAAGTGTATCAATTATACAGGGAACCGATGGATCAAACTCAAGCGTAGATGTATTCGTGGTATGGAGTAAAGTTGTCATGCAGTAGTATTTAAACTTTGGCAAAGTACTACTGGGTAAATATTGTGAAATGAATAAAATATCTGAAAGCATACATGCATGGGGTTCTGAAAAAACAAGAATCGCCCGGATCTAATCTAAAGTAGTATGTATGGATATTTTTAATCGTTTGATGCCACGATATAGGGGAACAACTCTATAGAAAGCATCAGTTGTTACAATTTTGTATTACGCGATAGCTTGAATTTTATTCTGATTTATCATCCGGAAGTGTAAAGAAGAATGTAGCACCTTCGTTTACTTTGGCTTCGGCCCATACGCGACCACCGTGCCGGGTAACAATGCGATGTACTATGGCGAGTCCGACACCGGTGCCTTCAAACTCGCTGGCCTTGTGCAATCGCTGAAATACACCAAACAGTTTTTCTGCATACTCCATGCTGAAGCCCGCTCCGTTGTCCTTTACATAATATACTATATATCGGTTGTCGCGATGTGAGCCAATTTCTACAGCCGGACTTTCTTTTTTGGCAGAGTATTTAAAGGCATTCGATACAAGGTTGATCCACACCTGCGTAAGCAGTGCGCGGTCTGCGTAAGTTGGCAGCAATTCGTTGATGGTAACTTTCGCGTGGTAGTCTGTTTGATCGGTAATATCGCTGATAACATCATTAACCATGTCCGCTACATTGATCGGTGTCTTCCGTACTTCCTGTCGACCCATCTTGGAGAATTCGAGCAAGTCATCAATAAGTGAACCCATCTTGATCGCATTCCGATGAATTACACCCACCATGCGTTTGCCTTCATCATCCAGGGTATCATTATAACTTTCTTCCAGCATTTTGGAGAAGCCCACGAGCGCCCGCACCGGTGCACGCAGATCGTGTGATACCGAGTATGAAAATGATTCAAGTTCCTTGTTTACTTCTTCGAGTTGAAAAAGATTTTTCTTCAGATCGGCATTTAGTTTTTTAATCTGCGCATCTGCTTTTTCAAGTGACTGATTCTTTTCGATCAGTTCTTTTTTCTGCAATTGTATCTTGAGCAAAACAGATACCTTGGCCGTTGTAAGCTCCGGGTCGAGTGGCTTCGACAGGTAATCAACAGCGCCTTCTTCAAAGCCCTTCATTACCGACTGCCGCTCTTTCTTTTCCGCGGAAGCAAAGATGATGGGTATATCTTTCGTCTTTTTATTGAGCTTCAGGATCTGCGCTACTTCAAAGCCGTCCATCTCCGGCATTTGCACATCGAGGATGATCAGGTCGATGTCGTTGTTCAAGGCAAGCTTCAATGCATCGTTGCCATTAGTAGCATTCAGAAATGTACGATCCGGTTTATCGAGTAAAGTTTCCAGCGCATATATATTGGCCGGTTTATCATCAACAATTAATATAGTTACACGTTCCTGCATAGCTATCGCATCTTCATGAATATCTTTTCCTTTTTATCCGTTTCCTCAAAGCAATCTTTTTTATCGGCAAACAAAAGCGATTCCTTATCGCCCAGTCCTAAAAAACCAAATGAACACAAACTTTCATGAAAGAGGTTCACCACACGGTTCTGAAGGTCCTGGTTAAAGTACATAAGCACATTTCTGCAAATGATAAGCTGAAACTCATTGAATGATTTATCGGCCACGAGGTTGTGCGGAGAGAAGACCACATTTTCGCGTAGCGACTTATCAAACAAAACAGAATTATACTTGGCGATATAGTATTCGGAGAAAGCTTTTTTTCCCCCGGCCTCCATATAGTTGCTTGTATATAGTTTCATGCTTCCCAGCGGATATACACCTTCGCGTGCAATCTTCAGCGACTTCTGGTTTATATCCGTAGCATAAATGATCGAGCGCTCCAGCAGGTTCTCCTCTTTCAGTAAAATAGCCATTGAGTATACTTCCTGCCCGGTGGCACAGCCCGCAATCCAGATACGCAATACCGGATAAGTAGCCAGTCGTTTCACCACCTTATCGCGCACGCTTTTGTAAAAGGTGGGGTCGCGAAACATTTCCGTTACCGTTACCGATAGCTCCTGCACAAACTCTTCAAAAAAATGTTCATCTTTCAAGAGCATTTTTCCAAGCTTGTCCAATGCATATATATCCCGGTTCTTCATGAAATGCACGATCCTTCGCTTCACCGATAATTCAGCATACTCTGTAAAATCGTACCCGTATATAAAGCGGATGGATTCCAACAGTTCCTTGAATTCAATATCGTTAATCGTGATCGTCATGAACACTTCAACGGTATAGCCACACGCGCATCAGCGATAGCAGTTGCTCGAGATTAACCGGTTTGGATATATAGTCTGACATGCCTACAGAAAAACATTTCTCCTTGTCTTCTTTCATTGCTTTCGCGGTGAGTGCAATAATCGGCAGACCTTTTAATGACTCGATCTTGCGTATTTCCTGTGTGGCTTCATAGCCATCCATCTCCGGCATCATCACATCCATTAGTACCAGGTCAATCGATGTATCGTCCTTTACCAGGTCGAGTGCTACCTTTCCGTTTTCGGCAGTTACTACTTCCAGTCCTTCACTCTCCAGCGCGTTGGTCAGCGAGTATATATTTCGCATGTCATCATCTACGAGCAGAACTTTTTTATTCTGTAATACTTCATCGGATTTATGCAGGTCGCGAATGATACGCTGTTTCTCTTTTGGTAATTTGGACTCTACACGATGCAAAAATAAAATCGTTTCATCCAGCAGGCGTTCGTGCGAGTCGGCTGTTTTCAATACTACCGTGTTGGCAAGTTTACTCAGTAAATTGCTTTCTTCTTTTTTCAGATCTCTGCCGGTATATACGATAACCGGAATCTGACTAATGGTCTTGTCTGATTTTATTTTTTCGAGCAATTCGAAGCCGGTCATATCGGGCAGGCCAAGATCGACAATGATACAATCGAACGATCCTTCATGCAGCATATCAAAGGCTTCCTCACCGCTATAGGCCGATGAGCATTTAACATCGTTATCACCAATCAACTCGCGAATGGCACTGTTCTGTTGTTCGTTGTCTTCTACAATCAGCAGTTTCTTCAGCTTCTTGTTCGAGAAGTGCTCAATCTTTTCAAAAGCTCCCTGCAATACCTGCGTTGTTACCGGCTTCATAATATAGTCGAAGGCTCCGAGTTCAAGTCCTTCTTTTCGCTGATCGTAAGCGGAAATAATTTGCACCGGTATATGGCGCAGGTCGGGATTACTTTTCAGTTGTTTTAATATTTCGGAGCCATCCATACCCGGCAGCTTCATATCGAGCAGTATAGCATCCGGTTTATAGTGGCGCGCATAACTGACAGCTGCATTACCCTGTGTAGCAATGACACCCTTGTATCGGCGATCATGTATAAAGTCCAGCAGTATCTTGCTGAACTTCTCATCGTCTTCAATGATCAGTATGACGCGATCGCTTTCGATAATATCGTTTCGATCATCCATAGGTGTTGAGACAGGAATGTCGTTTGATATCGCTATTGGTTTATATTCTATTTTGAGTGGCTCTTTTTCCTTTATCTCAACCTGCTTGTCAACCGAAGAGCTATAGGAACTATCGAAGTGTAACGGCAGATATAGTGTAAATGTGCTGCCTTGTCCTTCTTCACTTTCCAAATGTATTTCGCCCCCGAGTGCATACGCCAATTCGCGACTAATGGACAGTCCGAGCCCGGTGCCACCGTATTTACGTTTAGTTGAACCATCGGCTTGCTGAAAGGCTTCAAAAATTATATCGCGTTTGTTTTTTGGTATACCAATGCCGGTGTCAGAAACAGCGATGGCAACCATATTGGGTATAGTGTTGAGATCTTTTTTGCGGAAGGGTACAAATGTATCAGGTTTATATATTCGTAGTTGTACGCGGCCGCCTTCGTAGGTAAATTTAAATGCATTGGACAACAGGTTGCGAATGATCTGTTCAACGCGCTGCCGATCTGTAGTAAAGGAAGGAGGGAGGTCGGTTTCATTATAATCAATAGTGAACGTGACAGATTTGTTTCGCGCGAGTTCCGTGAACATGGAAGATATATGGCTGGTAATCTCATGGAACGGAACGGTTTCTATTTCAAGCTGCATTTTGCCGGCTTCAATTTTCGACAGATCAAGAATTTCATTGATCAGGTTTAACAGGTCTGTGCCCGAGTTATATATATTCTTCGAGTACTCAATTTCTTTATCACCCAGGCGATTGGCTTTATTCTCGGATAGCAATTGCGCCAGGATAAGTATACTGTTAAGAGGTGTGCGCAGTTCGTGCGACATGTTCGCCAGAAATTCTGATTTATATTTACTCGTTACCTCTACTTCGCGTGCTTTATTCTCCAGGCTGATTTTTGCATCTTCCAGTTTTTCGTTCTGTTCTTCCAACTGGTTTGATTTTTCTTCGAGCTCCGCATTGATCTGCTGCAATTCCTGTTGCTGCATTTTCAATTCTGATTCTGATCGTGCCAGCAGTTCGGTCTTCGTGTGAAGTTCTTCGTTCGCCTGGCGGAGTTCTTCCTGCTGGGCTTCGAGCTCTTCAGCCTGTTGTTGCGTTTCTTCCAGCAGTGTACGTGTCTTCTCACGCGACTGTGCCGAAGTAACAGCAATGGCTATACCATCCGACACGAGTTGCAAATATTGCTGCTGTATTTCCGTAAAGTTGTGTATGCTGCCCAGCTCAATTACTCCGATCACATCACCTTCGAAAAGAAAGGGAGTAACAAGTATATTTCGCGGACGAACCTGTCCAAATCCTGTTATAACATTAAAGTAATGTTCCGGTATATCGCGCAATACTATACTTCGCTTATCAGCAGCGGCTTGACCTGCGAACCCCTGGCCAAAAGGTATGGACCTAGTTTCTGATTTACTTCTCTCAACAGCGTAAGTAGCTGCCGGGTAGAGGCGTTGCTCCTCGCGGTTTGTAAAATATATAACTCCGGCCTGTGCATCTAAATATGTGGTAAGGTGATTGATGGCAGCCTCCGCCAGATCTTTGATGGCCTTATTCCCTTGTAAACTTCGAATGAGATCACGATTTCCTTCCAGGTTCCAGTTTTTATTTTTCGCTTCTTTTTCGGCACCCTTCAGTGCCCGCAGGTTAGTTGTGATCAGTATATATACAACGATGAGTGTTGCTGCGATTACCAATAACAGAATGAGGAAAAGTATATTGAAAGTGCGGGTATCATTCTCGCTATCTTGTTTTCGTTCATCCAACAGTTGTTGCTCTATATTTTTGGATTTGCTTACCTGGTTTCTGATCTGCTGAAGCATTTGTTTGCTGGTTCCTACTGTAAAGTCAGCTTTTGCCTGGTCGTAGTTTGCTTTGCGCAGTTCAATAAAATTTTCGAGAAACTGTATATGTTTAATCGTTAAACTGTCGAGCTTTTTACTGTTTCGCTGTTGTACCGGATTATCGCGTGTGAGTTCAATAATTTTGTTGGTGTGATCAGACAAGCTAAGCTTGGAATTAAAGAAAGGTTGCAGAAAATCATCATTGCCACTGATCACAAAACCGCGTGCAGCATTTTCGGCATCAATCGAGTATACCAGTACTTGCTCCAATTCATAAAGAATGTCTTGGGTATGTGTTACCCATTGATTTGTAATAACAAGTTTCTCGCTGTTGTTGAAAGACATAGCAACTACGAGCAGCAATACAAATGAACAAATGGAAAATCCCAGGAGTATTTTTTTATCCAACGTTAACTTCATAGTATACGAGAGTCGTTTATTAAAAAATCATTCTAACAGGCATACCGGAAGCAATGCCTAAGAGCGATCCAGGTTATCGCTCAATTACTTAATTTATAATGCAAATCCATAGTCCGTGAATGCGGACTGTTCCCAATGACCTTCAATAAATATAAACGAAAGCTCGTAATCTTCAAAACATAACGGATGCATACAAAAAAGATATGAGCCATTTTTTTGTGCAGTTTTTTGAAAACGAAAGACATGATTTGTAACGACAAGGCTATACGCCCGGTATAGCATTTTCCGATAACTACGTTGTTTGCTCTGAAATGTATATATCCTGTCTGAAGTGTTTTCGACCGGGTTGAAATATTGCAGAAGAGAGAGAATCCCGCAAAATGAAGTAGCGTAGTGACTTGCGAAGGTTGACCATCAATGCTTGGAGACACATACTGTTCCTACAAAAATCCGGCAGACGTTCATTTTTCAACATCATCACCTGAAAAATGCATGTGTTCACCTCATTTTAGTGCGACAAGCAAAGAAAAGCACTTACTAAATCGTTATGGATATAATAAACCCTGTAACAACACGAATCACAATAAAACGGAGATAATGCCAGCAACCAATAATAAATGAAGTGACCACAATCTTTCAATCTTGAAATTTTCCAACCTTAAAATTTAGAAACCTATACTATACCATTATGGAACGCAAACAATTCTTAAAACGTCTGGGCATGGGAAGTCTCATCTTACCCTTGTTGCAAGCTTGCAGCAGCGATGACGATGATGTAACATCGGGTGCATGTAGCACTACACCAACCGAAACAGCAGGACCTTTTCCAACGAAGGACCCAGATTCACTTGAGATGGTAGATATACGTTCTGAGCGTACGGGATTGCCGCTGACGGTAAAGATCACGATCCAGAATAAAAATAATAGCTGTGCTGTACTGGCCGATGCCATTGTAGATATATGGCACTGCGATAAGGATGGTTATTACTCTGAGTATGGCGGCACTTCCATGCAGACGGTGAATTATACTTCGGTGCATTTTCTGCGCGGCAGACAGGTTACGGACAGTAATGGCCTGGCTGGATTTACCTCTATATTTCCGGGATGGTATGCATCGCGTGC
The DNA here is from genome assembly GCA_002432545.1 of Flammeovirgaceae bacterium UBA5867. Classification (GTDB taxonomy): domain Bacteria; phylum Bacteroidota; class Bacteroidia; order Cytophagales; family Cyclobacteriaceae; genus Ohtaekwangia. The sequence continues at coordinate 2,445 of DJFR01000216.1, read as the reverse complement.
CCCGCATATTCACGTGCACGTTTATAATGCAAGCGGTGTTTCATTATTGGTTACACAGATTGCTTTTCCAAGCGAAATAACCGATGCGGTATATACTACGGCCACACAATACTATACCAAAGGCAAGCAGGATACGTATAACTCATCTGATAACATCTTTGCTGACTCTGTTGACAGCGAACTAGCTACGTTAACCGGCAACACAACGGATGGTTACGTGCTTACCCATACCATTGTGGTAAATGCCTGATCAGATATAGAATGTAGTATACTTAGTAATGTAAACATGGCAAAAGGTCTTATACGGTTGTGTTACTCCAAAGTCATTGATGCTTCAGCATCGGGTGTGTGGGAGAAGTATGTATTGGATGATACATACCGGGAGTTTTTTATGCAGGCTCAATACTATAATCAGCAACAGAAATTTACAACCTTTCGCGAAATTCTGGAGCATGATCCGAAAGCCGATCGGTTGCATGCCCTGGTAAGCACGGCTGCTATAGGGTACCTGCGCCAGTTGAACGAACGTATACCGGATATTACCAATGTATCGGGTAAGGTATTTATACCCTTCCGGAATTTCAAGTTTGAAATTCTTCATTCACACGTGAAGGATAAATATCAGCATAAGATCGCCATTCATTTTTACAGCGAGGTGCTTACCTGGATTGATACGGTGCAGAATATGTTTCTGCTGGCAGTGGGTGATAAGCGTGAAGCCCTGCGCAACGGGCAGATGATTGATACCGAGATGGTGGCCTGGAGACCGAACCTGAGCATCAGTTCATTTCAACCGGCAACGGATGTACAGGCTATAGAAGCGCAGGTGCAGGAGGGAAGTGATCTTAAACTATAACCGTATGCTGTCTAAGACCAAAGCTACTATATACTTGGCCGATCAGCGCGGATGTTCGCAGGAAGATTGGTTCAGAAGCTTTCACATCTTCAATGCCGGTAAATATTTTAATGAGAACAGGCGACCATTCGGTAACCTGAAAACATTTAATGATACTACGCTGAAGGGTGAACATACGCTGGTGCGCTATACCAAAGAGGAAACGGTGATTATGGTATTACCAATTGTGGGTGCGGTGAATGTACGGATCGGTGAAGATGGCGTGTATACGTTAACGGATGTAGGAGAAGCCTATATAGCGATAGCACCGAAAAATTCGATCGTGGAGATCGTCAATCCGTATGAGGATGACCTTATTAACTTCCTGGAGATAGGGTATACCTTGCCGTCATCCGCGACAGTACCGGGTAAAGTTCTGTTCGACCTGGACAAGCGTAAAGATATACTCATTCCGCTAACACCGAACCCTGCGCGCGATGTGCACACATCACCGTGTATTGGTAAGTTTACTGGCAGGGGAGAAGGTATATATACTCCGGCCGGAAGCAGCAACGGTGTTTTTGTTTTTGTACTGGAAGGTGCCTTTGAAGTGGCCAATCGGTTATTGCATGCGCGTGATGGCTTGGCACTGTGGGAAGTTGAGGTGGTAGATTTCGAAGCACTCTCCAACAACGCCATCATTATGTTCATGGAAGTGCGGCTTGCCTGAAAAAAAACATCCCGTGTTACTATATAGCACGGGATGTACATTGCTCAGGTAGTATACCTGATTGTGTTTATGTATTGATGACCGATCCGCCATTCGGGTGTAGTACCTGGCCGGTGAAGAACGATCCTTCGCGCGAAGCGAGGAATACATATGATGGAGCAATCTCTACCGGTTGTGCCGGTCTGCCCAAAGGAGTATCTTTTCCAAACTTTTCAACTTTCTCCTCATCGAACGAAGCCGGAATCAGCGGTGTCCATACCGGTCCGGGAGCAACAGCGTTTACACGAATGCCTTTCTCCGCCAGGGATTGAGATAAGCTCCGGGTAAATGCAATGATAGCGCCCTTGGTTGATGAGTAGTCCATCAGGGTTTGATTACCTTTATATGCGGTTACCGAAGCGGTATTTATTATACTGCTTCCTTCCTGCAAATGCGGCACGGTATATTTGATCATATAGAAGTATGAAAAAATATTCACGCGGAAAGTATACTCCCATTGCTCCGCAGAAATGTCCTGTACATCTTTTTGTTCGTATTGCACCGCTGCATTGTTTACCAGTATATCTACCCGCTTGAAGCGTTGCAGGGCCTGATCGATTATATTCTTGCAATTTACTTCCTGCGATATATCGGTTGGTATGAGTAACGCATCTTTACCATACTTGCGAATAGCCTCTGCTGTCTCTTTTGCATCTTCGTGTTCATCGAGATATGCAATGACAACATCGGCACCTTCTTTCGCAAATTGTATGGCTACTGCGCGACCTATACCAGAGTCGCCACCTGTAATTATAGCTACTTTACCCTGCAGTCGTCCGTAACCCGGATCATCGGTATCGTAGATCGGTCGCGGAGACATTTCCTTTTCTATACCCGGCTG